>NZ_JBNZCE010000023.1:0-294907 GCF_050589265.1 Actinoplanes sp. G11-F43
TCCGGTATGAAGTTCTTGCTTGGTCGCAGAACCAGATACCGGAGACCTCTTCAGTTATCGATCACCGCCACGCGTGACATCGATCAACCTAACCGAGTTCTAAAACACGCCTTAGAAGCCTATATTCCGGACTAATCAGGAGAACTTTCTGATTCATGACGAGTGGCCCCGCTGAGTGAGGATTCGCTCGCCTTCGGCGACTGCTTGGCTCAGCTGGTCGACGAGCTGGTGCAGGCTCGCGTCAAGGTCGGCGCGATCACTCGTCGCGGCGACGATCTCGTCGCGTAGGTCGTCGACGTAGGGCTGCCACGTGTCGAGTGCGTGCTGGGTGCATGCGTCGACGAGTTGCTGCCGTCGCTCGGCTGCCGCCCTGTCCTGGTTGACGCGGGCGCGATCCGCCCGGTAGTCGTCGAAAGTCTTCGCCGCGAACACGACGAGCGGAATCGCGGCCTCGACGGTGCCGACATGCCGTCCCAGTCCCGCGGCGGCCTTCGCCGTACGGGTCTTCTTGCCAGCGAGCGGTCCGGCCGCGTCGCTCATGGCCTTCAGCACACCGACCAGCATCGGTCCGACCGTCTCGACACGCCCGGCGAACCCTCCGGCCGAGGCGGTGGCGGTGGCGCCGGAGTCGAGTGTCGCCAGCAGGGAGGCGAAGTCGGCCCAGGCGGGGTGGGCGCGGTCGCGCTCGGTGGATTTGCGCAGCGACTGGCGCAACCGCTGGAGGCGTTGCTCGTGCTTCTCGAACCAGTCGGTCAGCGCGCGCTGGATCTCGGTCAGCTGATCGTCGGCGCCGGAGGCACGCAGCACCTCATCGATGAGGCCGTCGAGTCCGGCACGGGCGGCGCGGTCGATGGCGTCGAGTTCGCTCTCCGAGGCCCGCCGGCGATTGATGCCGCTGGTGGCGATCTCGGCACGGGCCGTGTAATCGGCCAGTTGTGTGCGCAGCTCGGTGACGGTCTCGTCGACGATCGCCGTCCAGTACCGTTGCCCGGCCGCGTGCCGCCATGCGGGCAGGTCCGACGGCGACACCGCGTCGAGGGCGTCCGCGAGGTCCCGCATACCGTCCCAGGCACGGTACGCGTCCCACGTCTCCGGGCCGAGATCGGTGTACGAGCCGGCCAGCCCGAACGGGTCCTGCGCGACGACGTACACCGGGGTCCGGTCGTTGATCGTGAGTTGTTGCCGCAGTTCGTCGATCTTGCGGGCGGTCAGTTCCCGGTACGGGGTGAGCCCGTACTCCGGGTTCACGCCCGCCTCGTCGAACCGGGAGATCACGATCCACAGCGTTCCGGCGGGCCATTCGCGGGTGATCAGCTGCTGTAGCCGGTCGTGATCGGCGGTCGCCAGCTGCGGGGTCATCACGAGGACGCCGACGTCGGTGAGATCGACCGCCGCCAGGGCCTCGCGGGTGTTGTTCTGCGCCCGGAGGTCGGACCCGCCGACCGAGAATCCGGGGGTGTCGCGGACGATGCATCCCCGGATCTCGACGCCGTTGACCTCGAAGGTCTCGTGACGGGCGCTGATGGTGAGCCAGGCGGGAGCCGTCCCGCCGGCGTCGGCGATCAACCGGCGCAGCAGCGAGCTCTTGCCGGTGTCGTAGGACCCGAAGAGCGTCACGACCGGCTTGTCCAGCTGCTGGAAGGCGTCCCAGGCCGCGCCGTACCGTCCGGCCAGCGATCCGCCCGGCAGCCGGTCCAGCCAGTCCCGCGCCGCGTCGATGTCGACCACTAGTCGTTCCTCCCCGTTGTTCCGGTCAGCTCGTCGGCGGCCGCGATCAGGGCCCCTGTCGCCCCGGCCCGCGTCGTCGCCGAGTCGATCTCCGCCCGGATCGCCGTCTCCCGATCGAGGTGCACGTCGAGCAGAGCCTCGAGTTCCTTGATCTGCTCTTCCAGGTATCCGACGGGCCCGTCGGCCTGGTCGCCCCGCATGATCTGCTCGACGAGCCCGGCGGCCCCCTCGTCGATGTCGCGGAGCACCGAGTTCTGCTGGTCCTTGTGTTTGCCGTCCTTACGTTTGTCGTTCGCCATCATCGCGGCGTCCGTCGCGGCGGCGACGGCCCCGAGCACGAATCCGGCGCGGGCGACCGTGGCAGCGCCGTTGACCGCACCCCACGGCTTGAAGTTGTGGCCGAAGAATTTACCGATGGCGTAGACGGCGTCCCGGCTACCCAGCGCTCCCGCCAGGGACGCCGCGGCTCCCGCCGCTTTGCCGGCGCCCGTGGTCGCGTTCTCGTACCAGGCGGTTCCCTTGGCTTCGAACTGTGCCGCCAGCTCGGGCGACACCTGGAGCTCGGCGGCGCGCATCTCGCGGCCGACCGCCGGCATGTGGTCGTTGTACCACTCGTCCAGCTGGTGTGCCGCGCCGGCGAGGTAGCGTTCGAGGTCCGCTTCGAACTCCGGGGCCTTCCACCAGGACTGGAGCAGGTCCTCCAGCTTCTTGGCGTCCTTGCGTTCGATCGTCACCACGGCGGACTTCGCCGCCACCAGGTGGCGGTCCACCATGCGCCGGGCGTCCTCGCGCAGCGAGCTCTCCAGAATCACGGCGTCCTTCACCGCGGCCCGGATGGTGGCGATCACCGGCTCCAAGCGGCGCAGTTCCGTCTCGCCGCCGGCCCGCACGCGGTCCAGGGCGTGCCGCCGCCGCTTGAGGCCGGTGACCGTCGCGTCGAACGCCGCCGTCGACGAGGCTTGAGACAGCTGACCGTCGGACAGCCCGGCCAACGTGCTCGTCAGCGCGGCGACACCGTCCCACATCCGGTTCTCGTCGAAGGCGGCAGCCCGCACCATGGGAACGGCCCCGACCAGGCCGAACGGATCACCGGACAGGCAGTGCATCCGGTCCATCCCGATCTCGACACCACGGGCGGCGAAAGCGGCGCGCAGTTCCTCACGTTTGCGGTTCTGCAGATTCCGGAACGCCTCGGGCTGGGCCAGCGGATCCATCCCCAGCTCGTCACACCGGTTGATGAGGAACACCATCCGGGCGCCCTTCGCGGCGACCATCCGTGCGCCGCGCGCGAGATCCTCCAGCATCGAGGTGTCACCGACCAGGAAATTGATCTGGACGACGACGAACACCAGCGCGGCCTCGACGATCGCCTCGTACGCGATGGTGTCGTGCTCGTCGTTCCCGCTCTGCAGGCCGGGGGTGTCCACCAGGTCGAACCCGGGAAGCGAGTACCGGGTCGTGGCCGCGGTCGCCGGGGTGGCCCGGATGTCGATCGCGGTGTGTGGTTCCCGGCCGCTGTCCACCAGGATCCGGCGGATCAGCGACGACTTGCCCGAGTTGTAGTCACCCAGAACGACGAAGGCCGGTCTCGCCCCGTCGACACGCCAGAAGGTCCGCAGGATGTCGAACAGGTCCGGGTCGTGGCGCGCGGTCTCCTCCAGGCCGGCCCGCCACGAGTCGACTGCCGCCGTCGACGGTGTGCTCCACGCGGTGGCCAGTGCGCCTGTGAGTCGTTGCTGGTCCTGTTCACGACGTTCGGCGTACCACGGCTGGAGGATGTGATCGTCCTGCGCCGGCCGGCGCAGATCCACGCCGGATTCCAGCCAGTCCTCGCCGAGGAACAGCCGGGTCACCTCGGCGGTGGATCCGCCCATGCGGCGCTGGGCCCGCTGCAGGATCCCGGCCACCGCCGGCGCGGGCTCGATCGCATCGGCGTGGGTCCGCAGGTCGTCGATCAGCCGGCCGGCCCTGGCGCGTGCCGTGCGAAGCTCCACCGCGGTGCGCAGCGAACCGGCGATTGCGGGAGCCAGCAGGGTCCACGCCGCTTTACGGCTCTCGGCCACGATGGAGTCCTCGTACCCGCCGAACGTCTCGTCCACCGCACGATGCGCGGTCACCGTGGCCTGCGATCGGGCCTCCCGCGCCCGCCCGGCCTCCTCGTCGCTCATCTTCTTGCCGAAGTACTGCTGAACCTGGCTCACGATCCCGACGCCCACGGCCGTCGCGCCGATCGCCCAGCCCACCGGGTTCGAGAGCAACATCGCGGCCAGTGGTACGGCGGCGGCGCCCGCCCCCAGCAGAATGCCCGACCCTTTGACGACGTCACCCAGCTTGCCGCTGCCCGCACCGCCGAGGATCGTCGCGGCGTGCGACACCGTCATCGCGTCTCCGGCGGACCCGGGATCCACCGCGACTTCGAGCTCACGCAGCAGAAACTCACCACGGTCCGCCCACACGGCAGCCACCGCGGCGCCGACGGCGTCCCGGTCGAACACCGCCTCGGCGAACTCCGACTCCTCGACCGCCCGTTTCTCCGCGAACGCCGTGCGGATCAGCTCGTCCGCGGCGGCCTTCGCCTTCCGGCGGCAGGCCCCCAGATGCGACGCGGCGAGATGCCTGACGAAGCGGTCCAGCGTCCCCTTGGGCGGTGAGGTGTACGGGACGCCCCGCGCCACCTCGGACACCTCGACCAGGTCCGCGCTGAGTGCCGCGTCGTGCAGCCACACGGCCCGTTCGGCGTCGTCCGGGTAGCCGAGCACGGCGAACAGCGACTCGGCGTGACGTTCGAGAGACTCCGCCTCCCGGTCGATCGTGGCCGCCAGGTCCTCGAGTTCGGCGATCCCCCGACGGCACCGTGACCGGACGTCCTGACGCAGCGCCGCCAGGCGTAGATCGGCGGCGCCCTCCTCGATCAGATGGGCGGTCAGCCGCTCCAGAGTCCCGAAATTCGACCAGCGTTCGAGATACTCGATGCCGAACGTGTGCCGTTCGAACTCCAGGCCGTCCGCGGCCACCCCTTGAAAGGGAGTCGTGGCGCGGGCGAACAGAGCCCGCTGACTGTGGATCGCGACGATCGGCGTGTCATGCAGCTTGATCAGCTCAAGATGGGTACGGATGTTGTCGGCGTGCTGGCGCACCTGCTCGGACAGGTTCCGGCGCAGAGCCGGGACAACCCGCGCCGGGTGGTGCCATTGCGCGTTCCGGGAGTTGAGGACCGCCACCACCGGCTTGCCGTATTCCTTGATCCAGTCGGCGATCTTCTCGAACTCCATCGCCTGCTGGGACTGCGAATCGAAGCACAGGAACACGACGTCGGCGATCTCGACCGCCCGCCGGGCCTTGGCCTCGAGACTCTCGCGGTTCTCGGTACGTCCCCAGCCGTTGATCCCCGGCGTGTCGTACAGGCGGCAGTCGCGCCACCCGACGGCGTGCACTTCCGTGGTGCAGTCGCTTTCACCCGGTGAGACGTACGATCCGTCGAGCCGGCCGAACACCGACAGCAGAGTGCTCTTACCGACGCCGGTACGCCCGAAGAACGCGATGTTGAACGATCCGAGCGACTCGCGCTCACGATCGAGGTGACGTCGCAGGCCCGCCGGGAACTCAGCCGCGAACTCGTCCAGCCGGGTGACCAGCGCCGACGACGACGGCTCACGCCGCTGTCCGCGCGCGAACGCCCGAACCAGCTCGCCGACCACCTCGTCCAGCCGGGCCAGCTCGGCACGCCCCTGCTCGACGGCCGATTCGACGGCTTCCTCGAACGGCACAACTTCCAAAGTCAACTCGCCATCACTCTCGTCGTCTTCGCCCGCTGATCCTAGGTCAGCGGCCGGCCGGCGAGGTCGGATGAACGGACGGTGTTCCGTGCGTGCGGTGCTACGGCCTGCTGAACAGCGATCGGGTGACGGCCCGCCCGGGGCCCTTCTGGTTGTCGTCGGCCTCGGTCAGGCCGTTACGGCGCCAGCCGTTCGTAGCGGGGTAGCACGGGTTCCGTGTGGAACCTTTCACAGACCAGCTTCGGCGGCATCGAGACGTCGACCTCGTAGGTGCGGAAATAGCAGGCGACCCGGAATGAGCCCTCGCCCGGGATGTTCCAGTCCGCGCCGGGCACCCACATCCACCGCTGGTTTCCTTCGGGATCCTTGTCGCGGCTGACCCGGACCGCACCCGACCACTCCAGATGTTGGGCCAGCCGTGGCCACCACTTGTTGACGGTCTCGTAGGCAGCGGTGGGAGGACGCGTACGATCCCGCCATCGTGATATTTCGACCTTGAATCGGTCCAGCTCCCAATCACCCCAGATGGCATATGTGTCCGGATCCTTGGGCACGCATCCCCCTTCACTGGTGGTCAGGACCTCCCGAGCGATGTGAGATTCGCTTCGGCAGCGGCACGTTCGGCCCGGTTGGGTCGTTCCGACTCGGAGTCGTCGGTCTCGTCGGGGCGGCGGAACCAGTCCGTCAGCCAGGCCCATTCGATTCGGCCGTCGTCGTCGCCCTTACGGGCGAGTTGCCACGGCAGCGACGCCTGCACCAACGTGCGCAGGTCGGCCGGCGACAAGGCGCCGTAGCGGACCACCACCTCGGTGATCGTGCCGAGTAGGGCGTTGTCGTCGATGGCAGGTGCGGGTTCGCCGGTGTCCGTGTCGGCGACGGTGACACTGCGGTCGGTGGCGTACAGCGGCTCGGCGTACAGGGGTTCGTCGGCCCATGCCAGGTGGTGGCCTTGGGCGAAGAACAGCAGCAGGTGCTTCTTGGCAACGGTCAGGCCGGGCCGGCGGAAGTCTATGGCGTTGATGACGGAGTTGACGCTTGTTGTCATCGGCGCAACGTAGGCCGGGCGAGAGATCGATGAAAGGCCCGCGGCGGGTGATGAACTCGGCACGAACCCCCGGCCGGTTGCCGGCACTCTGACGGAGGTGTCGGGGCCTGCCGTTGAACTCGCCACGTTACGAAAAGTATCGATGTCGCTACTCGTTTGGTGTCGGATCAGGGACTGATCGGGGTTGGTCGTCATTCCTCCATCTGCGAACTCGGTGGGGTTGTGATCAGGCAGGTTCCTCAGGGAGACGCCGACCGCAAGGCGAACGCCAACCCGGGCCATGTCGGTGACTTCTACCTAGGTGGTCCGGGGTAGGCGGAAGTAACCGATGTGGTGATCATGGCGGTGATGTCAGCCTGGGCGCCATCTGTGCGCCGGGAAAGGTCTGATGTGACGACAAGCCGAGCTGGTCAACTGAGGTCGCTGCTCGCGGCCCTGCTCGTGTTCCTCCTCTTCATAGTCGCCGGGGTGACGGCGGCGCCGGGCCGGGCCCACGCCGCGGACACCCGTGCCACACTCGTCTTCGACCTGGGGGAGGCGTCCACCGCCGGCGCCGTCCACACCCGGCTGACCACGCTCGCCACCCAGCACGGTGGGCTGGACCGGGCGGCGCGGGCCACCCTCGGCCACGGCTGGTACGCCGACATCGCCCCCGAGTTCCAGTACACCGATTTCGACACGGAGCTGTCGGTGTCCGGCAGCTTGTTGACGGTTGTCGTCAAGCAGCCGGAGGTGTCGGGCAATTGGAACTGGAACTGGTTGCTGGACTCGCTCATCACCATCACCGGGACGATCGTCGGTGAGCTGGCCACCACCGGATGCCTGGTCTACCTTCCCGGGCTGGTGCCGGTGTGCACGGGCTTGGGTGGTTTTCTCGGTGAGGCGGTCTCCGGGCTGCTGACCAAGTGGAAGGAGGGCGGGGACAGCGAGACGGGTTACCTCGACATCTTCGCCAAGAGTCTCACGATCGGCATCGCGACAGCGCTCGTCGGCTGGGCCGCCCCGGATCAGGCCGTGGCACTGCTCAAGGCGATCAACGCGAAGGCGGTGAAGGTCGTCCGGACGATCGGCTCGTACTTCTCCACCGGCGGGATCGCCGACAAGCTGGCCGCGGTTCTCGGCCGGTCCGTCGAGACGCTGCCTCAGCGGATGAACCAGTTGGGTTCCGCGTCGACCGCCTACTGTCGTGGGGCTTCCGAGCAGACCTGGACCGAGGTCGGCGCGGTCGCGAACCACCCGGCCGGGCTGCAGAGCCGATTCGTCTACCTGGACGACAACGGTGTCACCGATCGGGTGATCATCTCTGAGGGGCGGGTCTACGCGTGGCGGAACCTCGGCTGTGATCGCGGCAGCGGCGAGATGCTGTGGCAGCCCCTCGGCGATGTCGCGCCGTCGGCCGGCGTGGGTCTCACCACCACGCTCAGCGACGCCTATTTCGGTGACCTGGACGGCGACGACCGTGATGACTACATCCGGATCGCGTTCACGAACGGTGTCGCGTCGATGATGGTGTGGCGTAACGAGTCGTCCGGCGACCAGGTCCGCTGGGCGGCGCCGAAGACCGTGGCGAACAATCTGGGCTACGAGAACATCCAGTTCGCTGACCTCGACGGCGACGGTGACGACGACCTGATCACGCTGGACCGGATGAGCTTCGCGACGCTCTGGGAGAACAAGGCCGGCGCCCTGCCCTCACCGGGGGACTGGTCCAAGGTCGCCGGGTTCGGCTATCCGGCGAGCGGGCGGCAGGGGGTCACCTATTTCGCGGATGTGACCGGTGACAGGCGTGCCGACATCGTGCTCGTCGAATACCACACCGGTGACGTGGCCGCCTGGGAGAACACCGGCCGCCCGTGGACGCTGACCAAAGGCTGGAAGTCGCTGGGCACCATTCGTGAGGGTGAGGTGTTCCCCGGGTCGGCGGGCAGCTTCGCCGAGATCACCCCGAACACCGGAAGCATGTTCCTGGTCCTCGACGAGACCAGCGGGGTGGTTCGCGCCTGGGCCCTTCCCCGGTACGGTTCCGGCGATTCCGGCCCCGGTCAGGAGCACGGTGGTGGTGTTCCCGACCTGCCGGCCGGGACGCTGCCCGCCTATTCGGGTGGCCAGCCGTCTCCACAGGTGGACGGCCGGCTGCTGCAGAATTCGAACTTCACCGGGTCGTTCAAGCCGTGGTGGGTCAACGCCGGGATGGTGCCGTCGGTGAACGGCGGGGTGTTCTGTGTGACGGCTCCCGCGGCTGCGAACCCGTGGGACGTGATCGTCGGGCACAACAGCATCTATCTGCCGGGCAACAGCACGTTCACGCTGAAGTTCCGGGCCAGGACCTCGGTCGCCGCCAACCCGCTGGTGCAGCTCGCGCCGTTCGACAACCCCGGGAAGATCACCTATCTGAACAAGGGGCTCACGACCGGGACCGGCTGGAAGAACTTCTCCTACGAGATCAAGACCACCTATCCGGACAAGTACGTCTTGTCGCAGCTCCAGTTCCGTCTCGGTGGCGCCACCAAGGCCTACGAGTTCTGCATGGACGACGTCACGCTCAACGGCAACGAGTACGCCTACCAGGCCAGCCGTGGTCCGTCGATCAAGGTGAATCAGCACGGGTATCTGCCGCGGGGGCCGAAGCGGGCGACCGTGGTCACGTCGGCCACCAGCGGATTGTCCTGGCAGCTGCGGCCGGTCGGCGGTGCGGTGGCGATGTCCGGGACGACCAGGCCGGGCGGATTCGACGGCTCCGCCGGTGCGCCGGTGCACACTCTGGACTTCTCCGGGGTGACCACGCCCGGCACGTACTACCTGGTCGTCAACGGTGAATCCAGCAATACGTTCGCGATCAGCGCGTCCATCTACGACAGGTTGCAGACCGACTCGATGCGGTTCTTCTACACCAACCGCAGTGGTATCGCGATCAACGACGGCGCCTATTCGCGTCCGGCCGGGCACGTGGCGGGCACACCCGGGGAGGGTGACACCGCGGTGCCCTGCCAGTCGCCGAAGTCGTACGTCGACAACTGGACGTGTGACTACAAGCTGAATGTGACCGGCGGCTGGTATGACGCCGGCGACCACGGCAAGTATGTGGTCAACGGTGGTATCGCCACGTACCAGTTGCTGAATTCGTGGGAACGCGACAAGAAGCAGTGGGCCGACGGCACGCTGCGGATTCCGGAGAGCGGCAACGGGGTGCCGGACATTCTGGACGAGGCCCGCTGGAACCTCGAATTCATGCTGAAGATGCAGGTGCCGGACGGTAAACCGCTGGCCGGAATGGTGCACCACAAGGTGCACGACGAGTCGTGGACCGGCCCGCCGACCCTGCCCCACCAGGACAGGAAGCAGCGCGAACTGCACCGCCCGTCAACTGCGGCGACCCTCAACCTGGCGGCCGTCGCGGCCCAGGGCGCCCGGATCTTCCAGACGTACGACGCGGCGTTCGCGTCCCGGCTGCGGGCCACGGCGGTCAAGGCCTACAGTGCGGCAAAAGCCAACCCCGCGTTGTACGCGCCCCGAGCCGACCGTTCCGGTGGCGGCCCCTACAACGACGACGACGTCTCCGACGAGTTCTACTGGGCGGCCGTCGAATTGTTCCTGACGACCACGAGTACCGCGTACCGCAGTGATTTCCTCGCCAGCAGACACCACAGGGCGGGAGCCGCGTTCAGCCAGAACGGCTTCTACTGGGGTTCGGTGGCCGCGCTCGGCCAGATGGACCTGGCCCGGTTCAGCCCGGTGGCCGCCGACAGCCAGGTGCGCGCCTGGGTGACCGCCGCCGCCGACAAACTGATCTCCTTCCAGAAGGCGGAGAAGTTCGGGCAGACGTACACACCGTCGACCGGAAAGTACGACTGGGGTTCCAACGCGTCCATCCTCAACAACCAGGTGGTGCTGGCCACGGCTTATGACCTGACGGGTGCGGCCGGTTACGCCGATGCGGTGTTCGAGGGCTTCGACTACCTGCTGGGGCGTAACGCCCTGGGGCAGTCCTACATCACCGGTTACGGCACCAACCAGGCGAAGAACCAGCACAGCCGCTGGTACGCCAAGTCCCTCGACTCCACCCTGCCCAACCCGCCGGCCGGTTCGATCGCGGGCGGCCCCAACTCCAGCCTCCAGGACCCGCTGTCCGCGGCGTGGCTCAACGACTGCGCCCCGCAGCTCTGCTACGTCGACAACATCGAGGCCTGGTCGGTCAACGAGATCACCATCAACTGGAATTCGGCCCTGGCCTGGGTGACCGCCTTCGCCGCCGACGCCGCCACCAGGCGCTGACGTACGACAGTGTTCCCCTCGCGGTGAGAGCCGCGAGGGGAACGCACGTCCCCACGGCGGACCGTCAGGTCCGTTGGCTGGGGAGCCAGTCGGTCATGGCGGCGTCGAACTGTTCGGCAGTCAGGGCGGGCTGCGTGGGTGCGGGGGCGTCAGGGCTCAGGATCCCGGTGAGGACCAGCTCGAAGTAGCGTTCCCATGCGTCTGGGAAGCTCGTGCCGACCAGGTCACCGACCATTCCGATCATCATGAAGAGCATGGGTACGTCGGTGGGGGCCAGGCCGGGGCGCAGCGCTCCGGCGGTGTGGGCCCGTTCCACCAGGGCCGACATCGCGGGTTCGAGTGTGGCGCGGGTGCGCTGAATCGCCTCGGTGCCCTGTGAGAGCCCGATGACGACCTGCCGCAGGCCCCGGTCACCGGCCAGGTCGGCGCAGCTGGCCCGCAGGAACTCGATCAGGCCGAGGCGGGGGTCGGGGTTGTCCAGGCAGTCGTGAGCGACCTGGGCGATGTGCTCGATCCGTGTGGCGAACAGGGCTTCGACGATCGCGTCGCGGGTCCCGAAGCGCCGGTAGACCGTGCCGACACCGAGCCCGGCGTGCCGGGCGATCTCGTCCAGCGACACCGTGAGCCCGCGTTCGGCGAACAGTTGCGAGGCTGCTTCGAGGATGGCTCTCCGATTGCGCAGGGCATCGGCCCGCACCGGTTTCTCGTCATTCACAGCGCCCATCCTAACCAATAAACGGAGGTGTGGCCTCCGTTACATCCACTTGAAGCGGAGGCCATGTCTCCGCTTCACTATCGATGTGGAGGTCACGCCTCCACTTGGATGAAGGTGAGGAAGACATGACCGAGAACCGCTCCCGCCGGAAGGCCCTCGTCGTCGGCGCCGGGATCACCGGGCTGGCCACCGCGATCCGTCTGCGGCAGATCGGCTGGGAGCCCGTCCTGATCGAACGCGCACCCGAACGGCGTACCGGCGGCTACTTCATCATGCTCTTCGGCACCGGCGCGGCCGCCGCCCGCCGGCTGGGAGCCCTGGACGCGATCGGCACCCGCGGCGGCCCCGGCGTGACCACCTACGAGATCGATCGGCAGGGCCGGCGGCGTCCCGGGCTGAGCATCGTGGATCTGTCCGGCAGCCCTCGGCCCCTGCTGCGCGGTGACGTGGAGAACGGCCTGTTCCAGGCCCTGCCCGCGGACGTCGAGATCCGCTACTCGACGGTGCCTTCGGCCATCGAGCAGAACGACGACGAAGCACGCGTCGAACTGCACGACCTGGCCACCGGTACGCGTACCACCGAAAGCTTCGACCTGGTCGTCGGCGCGGACGGCCTGCGCTCCACCGTGCGCCGCCTGGCCTTCGGCGACGGCACCTTCGTCCACCCGCTGAACTACATGATCGCCGCGACCGTCCTCGACCGGCCGGTCGACGGCTTCGGCCAGTCCGAAGGCCTGGTGCTTGCCGAACCGGGCCGCTCGGCCGCCACCTTCGCCTTCGCCGACCACGCCCCGAGCCTGCTGTTCTCCTACCGCACCGCCGACGTCGACGCCGAGTTCCAGCGCGCCCCCATCGACTCCCTCCGCGCCGCCTTCGGCCCCGAACCGGCCGGTCCCGTCCTGGAAGAGCTCTTCCAGCGGTACGAGCAGGCGCCCGACGCCCTCTTCGACTCCGTCATGCAGGTGCGGATGCCCCGCTGGCACCGGGGACGGGTCGTGCTGGTGGGCGACGCCGCCTGGTGCCTGACCCTGTACTCCGGCATGGGCGCGTCCACCGGCATGGCCGGCGGAGACCTGCTCGGCACCCTCCTGCAGCAGCACCCCGACGACGTGCCCGGCGCGCTCGGCGCATGGGAGACCCGGCTGCGGCCCTTCATCACCGACCACCAGGCCGCAGCCCTCAACGAACGTCTCATCTTCGTCCCGCAGAACCGCCGCGAGCAGGTCATGCGCGCCGGCATGATCCGGATGATGCGCTCACCGGGGCTGCGCAACACCCTCGGGCGCCTCATGCCCGCGACCAACGCACTGATGGAAGCCAAGAACGTGGACATCGCCGCCTGATCTCGTGCCACGCGGGAACCAGCCCGCCGGGGCCTGTCAGCCCGAACGGGCCCCGGACGAGGACGGGCGGGCGCCCCCCGACGACCGCTGGAACCTGACCTCGCCCTGGTCGGGGACCCGGGGCAGGAAGTACGCGTTCTGGATCTCCGCATTGCTGTTGCTGCCGCGCAACTGTACGGACCAGATCAGCGATCGACCGGAGCTGGTGGTAGTCACCGGCGGACGGGTGGCCCTTGTGCCAGACGTCCAGCGAGGCGACGCCCAGCCGGCGAGCCCTGCGGGGACGTCGGCGGTAGTCGTACGAGGAGGCCGGCCAGAATCCAGTCGAGGCCGGTCTCGAACAGGTCCGCCATTGGCAGGGCGAAGAACTCCCGGCCGACTCGGGCGGCGGACGGGTGGGCGCCCGCGTCGACAGCGGACAGGCCGTTCAGGAAGGCCTCGGAGCGGTTCGGCTCCCGGTGGCGGAGCCGGACGTCGGCCGAGTCCTCGACGGCGATCCGGGTGAAGGTCCAGCTCATGATGGCGGCGGCGCCCCGGGCGACGGTGGCGTCGTCGAACCCGGCGCCGGCGAGTGGGGCCACCAGTTCCTCCAGCAGACGGTAGGCCTGCGGCCCGGCCGGCCCGTTGCTGATCAGCCAGGCCGCGACGCCCGGATACTGCCGCAGGACGTCACGCTGCGCCATCGCCCAGCAGCGGGCGCTGTCCTCCCAGGAGGCGCCGGGTGGGGCCGAGGGGCGGACGTACTGACCGACCCGGTCGGCGACCATCCGGATCAGGTCCTCGCGGCCGCCGACATGGCGGTACAGGGCCATCGCGGTGACGTCGAGTCGGGCGGCGACGGCGCGCATGGTCACCGCGGAGAGGCCGGCATCTCGGGTGATATCGACTGCCGCGTCGACGACGGCCTCTTGGCTCAGCATGTGATCTCCGCTTATCGAAGGTGACAACCGTTTTCATCTACTGGTATACGTAGTAAACCTACCGGCTGTGACGGTAGAAGATCGATGACTGAGAGTGATGGTGGAGATATGGTGCCGACTGCGGCACGAATGGTGACGGCGGCCGCGGTGGTGGGCGTGCTCCTCGCCGCGGCGGGTTGCGCCGGTGCGGACGAACCCGGCGCGGCGACGCCGACGACCCTGCGCGCGGCCTTCGCCGGTGGCGGTTCCAACGAGACACTCAACTACCTGACCGGCCCGACCGCACTCGACTTCGTCCGGGCGAAGCTGGTGCACGCCCCACTGTGCGAACTCGATCCCACCGCGCCGGACGGGGTGTCCTACGGCGTCGTCGAGTCGATCACCGCCTCCGACGACCTGAAGACCTACACGCTGCGTGTCCGCGACGGCGTGGCGTTCACCGACGGCAAGGCGCTGACCTCGGCCGACGTGCTGTACTCGCTGCGGGCGCCGGCCCTGCTGAAGGGCCTGCCCTTCAGCATGCTGATCGCCCGGAACTTCGACATGGCGAAGGCCACCGCCCCGGACGCGTCGACGGTGACCCTCCCCGCGCTGTCCCCGATCGCCGACGGACGCGAGGTGATCTGCCAGACCACCCTCGCCATCCCGGACGGGACCACCGAGTTCACCGCCGGCATGCCGTCCTCCGGACCGTTCACCATCGAATCCTTCGAACCGGGGCAGGCGACGCTACTCAAGCGCAACGCCTCCTACTACGGTCAGGCCCCCACGCTGGAGAAGATCGAACTGAGGTCCATCCCGGACGCCACGGCGCGGGTGAACGCCCTCCAGCAGGGCCAGGTCGACTTCATCAGCGGTGTCGGCCCCGCCCAGGCCCGGACGCTGGAGAGCGCCGACGGCATCGCGGTCACCACCAGCGAACTGCCCTTCGCCTCCTACCTGCAGTACACGATGAACATCAAGACCGAGCCGTTCGGCGACCCCCGGGTGCGGGAGGCGTTCCGGCTGGCGGTCGACCGGGACCGGATCGTACGCAACGTGTACTTCGGCCGGGCCTTCGCCGGCAACGACGTGCCCGCGCTGGGGTTCCCCTCGTACGACACCTCGCTCACCCAGCGTGCCGCGGACCCGGAACGGGCGAAGCGGTTGCTCGCCGAGGCCGGCGCCACCGGGATGAAGGTCGAACTGACCGCCGGACCGGAGATGCCGGGCATGGTGGAGACGGCGACCCTGATCGTCGAGGACCTCACGGCGATCGGCGTCGAGGCCACCCTGCGTGAACTGCCCGCCGGTCAGTTGTTCGCCGACTACCCGGCCTACCAGTCCTGGCCGTTCAAAGCCGGCTACAACCCGCCCGCGTACTTCGAGATCAACCACACCCCGGGAACCTTCCCCGACGTGGACGCCCTCGTGCTCGAAGCCCGCGGCGCGGCGACCGCACCGGAGCGGCTGGCCGCCTCCCACCAGGCACAGAAGCTGCTGTGGGAGAAGGGCAACCAGATCGCGCCGGTGTTCGTCCCGACCATCAACGCCGCCTCCGACCGGGTGAGCGGCGTTCGGGACCTCCAGTTCCCCGACCTGTCCCGCGCCACCGTCCGGAACTGAGGCGATGCGACCGGCCGGCTGGCTGACGGTGCGGGTGGCCGCCGCGGGGGCCACCCTCACCGTGCTGTCCGCCGTCGTCTTCTGGGCCACCGAGGTGCTGCCCGGCGACGCGGTGGGCACCACCTCGGGGCCGAACGCCACGGACGCCGAGCGGGCCGCGATCCGTGTCGCGCTCGGCCTCGACCGTCCCGCTCACGAGCGCTATCTCGACTGGATCGGTGACGCCGTCCGGGGGGACCTGGGAACCTCCCTGATCACCGGGCGCAGCGTCGGTGAGATCATCGCCGACCGGCTCTCCGCCAGTCTCGCGGTACTGGTCCCGGCCACGGCGCTGATCCTGGTGCTCGCGGTCGGGCTGGGCGTCGCCGCCGGGTTGAGGGTGGGCGGCCGGCTGGACCGGGTGCTGAGCGCGACCACCCTCGGGCTCGTCGGCTCGTCGGACTTCCTGCTGGCCACCGGCCTGCTCGTGGTGTTCACCGCGTGGTGGCCGGTGTTGCCCGCGGTCGCGCTGGTACCGGCCGGCGACACACTCTGGCAGCACCCCGAGCTGGTGGCGCTGCCCGCGATGGCTCTGGCGCTGGGCGGGTTCGGCGCCACCATGCGGCTGCTGCGGGCCTCCGTCGCACAGACCGCCGCCACCGGGTTCGCCGAGTTCGCCCGGCTCAACGGTGTCCGCGGCCCCCGCTACCTCTGGACGGTGGTGTCGAACGCGGCGGCACCGGCCCTGCACGGCCTGGCGGTGATGACCGCGGGCCTGCTCGGCGGCAGCGTCGTGGTGGAGACCCTGTTCAACGTCCCGGGCGTCGGGTTCGAACTGACCCAGGCGGTGGCCGGGCGGGACGTTCCGCTGGTGCAGGGCCTCAGCCTGGCCCTGGCTGCCGCGACACTGCTGATCCTGCTGCTCGGCGACCTGTCCGCCGCGCTTCTCGGCCGGCGCCGGGCACATCCGGCCGAAGGAGATCGATGACCGGCCGCCGGCTGACGATGCTGTTCGCGCCGGTGTGCGTGCTGGCCGTGGCCGTCGCCGGGCCCTGGCTGGCGGCCGGCAGCGCGACCGCACCGGTCGCCGGGCCGTTCGAGCCATGGTCCGGCGCCTACCCACTCGGTACCGACGTGCTCGGGCGGGACGTGCTGGCCCGGGTGCTGCACGGCGGGCGCGGCCTGATCCTCCAGGCCACCGTGGCCACGGTGCTGGGCAGTGTGGCCGGTCTCGGCGCCGGGATCTGGGCCGGCGTCACCCACCGGCGGCGGGCCGCCGGGATCACGGTCCGGGTCATCGACGCTCTCGCCGCCCTGCCCGGCATCCTGCTGCTGCTCGTCCTGGCCGCCGGCGCGCCCGGCGGCGGAGTCGCCGTGGTGGCCGCGAGCGTCCTGGTGAGCATCCCGTTCTCGGTACGGGTGATCCGGGAACGCTGCGCGGCCCTCGCCGCCACCGACTACGCCCGCGCCGCGCTGGCCCGGGGCGACACCACCGTCGTGATCCTGCGGCACGACATCCTTCCCGGCCTGCTCCCGGTCGCCCTGGCCGAGGCGGGGATCCGGTTCGTCGCCGCCACCCAACTGGCCGCCACCGCCGGATTCCTGGGCCTCGGGGCGAGTGCCCCGGCCGCGAACTGGGGGCGCATGGTCCAGGAGAACAGTGCCGGGATCACCGCCAACCCGCTGCCGGTGCTGGTCCCGGCGACGCTGCTGGTCGTGCTCGCCGTCGGCGTGACCGTCATCCTCGACCGCCTGGCCGGGCCGGTCCTCGGCGAGAACGAACGGGCAGGTGCGCCGCGATGACCGCTGTCGCCCGGGTGCGGGGCCTCACCATCAGTACGCCGGACGGTGTCCACCTGCTGGACGGGGTGGATCTGGAGCTGGCCGGAGGGCAGGTCACCGGCCTGGTCGGTGCCTCCGGCTCGGGCAAGACGACACTCGCGCTGTGTCTGCTCGGGCACCTCGGCCGGGGACTGCTCCGCACGGCGGGCACGGTCGAGGTGACCGGCGCCGACCCGTTCCTCCCCGCGGTCCGGCGGCGGCTGCGTGGCCGGGTCACCGGCTACCTCCCACAGGACCCGGCGAGCGCGCTGGACCCTCGCCGCCGCGTCCTGGCCCAGCTGCGCACCGCGGCACGGATCGCCTGCCCGGGGGAGGACCGGGCGGCCCGCACGGCGCGGATAGTGGACGCGGCCCGGGAAGCGGCCCTCGACCCGGACCTGCTGCGCCGGTTCCCCGGCCAGTTGTCCGGCGGCCAGGCCCAGCGTGCGGTGCTGGCCTGGACGATGGTGACCCGCCCGCGGCTGATCCTGCTCGACGAACCCACCAGCGGCCTCGACCCGGACACCGCGCTCCGGCTCAGCCGGCGGTTCGCCGCCCTGCCCTGGCGGCCGGCCGTCCTGCTGATCAGCCACGACCTCGGCCTGGTCGACCGGGTCGCCGGCCGGACCCTGACGATGGACCGTGGGCGGCTGTCCGATGCCCGCGCTCCGGTCCGGGCGCCGGCCGTCCCGCCCTTCCCGGCGGCCACCGCGACGAGCCTCACGACTCCGGCGCTGACCTGCACCGGGGTCACCGTCCGGCACGGCGCGTCGCCCGTACTCCAGGACGTCGCCGTGCAGATCGGCGCCGGCGAGATCGTCGGTGTCCGCGGGGCCTCCGGCAGTGGGAAGAGCACGCTGGCCCGAGCGCTGTGCGGCCTGCTCCGGCCGGCCGCCGGCGACCTGCTGGTGCACGGCGCGCGAATCGACTGGGACGCCGGTGCCCGCGCCCGGGCCGGGCAGCCCTACCTCGCCTACGCCGGCCAGGACGCCCGCGCCGCGCTCAACCCGCACGAGACCGTCCGCCAGGCGCTCACGCGTGCGCTCGACAGCGCGGCCCGACGGGGCCGTGCCACGGGCCGGACCCTGGCCGACATCACCGATCGGTTCGCCCTCGGACCCGAACTGCTCGACCGTACGCCCGACCGGCTCAGCGGCGGCCAACGGCATCGGGTCGCGCTGGCCCGCGCGGTCGCTGCCGCACCCGCGGTGCTGGTCTGCGACGAGAGCACCGCCTCCCTCGACCAGGACACCGAGGCCCGCGTCCTCGACACGCTCGACGGCCTGCGCCGCGACGGCACCGCCATCCTGCTCGTCACCCACTCCGACCGGGTCGCGGCCCGCGCCGACCGCGTGCTCACCCTCCACGAAGGACGACTCCGATGAATCAGCTCAGTCTGCTCCGCCCGGTGACGGGACGGCTGGCGACGGCCGCCGCCCTGCAGGCCATGGCCGGGACTCTGGCGATTCTTCCGTTGCTGGTGCTGGCGTGGTTCACCGGTGCCTGGGCCGAGGGGGAGTCGCCACCGGGCGCCGCGATCGTGATCACGGCCGTTGCCGGGACCGCCGGCGCCGCCCTGACCGCCGCGGCCGCCACCTGGATCACCCATCGGGCCGACGCCGACCTGAGCCTGCACCTGCGGCGCCGCCTGGCCGAGACCATCCGCCACGCACCCGTATCCGCCGTCCAGGGGCAGGGCGCGGCCCGGATCAAGAAGGTGGTGCAGGACGACACCGGCGCCCTGCACCACCTGGTCGCGCACACGCTGCTCGACCTGGTCGCGTTGGTGGTCACCCCACTCGCCGGGGTCGCCGCCCTGACCGTCTTCGACTGGCGGCTCGCCCTGCTGAGCCTCGTCCCGCTCGCGGCGGGCACGGCGTTCTACGTGCGCGCGATGCGGGGCTCGGGCGCCGGGTTCGCCGAGTACGCCGCCGCCCAGCGGCGCGTCAACGCCGCCGTCGTCGACTACGTCCGCGGACTGCCGGTGGCCAAGGTCTACGGCGGGCCGGGCGGTGCCCGGACCCGGTTCCAGACCGCCGCCACCGGCTTCCACGACTTCTTCCGCTCGTGGTCGTCCGGCACCTCCGCGGTCACCACCGCCTCCTGGCTGGTGGTCGCTCCCGGCCTGACCGCGGCCGGCCTGGCGGCCGTCGGCGTGTTCGGTGTCGACGCCGGGTGGCTGACTCCCGAGGCGATGGTCGCCGGGGTGCTGCTGGGGCCGGCGATCAGCGCTCCGGTCGCCGTGGCCGGCCCCCGGTTGCAGGCGATCCGTACCGGGCTGTCCGCGCTGTCCTCGATCGGTGCGTTCCTGGACCAGCCGGTGCTGCGGTTCGGACCGGGCCGGTCTGCGGAGGGAACCGTGCGCCTGGAGAACGTCAGCCACCGGTACGGCGACGACCGGCTCGCCCTCCACGACGTGACGCTGGAACTGCCGCCGGCCGGCCTGATCGCGGTGGTCGGGGCGTCCGGCAGTGGTAAGAGCACCCTGGTCGCCCTGCTCGCCCGGTTCACCGACCCCACCTCGGGGCGGATCCGGATCGGCGACACCGACCTCGCGGACCTGAGCGAGACCGCGCTCTACGAGCACACCGCCTTCGTGTTCCAGGACACCGGCCTGCGCCGGGCCAGCGTGCGCGACAACCTGACCGGCGGCCGGCCCGTCCCCGACGGGCAGCTGCACGCCGCCGCCCGGGCCGCGGCTGTCCACGACGAGATCACCGCACTGCCCGGCGGCTACGACACCGTTCTCGGCGCCGGCACCGAACTGTCCGGCGGCCAGGCCCAGCGGCTCTGCCTGGCCCGCGCACTGGTTCGGGCGCCCCGGCTGCTGGTGCTCGACGAGGCGCTCTCCGCCGTCGACGCGGCCACCCGGGCCACCCTGCTGGGCACCCTCCGCGAGCAGGCCGGGCACCGCACCGTCCTGCTGGTCACACACCAGCTCGACGTCGCCGCCGGCGCCGACCGGGTGCTGGTCCTCGCCGGCGGCCGCCTGGCCGGTCACGGCACCCCCACCGAGTTGCTGACCACCTGTCCGGACTACCGGGCCCTGATCACCGCGGGAGACCGCTGATGCTGCGTACGCTGTTCCGCCTGCTGCCCCGGCGGGAGTCCCGGCAGCTCGCCGTCCTGACCGGCTGGCTGACGCTGGCGGCCGTCCTGCACGGGGTGACGCTCGGGCTCACCGGCCTCACGATCGCCGCCCTCCTGGACTCCGGTGCCCCGGACGTACCGGGGCTGGTCGTCCTCATGCTCCTCGCCGTCGCGTTCGCGAGCGTGCAGTGGGCCGCGCAGATGATCGCGTTCCGGGTCGGCAGCGAGACCGCCCGCGCCCTGCACGCCCGGCTGGGGGAGCACCTCGCCGGGCTGCCGCTGGGCTGGTTCACACCGGCCCGGCAGGCGAAGGTCGTCGACCTCGCCACCGCCGGGGTGCCGCAGCTCATGTCGTATCCCGCCCTGCTGCTGCGCCCCACGGTCACCGCCCTGGTCACCCCGGTCGCCGCGGCCGGCGTCATCGCCGTATCGGACCGGCGGTACGGGCTCGCGGTGCTCGCCGCCACCGGCGTGGCCTGGTCGGTCAGCCGTTACAGCACCCGCCTGGCCCGGACGGTGGACGAGCGGCGGCACGCCGTCGAGGCCGAGGCGACCAGCCGGATCATGGAGTACGCCACCCGGCAGCCGACCATCCGCACCGACCAGCGTCCCGGCGACTCCGGTGATCTGAGCCGCGCTCTCGACGAGGCGGCCACCGCGTCCCGGAGGTCGGCCGGCACCGTGCTTCCCGGCCTGCTGCTGTTCGGCTTCACCCTGAACCTGCTCTTCGCCGCACTCAGCGGACTCGGCGTCGCCGCGCTGGCCGGGGCGGGACTCACCGCGGGCGCCGTCATCGGCGTGCTGGTGGTCATCGCGCGGCTGGCCGCGGTGGGGTCGGCCGGAGCCGAACTCGCCGCCGGGCTGCGCCTGCAACGGGCGACACTCGACCGCGTCGCCGAGGTCCTCGGCACCGCCCCACTACCGGCCGGGGAACCGAAACCGGCCGAGGGTTCGGGGATCAGGATGCACAACGTCACCTTCCGGTACGGCGATGCCGGCGCCCCGGTGCTCGACGACGTGTCGTTCGCCCTGCCCGAACGAGGCCTCACCGCGCTGGTCGGCCCGTCCGGATCCGGCAAGACCACCATCGTCCGGCTGCTCGCCCGTTTCTGGGACCCCACCTCCGGCCGCATCGAACTGGACGGCCACGACCTGCGCGACCTGCCGGCCGACCGGTGGTACGCGCAGCTCGCCACGGTCCTCCAGGACGACTATCTGCTGGACACCACGATCGGCGAGAACATCCGCGCCGCCCGGCCCGGCGCGACCGACGCGGAGGTCACCGAGGCGGTCCGGGCGGCAGGCCTGACGGAGACGGTCGCCGCGCTCGCCGGTGGTCTGGACCACCCGGTCGGACCGGGCGGCAGCGGACTCTCCGGGGGACAACGGCAACGGGTGTGTGTGGCCCGGGCCCTGCTGAAACGGGCCCGCCTGACACTTCTCGACGAGGCCACCTCCGCCCTCGACCCGGAGAACAGCCGGCTGGTCCTCGACGCCGCCCGCCGGCTGTCCGGGCACGGCAGCGTCGTCGTGATCGCCCACCGGCTGGAGACGATCACCAGCGCCGACCGGATCCTGGTCCTCGACGGCGGGCGGCTGGTCCAGCGGGGCACCCACGAGCAGCTCGCGAGTGCCCCGGGGACCTATCGTGATCTGATCACCGCCGGGGAACGAGGAAGCGTGACACGCTGAGCAGCTTCTCCCGGGTCTCCTCCAGCTCACGGGCCGGGTCGGACTGGGCGACGACGCCCGCCCCGGCCCGCAGCCAGGTCTGTCCACCGTGGCGGAAGACACTGCGCAGCACCAGCGCCGCGTCGAGCGTCCCGTCGGCGTCGGCGGTCAGGACCGCCCCGCTGTAGAGGCCTCGCCCGGACTCGACGGCGCGGATCAGATCGTAGGCGGGCCGCTTCGGGATGCCGGACGCCGTGATGGCCGGGAAGAGCTCCGACAGCGCGTCCCACGCGGTGGCGCCGTCGGCCAGCCGCCCGGTGACCTCGGAGGCCAGGTGCTGCACACTGCCGCGTTCCTTGACCGACATGAAGTCGCGTACCCCGACGGTGCCCGGAGCGCAGACCCGGGACATCTCGGTCGCGGCCAGGTGCACCGAGATGGCGTGCTCGAACACCTCCTTGGCGTCGCGGTAGAGCTCCTCCCGCCGGGCGGCGTCATGGATGGCACTGCCGTCCAGGGCCCGGGTGCCGGCCAGGGGCTGGGTGACGACGGTCCGGTCCGCGGTGACCCGGGCCACGATCTCCGGGCTGAACCCGGCGACCTCCCAGCCCCCGAGGCCGAGCAGGAAGGACCGGGCCGGGCGGTTGCCCCGCCGCCCGGCGAGATAGGTGGCCGGCAGGTCGATCTCCTCGCGCACCGGCACCACCCGGGACAGGATCACCTTGTCCAGAGCGCCGTCCCGGATGACCTCGATCGCCTCGGCGACCGCCTTGCGGTACAGGGCGGCCTCCTCCCCGGCCAGGTCGATGGCGACGCGGTCCTCGGTGACCGGCCCGGTCGTGGCGCCGGCCAGGGTCAGCCGCTCGTGCAACTCGTCGAGTCCGGTCTCGCTGGCGGCCAGCAACAGCGCGCAGCCGTTGTAGATCCGGATCTCCCGGCGTGGCGCCATCAGGTGGACGACCTCGCCGGCACCCGGATCACCGGTCAGTTCGAACGCGGCCCAGCCGTAGACGCGCCGGCCGCCACCGGGCAGCGCCCCGATCGCGCGGCGTACCCCGTCGAAGAGGGTGGGGCCGGGTGCGAACGTCTGCCGTACGCCGCCGGAGGTCAGGGTCGTCGTCCGGCCGGAGACGGTGATGCTCGACTGTTCCCCCTCCGCGAAACTCATCGACTCGGGGTGCTCGTACACCACATAGGGTTCCCGGGCGGTGGCCGCGAGCGCGGCCGCGGCGGCGATCCGGTCGCCGTCGAACAGGACCTGCCGGCTCAGTACGGTCGTGGATGTGGACACGCGGATGTTTCCTCCGGGGTGTTGACGGGTCACCGGGCGTGCAGCCGGACGGCGCCGGACGGGCACCACTCGGCGGCGGTACGCACCGCCTCGGCGTCCTCGTCCGTGATCTGTTCGGCGATCACCACCACCAGGCCCTCGGCGTCGGATTGATCGAAGACGGTGGGCGCGGCGAGCACACACTGCCCGGCGCCCACGCAGATGTCGGCACTCGCGGTCACCCGCATCGTCGGCTCCTCGGCGGCAGCTTAACGAAAATAGTTTCCATTTCCAACAAGGGGTGGATCACAGCAGCCCGGCCAGAGCCCTCTTGTCGATCTTGCCGACCGCGGTGAGCGGCATCGCCGGTGCCGCGACCACCCGGTCGGGATGCTTGTACGCGGCCACACCGCGGTCACGCAGAAAGGCGGCGAGAACGCGGACCGTCGGTGGGTCGCCGGCACAGACGAGGACGGCGACCGGCCGTTCGCCCAGGTCCCGGTCCGGCGCGCCGATCAGGGCCGCGGCCAGCACTCCCGGATACGCCGCGAGATGCCCCTCCACCTCGGTCGCGTCGATCTTCTCCCCGCCGCGGTTGATCTGATCCTTGATCCGCCCGACCACGCTCAGATGGCCGGACGGCAGGCGGCGCACCTGATCGCCGGTCCGGTAGAAGCCGTCCCCGGTGAAGCCGGACCGGTTGACCTCCCCGGCGCGGTAGTAACCACGGATCGTGTACGGGCCACGGGTCAGCAACTCGCCGACCTCGCCGGGCCCGACCTCGGCGCCGGTCTCGTCCACCACCCGGACCTCGTCGTCCGGGCAGACCGGCCGTCCCTGCGTGGAGCAGACGAGGTCGTCGGCGTCCTCGGCCCGGGTCAGGTTGAGCAGACCCTCCGCCATGCCGAACACCTGCTGCAGCCGGCAGCCCAGTTCCGGCTGGACCCGGCGGGCCAGGTCGTCGCTCAGTCGCGCGGCGCCCACCTGCAGCAGGCGCAGGCTGGACAGATCCGCCGCCACCTCGGCCCGCTCCTGGAGCCAGAGCGGGACCAGCGGCGGGTTGAGCGCGGTGATGGTGACCCGCTCCCGGTCGATCAGCCGGAAGGCGGTGGCGGGGCTGGGGTCGCGCGCCACCACCACGGTGCCGCCGGCCTGCAGCACGCCGAGGACGCCCGGGCAGCTCATGGTGAAGTTGAACGGCATCGGCAGGACGGCCAGATAGACGCTGTCCGGGCCCAGTCCGCACACCTCGGCGGCCAGCCGCGCGTTGCACGCGTAGTCGTCGTGGGTGCGCGGGATGAGTTTGGGGGTGCCCGTGGTGCCGCCGGAGAGCAGCAGCAGGGCCATGTCCCCGGCAGCCGGAGGATCGGGCCGCGGGATCGGCGCCGGATCCGCGGCGAGCAGTTCCGGCAGTGACCGGAAGCCGTCCCACCCGGCCACGTCCCCGTCGATGATCACGTGGGCCAGGTGCGGGAACGCGGCGGCCAGTTCGGCGGCGAGCCCGCGATGGTCGAACCGCGCGTGCCGGTCCGGCCCGAAGTAGGCGACCGCGCCCGACTGGGCGACCAGGTGGCTCAGCTCGGAGCGGCGGTGGCCGGGCATGGCGTGCACGGGCACCACGCCGAGGCGTACCAGGGCGAACCACAGCACCACGAACCGCGCCCGGTTGGGGAACTGGACCACGGCCCGGTCGCCGCGGCGCAGGCCCAGCGCGTACAGGGCGCCGGCGAGCCGGTGCGCGTTCTCGTCCAGCGCGGCGTACGTCATCCGCTCTTCGCCGTCGACGAGGGCGGTCCGCCCGCCGAACCTGCTCGCCATCCGGGACAACTGCTCGCCGAACGTCTCTCCACGCCACCAGCCCGCGGCGCGGTAGCGCTCCGCGGTCTCCGTGGGCCATCCCGGCCAGTCCGCGGCGCTCGATGTCATCGGTCCTCCTTTGTGTCACCCGAGGGTGGCGTTACAAGCGTTTCAACGTTTACAGTGGCGCCAGTTGAAGATGGTATTCATTTCCAGTAAATACGGGAAGGGTGAACCGGACCGTGCCTCAGGCACCACACCGCCGCACGACGCCCCCGACCGCCGATGAGATCCGCACCGCTGTCGCCACAGCGCTGGACGTCTCCCCGGACGAGATCGGCCCGGATGACGATCTCTTCGAACTCGGCCTCGACTCACTGATCCTGATCAGACTCACCGCCGGCTGGCGTGGACTCGGCACCGACGTCGGATTCGACACCCTCGCCGAGACACCGACCGTCACCGCCTGGCACGCAGCGCTCGCCGCCGGCGAGACCACACCACCGGCCACAGCGGACCCGGCACCACCGGCGGACGCCGGAGACCAGCGATTCCCCCTCGGCCTGATGCAGCACGCGTACTGGATCGGCCGCCAGGACGGCCAGCCGCTGGGCGGTGTCGGCGCACACTTCTACGTGGAGTTCGACGGCCACGCGGTGGACCCCGGCCGGCTGCGCACCGCGCTCACCCTGCTGCGGCAGCGTCACGCGATGCTGCGGACCCTGATCCTCGACGACGGCACCCAGCGGATCCGGCCCGCCACGACCGACGACCTGCTCGTGCACGACCTGAGCGCTCTCCACGGCGACGAACTGCGCGACCGGCTCGACCGGCTCCGCGACACCGGAACACACCGCCGCATGCGCGTGGAGGACGGCGAGGTGCTCCTCGTCGAACTGTCGATCCTGCCCGGTGGCGCCACCCGGCTGCACATCGATCTCGACATGATCGCCGCCGACGCGGCCAGCCTGCGGATCCTCATGAACGACCTACGGCACTACTACGACTCGCCGGATGTGGACCTGCCACCCGTCGTCGGCGGCTACGCCCGGTACCTGGCGCAGCGGACCGCCCGCAGAGCGGGGGAGCGGGCCACCGCCCAGGCCTGGTGGCGACAGCGACTGCCGGAACTGAGCCGGGCACCCGAACTGCCGACCCGCGTCGACGCGCTCCAACCGGAATCCGCCACCACCGCCTACCACCACACGACGCGATGGCACCACACCGTCTCCGCCGAAGGACGCCACCGGCTGGGCGAACTGGCCCGACAGCACTCGCTCACCCCGGCCGCCGTGCTGGCCACCGCGTTCGCCGAGGTGCTCGCCGCCTGGAGCGGGCAACAGCGCTTCCTGCTCAACCTGCCCCTGTTCGACCGCGACCTCGACATCCCCGGCGCCGCCGGGCTGGTCGGCGACTTCAGCAGCTCGGTACTGCTCGACGCCGACCTCACCGAGGCGCTCCCGTTCACCGGACAGGCCCGCCGCATCCAGAACACCCTGCGCCAGGCCATCACCCGGGGCGCGTACCCCGGCGTCGAAGTACTGCGCGACCTGTCCCGCCTCGGCGACGGCAGCCCGGTCCTCGCCCCCGTCGTCTACACCAGCGCGCTGGGACTGGGCGAGATCTACGACGACCGGGTCCAGAACCGGTTCGGCACACCGGTCTGGATCATCTCGCAGGGCCCGCAGGTCTGGCTCGACGCCCAGGTCACCGAACTCGACGGGGGACTGCTGCTCAACTGGGACGTACGCCGCGACGCCTTCGAGCCCGGTGTCGTCGAAGCGGCGTTCACCGCCTACACCACACTCGTCGACGACCTGCTGCGCGACCCGGCCACCTGGACCCGCCCGGTCGGCCGGCTCCTGCCCACCGGGCAACTCGACAGGCGAGCCCGGATCAACGACACCGGCGACCGGACACCACCCGGAACACTGCACACCCGCTTCTTCACCCTCGCCGAACGTGATCCCCACCGGATCGCCCTGCTCGGCGGGCCCGACGGCGACATGACGTACGGGCAACTCGCCACCGCCGCCCTCCGGGTCACCACCCTGCTGCGGCGCCACGGCGTGCACCCCGGCGACTCGGTCGCCATCACGCTGCCCAAGGGCGGCGCGCAGATCGTGGCGGTGCTCGGTGTCCTGGCCGCCGGCGCCACCTACGTCCCGGTCGGCGTCGACCACCCACCCGCTCGCCGCCAGCGGCTGCACACCCTCGCCATGGTCAGCGCGGTGCTCACCGACGACGCCCACCGGCCCGCCGACAGCGGCCTGCCGATCCTGACCGTCGGCGACGCGGCCGGCGAGACACCCGCCGACGTCACCGACGTCGACCCGGAGACCACCGCGTACGTCATCTTCACCTCGGGCTCCACCGGCGAGCCCAAGGGCGTCGAGGTGCCGCACCGCGCCGTCGTCAACACCCTCGACGCGGTCGCCGGCGTCTTCGAGGTCGGCCCGGACGACCGGACGATCGCACTGTCCTCGCTGGACTTCGACCTGTCCGCGTACGACATGTTCGCCTTTCTGGGCACCGGCGGATCGGTCGTCGTGGTGGACGAGCCGGCACGCCGAGACGCACACCGCTGGGCCGAACTGATCCGGGCCCACCGGGTCACCGTCGTCAGCTGCGTGCCCGCCCTGCTCGACATGCTGCTGACCGCGGCCTCCGGCGCAGGCCTGCCGGACAGCCTGCGCCTGGTGATGCTCGGCGGCGACTGGGTGGGCCTGGACCAGCCGGAACGGCTGCGAGCCCTGGTGCCCGGGGCCCGGTTCGCCGCGCTGGGCGGCATGACCGAGGCGGCGATCCACTCCACCGTCTTCGAGGTGGGCGCAGTCGACCCGGCATGGCGGTCCATCCCCTACGGCGCCCCACTGCGCAACATGCGCCTGCGGGTCGCCGACGACCGGGGCCGCGACCGCCCCGACTTCGTGCCCGGTGAGCTGTGGGTCAGCGGACCCGGCGTCGCGCACGGCTACCGCGGCGACCCCGGCCGTACGGCGGAGAAGTTCGTCGAGTACGACGGCCGCCGCTGGTACCGCACCGGCGACCGAGCCCGTTTCCACGGCGACGGGACGCTGGAATTCCTCGGCCGCGCCGACCACCAGGTCAAGATCCGGGGGCACCGCATCGAACTCGGCGAGGTCGAGGCCGCCGCCGACGCCCACCCCGCGGTGACACATGCCGTGGCGACCGTCGTCACCGGCGCCACCCGGCAGCTGGGCCTCTACGCCGCGACCGGCGGCGCCACACTCGATCCGGCGGAACTGCGGAGCTGGCTGGCCGACCGGCTGGCCGTCTACATGGTGCCGGAACATCTGATCGTGACCGGCCGGATGCCGCTCACCGCCAACGGCAAACTGGACCGGGCCGCGGTGGCCGCCGCGTTCACCGCCACGGCCGCGAGCCCCGCACCGGCCGAAGCACCCCACGACGGCCGGGAACGCCTCCTCGCCGACGCGTGGGCCGAACTGCTGGGTGTGGACACGATCGGCCGCGACGACTCGTTCTTCGCCCTGGGCGGGGACTCACTGCTGGCCACCCGCCTGGTGAGCCTGCTACGCGAGCGGGGCGTCGGCGGCGCGGGCATCGCGGCCCTGTTCACCTCCCCGGTACTGCGGGACTTCGCGGCCCGGCTCACCACCGGGCAACACACCACCGCCGGCCGGCTCGCCGCGGACACCGGCAACCGGCACCAGCCGTTCCCCGCCACCGACGTGCAGGCCGTCTACCTCATCGGCCGGGACGACCGGCTCGCGCTGGGCGGCGTCGGGACATACCACTACACCGAGTTCGACGGTACGGACGTCGACCTCGCCCGCTTCCAGAACGCCTGGCGAACGCTCATCACCCGGCACGAGATGCTGCGGGCGGTGTTCGGCGACGACGGCCGCCAGCGGATCCTGCCGGCCGTGCCCGACTTCACCGTGCCCGTGCTGGACGCGGCCGGTGACGGGACGGCCGAACTGGCGCGGCTCCACGACGAGATGTCACACCAGCGGCTCGACGTGACCCGCTGGCCGCTGTTCGACGTCCGCGCGGTCCGCTACCGGCAGGACGGACGGCTGCGCACCCGGATCGCGGTGGGCCTGGACTACGTCGTCTTCGACGCGTTGTCGATCATGCTGCTCTACCGGGAACTGGACACCCTCTACACCGACCCGGCCGCGACCCTGCCCGAGATCGGCGTGTCGTTCCGCGACTACGTGCTGGCCGCCGAACCCGGCCCGGAAGCGGTGGACCGCTCGCGGGAACACTGGTCCCAGCGGCTCGACACGCTGCCGCCGGCGCCCGCGCTGCCCCTGGTGAGCGACCCGGCCACGGTGCCGGCCCCGCGGTTCACCCGCCGCCGTCACCTGCTGGACCGCGATCGCTGGCGGGCCGTCCGCGACACCGCCCGACGGCACGGCCTCACCCCGTCGACCGTGCTGCTGGCCTGCTACACCGAAGTGCTGCGGGCCTGGAGCGGCCAGAACGCGGTCGCCGTCACCCTGACGCTGTTCCACCGGCTGCCCCTGCACCCGCACATCGACCGGGTGATCGGGGACTTCACCGCGCTGTCGCTGATCGGGCACGACCGCCGGCCCGGCGACTCGTTCGTGGATCTGGCGCGCCGGTTGCAGCACACCATGGGCGAGGACCTGGACCATCGGGCCGTGACGGCCGGCTGGCTGCTGCGCGAGCTGGCCCGGCGTACCGGATCGGCCGGGTCGGGTGTGCCGGTCGTCTTCACCAGTGCCGTCGGCGTCGGCGACGACGCCGCGACACTGCTGGCGCCGGCCTTCGGCGAGCAGGTGCGGGGAGTCTCCCAGTCACCGCAGGTGCTGCTGGACAACCAGGTCGTCGAGGCGGACGGCCGTCTGCAGATCTCCTGGGACGCTGTCGACGAGGTCTTCGCCCCCGGGGTGCTCGACGCGATGTTCGCCGCCTACACGGAGACGGTCGGCCGGCTGGCCGACACGGACTGGGAACGACCGCCGATCCCGCTCCTGCCCGCCGGGCAGGCCGCCGTCCGCCGTGCGGCCAACGAGACCGCGGGCCCGATGCCGGACAGCCTGCTGCACGACCGGTTCTTCACACTCGCCGCACGGGACCCCGACGCCGAGGCGCTGCTGTGGCGCGGCGGCAGCCGCACCCGGGGCGAACTGGCCGACGACGCCCTGCGCATCGCCGCGGCCCTGACCGGCCACGGCGTCCGGCCCGGGGACACGGTCGGGGTCAGCCTGCCCAAGGGACCCGACCAGATCGCCGCCGTCCTGGGTGTGCTCGCCGCCGGCGGTGTCTACGTGCCGATCGGTGTCGACCAGCCCGCCATCCGCCGGGACCGGATGCACCGCGTCGCGGGCCTGCGCGCCGTCCTCGGCGGCGACCTCGACATCGACATGGCCCGGGCCCACCACCCGTTGCCCCGGCCGGTCCGCCGGTCACCCGGCGACCCGGCCTACCTGATCTTCACCTCGGGCTCGACCGGGGAACCCAAAGCGGTGGAGATCACCCACCGGTCCGCGCTGAACACCGTCACCGACGTCAACAGCCGATGGCGGGTCGGGCCGGCCGACCGGGTCCTCGCCGTCTCCGCACTCGACTTCGACCTGTCCGTCTACGACATCTTCGGGCTGCTCGGCGCGGGCGGCGCCCTCGTGCTGCCGGCCGACACCGACCGCCGGGACCCCACGGCCTGGCTGGAACTGGCCGCCGAGCACCCGATCACCCTGTGGAACTCCGCGCCGGTACTGCTGGACATGCTGCTCACCGCCGCCGGCCAGCCGGGCACGCCGGACAAGGGCATCACCGGACTGCGGGCCGTACTGGTGTCCGGCGACTGGGTCGGCCTCGATCTGCCCGGCCGCCTCCGCACCCACGCGCCCACCTGCCGGTTCACCGCACTGGGCGGCGCCACCGAGGCGTCCATCTGGTCCAACCTATGCGACGTGGACCGGGTGCCGGCGCACTGGACGTCGATCCCGTACGGGCGGCCGCTGACCAACCAGCGGTACCGCGTCGTCGACGACTTCGGACAGGACTGCCCCGATCTGGTCCCCGGCGAACTGTGGATCGGCGGCGCCGGTGTGGCGACCGGCTACCACGGCGACCCGGAACGCACCGCGCAACGGTTCGTCACCGCCGGCGGCACGCGCTGGTACCGCACCGGCGACCGGGGACGCTACTGGAGCGACGGCACCATCGAGTTCCTCGGCCGCGCCGACCACCAGGTGAAAATCGGCGGGCACCGGGTGGAACTGGGCGAGATCGAGGCGGCCTTCCAGGCGTACGAGGCGGTGGCCGACGTGGTCGTGCTGGCGCCCGGCGGCCGGGGCACCCGCCGGTTGCACGCCTTCGTCGTCGCCGACGGGCCTCTCGACGGACTCGCGGCCCACCTGGCCGACCGGCTGCCCGCCCACGCCGTCCCGCACCGGATCGTCCCGGTCGACGCGATGCCACTGACCGCCAACGGCAAGGTCGACCGGTCCGCGCTGGCCGCCCGGGCCGCCGCCGAAACCGAACCGGTACGCCCACCGGCCGGCCCGGTCGAGACCGAGATCGCCCGGCTCTGGGCCGACCAGGTCGGCACCCCGGTGACCGACCGCACCGCCAACTTCTTCACCGGCGGCGGCGACAGCCTGCTGGCCCTGCGCCTGGTCGCGGCGGTCAACGACACCTTCGCCGTCGACATCCCGGTCCGTACGTTCCTGAGCGCCCCGACGACGGCCGACCTGGCCGCCCACGTCACGGCCGCCCGCACCGACACCCCTCTGGAGAGCGGAACCATATGAACCCCGGCACCCTCATCGCCGACCTCGCCACGAACGGCATCAGGCTCTGGGAGGAGGACGGTCAACTGCGCTTCCGTGCGGCGCGGGGCGCGCTGACCGACGAACGGCGGGCACTGCTGCGTACCCACAAGGAAGCGGTCCTGACCGAACTGCGCGCCCAGCAGGACCGGTCCGTGCTGACCCCCGATCCGCAGAACCGGCACGCGCCGTTCCCGCTGACCGACATCCAGGGCGCGTACCTGATCGGCCGTACCGGCGCGTACCCGTACGGCAACGTGCCCTGCCAGACGTACGTCGAACTGGCCTTCCCGGCCGGCACCGACGCCGGCCGGCTCGCCGCCGCCTGGCACACGGTGGTACGGCGCCACGACATGCTGCGCGCCGTCGTCCACTCCGACGGCCATCAGCAGGTCCTCGCCGACCCGCCGGCCCCGCCCGTCCCGGTCACCGACCTGCGGGGACAGGACGGCGACCGGATCGCCGCCGCACTCGACCGGACACGCCGCGAGCTGAGCGGTCACGTCGCGGTCCCCGATCGCTGGCCCCTGCACGAGGTACGCGTCACCGTCACCGACACCGAACTGCTCCTGCACCTGTCGGTCGACCTGCTCGTGGTCGACTACGCCAGCCTCCAGCGGGTCCTGGCCGAGGTGGAGGATCTGTACCACGGCGAAGCCCTGCCGGACCTCGACGTGACCTTCCGCGACTACGTGCTGGCCCGCCGCGGGCAACGGCAGACTCCCGGGTACGCCCGGGACCGCGACTACTGGCTGCGCCGCGTCGACACCCTGCCCGCAGCCCCCGACCTGCCGGTGACCGGCGACCCGTACGCCCCGGCCGTCTTCACCCACCTGGCCGCGAGCATCGAGCCCGGCGTCTGGGCGGCGGTGCGACGGCAGGCCGCCGCGCACGGGGTGTCGACGTCGTCGGCGGTGCTGACCGCGTACGCCGAGGTGATCGGCCGGTGGAGCCGCAGCCCACGCTTCCTGCTGAACGTGCCGGTGTTCGACCGGCTGCCCCTGCACCCGGACGTGGACCGGATCGTCGGCGACTTCACCGCCGTCGAACTGCTGGCGGTCGACCTGACCGTGGCCCGCCCGTTCGCCGACCGGGTCCGCGACATCAGCGGCACCCTGCTGGAGGACCTCGCCCACCCGCTGTTCTCCGGCAGCGAGGTGCTGGCCGAGCTGACCCGGCGCAGCGACGACGACACGGTGCTGATGCCGGTGGTGTTCACCAGCACCCTGGGCTCCGCCACCACCCGGCAGACCGGTGCCGAGATCCGGCAGGCGATCAGCCGGACCCCGCAGGTATGGCTCGACTGCCAGGTGATGGAACGGGCCCGAGCGCTGTCGCTGAGCTGGGACGTCCGCGACGGCGTCCTGCCCGGGGACACCGCCGCCGACATGTTCGAGGCGTTCGTGGCCCTGGTCGCCGCCCTCGCCGACGAGGCGACCTGGGCGAACCCGGCCGCCGTCCCGCTGCCGGACCGTACCGCCCGGGTGCGTGCCCGGGTCAACGCCACCACCGCGCCCGTCCCGCGCGGGCTGCTCACCGACGCGGTGGTGGCGACCGCGGCCCGCACCCCGGACGCCGTCGCCGTACGCTCCGGCGGCGAATCGCTCACCTACCGGGAGCTGCTGGACCGGGCCGCCGTGGTGGCCCGGACCTTGCAGGGGCACGCCCTGCGCCCCGGTGAACTGGTCGCGGTGACCATGGAGAAGGGCTGGGAACAGGTCGCCGGGGTGCTCGGGGTGCTGCTGGCCGGTGGGGCGTACCTCCCGGTGGACCTGACCCAGCCGCCGTTGCGCCGGCAGACCATCCTGCGCGACGCGTCGGTGCGGCTGATGCTGACCCAGTCGTGGCTCATCGCCGAACTGGAGACACCCACCGCGGTGCCACCGATCGCGGTGGACACGCTCGCGGCGAACGGGGCCGCGATCCCCGTCCCGGCCACCGACCCGGCCGATCTGGCGTACGTCATCTACACCTCCGGCTCCACCGGGGTCCCGAAGGGCGTGATGATCAGTCACCGCGCCGCGCTCAACACCATCACCGACATCAATCAACGGTACGGCGTGGGGCCGGACGACCGGGTCCTCGCGCTGGCCCAACTGGGTTTCGACCTGTCCGTGTACGACATCTTCGGCCTGCTCGCGGCGGGCGGCACGGTCGTGCTGCCGGACCCGGCCCGCCGTGGCGACCCGTCCGCGTGGGCCCAGGCGGTGGCGGCCGAGGGCGTCACGATCTGGAACTCGGTGCCCGGCCAGTTACAGATGCTGCACGACTACCTGAGCACCACTGCGGACCGGCTTGCGAGCCTGCGACTGGCGATGCTGTCCGGTGACTGGATCCCACTCCAGTTGCCCGGCCAGATCCGCACCCTGCTGCCGGATCTGACCGTGCACTCGCTGGGCGGCGCCACCGAGGCGTCGATCTGGTCCATCCACTTCCCGGTCGGCGCGGTCGACCCGGACTGGACCGGCATCCCGTACGGCACACCACTGCTCAACCAGACCTTCGACGTCCTGGACGGCGATCTGCGGCCCTGCCCCGACCACGTCACCGGTGAGCTTTACATCGGCGGGATCGGACTGGCCGACGGCTATCTCGGTGACCGGCGGCGCACCGCCGAACGGTTCCCGACCCATCCGGACGGCCGGCGGCTCTACCGCACCGGTGACCTCGGCCGGTACCGGCCCGACGGGGTCATCGAATTCCTCGGCCGGGCCGATCACCAGGTCAAGATCCGCGGCTACCGGATCGAACTGGGCGAGATCCAGGCGGTGCTCGACACCGCCCCGGGTGTCGGCGCGAGCGCGGTGGTGGTCGAGGGCGAGTCCGGCGCGACCGCCCAGGCGGCGCTGCGCCGCCTGGCCGCCTTCGTCGAACCGGCACGGACCGTGCCGCAGCCGGTTCCGGATCCGGTCACCGCCGCGCTGCGGCTGCCGGTGACCGGCGACGAACGCCTCACCGCGTTCTTCACCGCCTTCCACCGGGCCGCGCTGGCGTCGATCGCCCGGCTCGTGGCCGCCCGCACCGGTTCGGCCGACCAGCTCGCCGACGAACTGGGCGTCCACGAACGGCATCGCCGGCTGGTACGCCGCTGGGCCGCCGCCGTCCCGGCCGGAACCGCGCCCACCGACGACGAGGTCACCGCGGCCTGGGACCGGGCGGAGACCCTGGAGCGGGAGTACGGCTGGAGCCGCGAGATGTTCACCGCCGTCCGCTCCTGCGCCGAACAGCTGCTACCGCTGCTGCGTGCCGAGATCGAGGTCGGCGCCCTGCTGACACCCGAGGCGCTGACGGACGCCTACCGCGGCAACGCGGTCTCCCGGGCACTGCACGACACCCTGATCGACACCGTGCGCGCGGTGGCCACCGGGCATCCCGGCACGCTGCGCATCGTCGAGGTGGGCACCCGCGGCGGCGGCGCGGCGGCCGGTCTGCTGCCCGCTCTGGCCGGACACGACGTCGACTACCTGTGCACCGACAGCTCACCCCTGCGGCTGGCCGCCGCCCGCGACCGGCTGACGGACCGGGAGGCCCGGTTCGCCGTCCTCGACCTCGACCGGGAGCTACGCGCCCAGGGTCTCCCGCCCAACTCCGCCGACGTCGTGGTCTGCGCGTCGGTGCTCAACAACAGCGCCGACACCGGCGCGGCACTGGCCCGGCTGCGGGAGCTGGTGGCGCCGGGCGGCTGGCTGCTGATCCTGGAGAACACCGACGACACCTCGCCACCGGTACGGATCTCCACCGAGTTCCTGGCCGAACACGCCGGGCCGTTCACCGACGCGCGTGCCACCGATGACCGGTCCTTCCTCGGCCCGGCGGAGTGGATCGACGCGATCGGTGCGGCAGGCGGTGAGGTGGTCGCCCAGCTGCCGGCCGACGACGCCCCGATCGCGGTCGCCGGTCAGCGGCTGTTCGCCGTCCGGTTCAAAGCCGACCGGGCCCCGGTCCGGATCGATGAGATCGCCCGGCACGCCGCGGCACACCTGCCCGAATACATGGTGCCGGCCACGTGGCAGGTGGTGGACGCCCTGCCCGCCACCGCCAACGGCAAACTCGACCGGACCACCCTGGCGTCCTGGCTGAGCCCGGCCGACACCACCGCACAACCGGACGAGGAACCGGTGGACGAACTGGAGAACCGGCTCGCCCACCTGTGGCAGGAGATGCTCGGCGTCGAACGCGTCGGCCGGCACGACGACCTGTTCGCCCTGGGCGGCGACTCACTGCTGGTCGCCCGGCTCGTCGGGCGGCTGCGAGACGGCCTCGACGGCCTTCCCGGCGAATGGGACCTGGAGTGGGAGATCGTCCTGCGCCACCTGCTGCGCACCCCGACCGTGGCCGGGCTGGCCGCCTACCTCCGCGACAACCCGGCGAGCGGGCCGGGCGGCGGCCAGGACACGGTGTCACCGGTGGTCCGGCTGATCGACGACCTGACCGGTCCGGTCACCGTCCTGGTCCACGCGGGCACCGGAACCATGTTGCCGTACCGCCCGCTGATCACCGAGATCCGCCGGGCCGGCGGCCGCAACGGGCTGGTCGGGCTGGAGATCCCGGCACTCGACGAATTCCTCAACGCCGACCCGGAGGGCCTGGTCGACCGGCTGGCCGCACAGTACGCGACGGCACTGCTCGACACCGGCGCCCGCGAGTTCGACGTGGTCGGCTACTGCGTCGGCGGCATCATCGCCACCGAGGTGGCCCGGGGGCTGACCGAGGCCGGGGCGGTGGTACGCAGCCTGACGGTGATCTCCAGCCACAGCCCGACCTTCCGCATCGACGACGACCTGCTGTCGGAGTACTCCTTCGCCCTGATGATGGGCATGGATCTGGCCACCATCGGCTTCCCCGCCGACGAGCAGCGGGTGGGCGCCGCGGCCGGCGCGGTGCTGGCCGCGTCACCGGACGCCATCGCCAACGGCTCGCTGGCCGACCTGGAGGGCGAGTTCGCCGACGTGGCCGACGCCTTCGCCGCGCTGGAGAGCATCCCCCGCATGCGGCGGGTCGCGCGGATGATCGAGGCACTGCCGCCGGATCTGGCCGGATCGTACGAGCCGGAGGGCCTGCTGCGCACCCTGCGCACGTACCAGCAGAGCATCTTCGCGCTCAGCCGGCACAGCACCGAACCGTACGCCGGGGACATCACCTTCCTGCGGCACAACGGCGTCTACCCGTTCCCGGGCAGCGCGGACACCATCACCGACCACTGGGCGAAGCTGTGCCTGGGCGACCTGTCCAGCCGGGACATCCCGGGCCAGCACTTCACGTGCATGACCGGCGCGCACGTCGCGACGGTCTTCGGTCACCTGACCCGGCTGGTGGACGGGCTGGACCGCGCATGATCGGGGTGCTGGGTGCGTCCGGTGCGGTGGGCCGCCACGCGGTCCGGGCGTTGCGGGACAGCGGGTGCGGCCCGCTGCGGCTGGGCGCCCGCCGTACGGCAGCGCTGTCCACCGGCGACGGGCAGGTGTCAGCGGTCGACGTGACCGACGCCCGGTCCCTGACGGACTTCTGCGCCGGGCTGACCGTGCTGCTCAACTGTGCCGGTCCGACGTACGCGCTCCAGGAACGGATGGCGGTGGCGGCGCTGGCGGCCGGGGCGCACTACGTGGACGTCGGCGGTGACGACCCGGTCCACGAGAAGCTCACCGCCTCCGGGGCCGCCGCCGGCGACCGGGCGGTGGTGCTGTCGGCGGGCACCCTGCCCGGACTGTCCGCCCTGGTGCCGCGCCGGCTCGCGAGCCGGTGGCCGGAGTGCGGACGGCTGGAGTCCTACGCCGGGGGCCTGGAGCCGGCCACCGCGACGGTGGCCGAGGACTTCCTGCTGTCGCTGAGTGTGGGCGGGGCACACGGAGAACCCTTCGGCACGCCGCTGGCCGCCTGGCGTCACGGCCGGCGGGCGCTGCGGGCGTTGCGGGTCGTCGAGGACGCCGCCGTGCCGTCCTTCCCCGACCGGGGCACACTGCAGCCGATCCTGACCGCCGAGGCCGAGCGGCTGGCCGCCACGCTCGGGCTGGCGGAACTCGACAACTACAACGTGCACCCGGGGGAGCGGGTCCGGTCGCTGTTCGCGAGGCTGCCCACGCTGGCCGCCGAGGGCCGGAACGACCTGGCCGGGCGCATCATCACGGCCGCGGACGTGGACCTGGCCGGCCGGGACCCGTACTACCGGATGCGGTTCGTGCTCAGTGGTGCCGACGCCGAGCACACGGCGGTGGTCACGGCCCGCTCCAGTTACCGGCTGACCGCCGCGGTGGGCGTGCTGGCCGTTCGGGCGATCCTCGACGGCACGGTTCCGGCCGGCCCGCACTTCGCCGGTGACGTCCTCGATCCGGGCTGGGTGATCGACGAGATCAACCGGTCCGGGGCGGCCGACATCGCCGTCCTCGACGACCTGGACGAGGGTGTCCTGTGACGCCGCTACGGACAGTGGTGTGTGGCACCAACTTCGGCCGGTTCTACGCGCGGGCCGTCCAGGAGCACCCCCGCTTCGCCCTCGCCGGTGTCCTGTCCACCGGCAGCGCGTACTCGCTGGACCATGCGCGTTCGCTGGGTGTGCCGTCGTTCACCAGCATCGACCAGATCCCCGACGACGTACAGGTGGCGTGCGTGGTCGTGTCCGGGGCGGTGGGCGGCGGGCCGGGAACCGAGCTGGCACAGCGGTTCCTGGCCCGGGGTGTGCACGTGGTGCAGGAACATCCGGTGCACCCCGACGAGGTGGCGGACTGCCTGCGGGCGGCCCGGGCCGCGGGCGTGCAGTACCGGGTCAACACCCACTACCGGCATCTGGCGCCGGTCCGGACGTTCCTGGACGCGGCCGCCCGTCTCCGGGCCCAGCGCCCCCTGCTGTTCGCCGACGTCGCCTCGGCCGTGCACGTCCTGCAACCGCTGGCCGACATCCTGGTCCGCGCCGTCGGCGGGGTCCGCCCCCGCCGGCTGTCACCGGCCTCCGACTCCGCGCCGTTGCGCACCCTGCACGGTGAGCTGGCGGGCGTCCCGCTGACCCTTCGGGTGCAGAACCAGATCGATCCGGCCGACCGCGACAACCACGCCCTGTTCTGGCACCGGATCGCGCTCGGCACCGACGCCGGCGTGCTGGCCCTGGCCGACACGCATGGACCGGTGCTGTGGAGCCCCCGGCTGCACGCGCCCCGCGATGCCCACCGCCGGCTGGCGGTGACCGATCCGGCGCTGGGCCTGGCCACCACATCGGTGCTCGGGGACAGTGCGCAGCCCACCTACACGCGGGCCTTCGACCGGCTCTGGCCGGAGGCGATCGGTGCGGCTCTCACCGAGCTGGCGCAGGCGATCGAGAGCGGTGCGGATCCGCTGCGCGGCGGGCAACCGGATCTGGCCATGGCAGGCTGGTGGCGGGACCTGATGGCCCGGCTCGGCCCACCCGAACTGATCAGCCCGGCCACCCCGGCGCCGCTGCGGGCGGACCAGATCGGCGACCCGGGCCCGGCCGCGCCGGACTACACCGGGTCGGGCTACACCACGCCGGACTACACCGGGTCGGGCTACACCGCGTCGGCGGAGTTCTTCGACCTGGCCGCGCGTGAGCACGCCGAGCGCAGCGGCCCGGCCGTGGTCGCGGCCCTGGCCGGCACCGACCCGGACGACGGCCCGATCCTCGAGATCGGCGCCGGGACCGGGCTGATCACCCGGGCCGTGGCGCTGGCCTTCCCCGCCGCCGCGGTGGTCGCGACCGAACCGGACCCGGCCATGCGCGCCGTGCTGACCAGCCGCATCGACGACGTGCCCGGCCTGCGGGAGCGGGTGACGGTGCTCGCGGACAGCGCCGAGAAACTGCCGCTGCCGTCCCGGATCTCGGCGGTGGTGCTGTGCGGCGTGCTCGGGCATCTCGACGCCGGCGCGCGGCGTGAGCTGCTGCTGTCACTCGCCGAACGACTGCCGCCGGGCGGGCCGATCGTGGTGGAGTTGATGGGCCTGACCAGGCCGGTGACGATGGCGCCGGTCCGGCTGGCCGCCCGCACCCTCGGCGCACAGCGCTACGAGTGGTGGATGTCGGGTGAACCCGCCGGTCCCGGCCTGATGCGGTTGAGCACGGCCTGGCGGGTCTTCCAGGACGGTGAGCCGCGGCGTGAGGTCCGGGACGCGTACCTGTGGCACACCGTGACCGTCGAGCGGGTCGCCGCGGAGGCCGGGCTGGCCTGCGAGCCGCTCGACGGCCTGCCCTACGCCGCGGTGCTGCGTGTCCCGTTCACCACGTGACCGGCACCCGGTCCGGGCCGTACGCGATCCCGTCGTGTTTGAAGACCAGATCGGACGGATCCACGTCCAGGCGCATTCCGGGAATACGGTCGATCAGGGTGCCCAGCGCGATCTGGAGTTCGATCCGGGCGAGATTCTGCCCGACGCACTGGTGCACCCCGTATCCGAATCCGACATGAGTTCGCCCGGCTCGGCGGAAATCGATGACCGACGGGTCGGCGAAGACCGCGGGATCGTGATTGGCCCCGGCCAGCAACGGGATCACCCCGTCGCCGGCCGGGATCACGACGCCACCGACTTCGATGTCCTCGGTGGCGGTGCGCAGCGCGATCGAGTCGCCGACCGACAGCGCCCGCAACAGCTCCTCGACGGCGGCCGGGATCAGTGTGGGATCGGCGTCGAGCTGCTTCCACAGCCGCCGGTCGTCGTCCAGCAGCGCCAGCACACCGAGCCCGATCATGCTGGTGGTGGTCTCCCGGCCGGCGACGACGGTGATCGCGACCGTCGCCAGCAGATCGTCGCGGGTGACGGCGCCGGTGTGCAGCTGGTCGGCGATCAGCCGGCTGAGCAGGTCGTCACCCAGGTCACCTTCCCGGTCGGTGACCAGGGCGTCGAACACGTCGAACAGCGCGTCCAGCCCCTCGGTGGCGGTGCCGGCGTCACTGGCGCCACCACCGATCTGCTGGGAGCCGAGCACGCCGGTGATGCGGCGGAAGAACGGATCGGTGCGCCGCACCCCGATCATCTCGCACATCACGGTGCTGGAGACCGCGTGGGCGTACTGGGTGAGCAGGTCGACCGGCGGGCCGTGACGCAGCAGCTCGTCCACCCGCTCGTCGACGATGCGCTGCACCGGCCGGCGCATCGCCCGGGCCTTGCGCACGGTCATCTCCGGCAGCAGCATCCGCCGGTGCGCGGTGTGCTCCGGCGGATCGGTGCGGATGAACGGCCGGGTCCGCGAACCGACCTCCTGCTCGCCGTCGGCCAGCGCGGGGAAGTTGGCGTGCCGCACGTCGGCGCTGAGCCGCCGATCGGCCAGCAGCGCGCGCACGTCGGCGTACCCGGTCACCACCCACGCCTGCCGTCCGGTCGGCAGCATGACCCGCGACACGCCACCCCCGGCCCGCATATCCGCATATTCAACGGGCGCCGAAAAAGGGCAGGACCGGGGCATCGGAAAGGCTCTCACCTCTTCCATGAATGTATCAAACCTTCCCTCCTGGAGGCGTGAAAATACCACTTCGAATTGACGATAGCACCCTTGAGAAAATGGCCTACATGGCAATTTCATGCTGCCCAGAAATGGAAATCCGATGCACCAGATAATCTGCTTTCCGCACGCTGGTGGAAGCGCGAGCGCATTCCGCTCGTGGCGTGCCGTCGTGCCACCGCACGTGGCACTGCGCGTGATGCAGTACCCGGGACGGGAGACCCGGTTCGGTGAGCCGATGATCGACCGGATGCCGGAACTGGTCCGGTTGCTCACCGATGAGCTGATGGCCGCTGGACTCCGCGGGCCGTACGTGCTGCTAGGGCACAGCATGGGCGCCGCGGTGGCCTACGAGGTGGCACAGGAACTGCGCCGGCGCGGTCAGCCGGGCCCGGCGTTGCTGGTGCCCTGCGCGCGCCAGGCGCCGACCGATCCACGCCCGGGAGAGGTGCACCGCGGCGATGACGAGACGCTGATCGCCGAGCTGCGGCGTCTGGGTGGCACGCCGGCGGAGGTGCTGGCCGACCCGGATCTGCTGCGCACCGTGCTCGCCGTCGTCCGCAACGACTACCGGCTGTCGGAGACCTACGTGGCCCGACCGGCGCCACCGCTGGACTGCCCGGTCACCGTGCTGGTCGGCGACCACGACCCGGATTGCAGCGCCGAGGACGGCGCCGGATGGGCCACCGTGACCACCGGGCCCGCCGACGTGTCGGTTCTCCCCGGCGATCACTTCTTCCTCACCCCGCGCCGCCGCGAGATCCTCGCTCTCGTCCTGTCCCGCCTCGGCCTGCCGGCGACCGCCGCCTGGCCCAGCACCCCGTGACCCGATCAAGGAGCAACCGATGGCCACCGACTTCTACAGCACCTCGGCGGAGTTCTACGAGATGGTCGCGCAGCGACACGTCCGGACCAGCTCCGGCCCGTTGACGACTGCCCTGCGCATGGTCGACCCGGCGCAGGGGCCGGTGGTCGAGATCGGGGCCGGCACCGGCCGGCTCACCGAGCTGATCGCCGGCCGTCTGCGCACCGCCGACATCCTCGCCGTCGAGCCGTCCACCCCGATGCGTGCCGTCCTGACCAGCCGGGTGTTCGGCGACCCCGACCTGCGTCGCCGGGTGACCGTCGTCGCGGACCAGGCGCCGGAGCTGCGGCTTCCCGCCCGGATCAGCGCCGTCGTGGTGTTCGGCGTCCTCGGGCATCTGGACGCCGCCGATCGGGGCCGGTTGTGGGAGCTGCTGCACTCACGTCTGCCGCCGGGGGCGCCGGTGGCCGTCGAGCTGATGGGTGGACACGAGGCGCGGTCGCTGCCGCCGATCCGGATGCTGCGCGAGACGATCGGCGCGCAGACCTACGAGTGGTGGACGTCGGCCGAGGCCGTCGAGCCGAAGCTGATGCGCTGGCGGACGACGTGGAAGGTACTGCGCGGCGAGGACGTCGTGCGAACCGTGGACGACACCTATGACTGGGCGACCCTCAGCCTGGAGGAACTGGCGGCGGAGTCGGGTATGACCGCCCGGCCGCTGGGCGGGACCGGCGTGCCCGGTTCCCCCGAGATCGGTGTCCTGATCCGGTGACATCCGCAGGCGGTGCTCCCGGCCGGGAGCACCGCCGCCCGTGCCCTCCACGCGCACAACGGCATCTGACCGTGCGGGCGAAGGGCCTTCCCGCCCGCCCGGTCGAGGCAGGCTCCAGGTGGTGGAGTCGCAGAAGCAGACCCTGACGACCGCGGTCGCGGTGCCGGACCTCGGCGCGATCGGCGAGGAGATCGAGTTCGTCATGAAGGGGGCCGGCACCTTCGTCGCGGAGACCGGGAAACGGACCGCCGCGAACTTCCCGGCCGGCACCGCGGACGCCACGCTGAGGTGGAGCGCCCCGCCGCGTCGCTGATGCGGGTGAACTCGTAGCGCGAGTTGCGGTCGGGGTCGCCGCGGAAGAAGAACAGGATCGCCGGTGGGGCGTCCAGGTCGGCGAACAGGCCGCCGCCCCACCGGCGAGGCAGATCCAATTGCAGGCGTACGGTGTCCGGCTGGTTGTCGCCGTCGATGGGGTTGGGGGCGATGTGCCATCGTCCGGAGCCGCCGACTCGCTGGCCCTCGTAATTCGAGTGGACGGCGTCGCCCAGGAGATCGGACGCCTCTACGGTGCCGTTCTCCGCGAAGTGGAACCGGCCGCCGTCGGGGCTGGTCCACGTGCCGACCACCTGGTTCGGCTGGATGCTTGCCGGTGCGGCGGATGGTGTGCACCCGGTGAGCGCCAGTGCCGCCACGAGCCCGGCCCGCCAGAAGATGTTCATCGTCGACCCCCCGCTTCGCATTCTGCCGGCCGGGGCGGCTACATCGAGGACCGCGACATCACCTGATCGGCTGTCTATGCGGTGGCCGGGCGGGCGGTCAGGTGGATGCGCTGGGGAGCACCGGCGAAGGCGGCCGCGCTCAGCCCGGCCACCGCCAGCCCGGCCGCCAGCGTCGCGATCGCCGCCGGGACGCTGGTTTGCAGGGCGTACGCCCCGATCGCGGTCGTCACCACCCCGCAGGCGCCGTACGCGACAGCGGCATACCAGGAGGTCGCCCGTCCCTGCCGGCCGGCCCGCAGTCCGAAGGTGACGGTGGCCAGGCCCAGGCTGTACGCCGGGCCCTGGCCCAGCCCGCCGATCACCGCGCCGGCCAGCAGCAACCACCATCGGCCCTGGTCGAGCGCCACCGCGATCAGGGCCATGCCGACGACCAGCGGCACCGACAGCTGCCAGGCGCGCAGCTGGAGGATCCGGCTGCGGCAGGCGGCCTGTGCCGCCCAGGCCGACGCCAGGAACACCCCGCCCGGCAGGACCGCCTCCAGCAGCGAGACGCCGGGCAGCACCGTCCGCAGGCTGGTGGGCACCAGCGCCAGCACCACCCCGGCCGTGCTCCACGACATCGCGCCGAGGAGCAGGGCCGCCCGCCGGTGCCGGGGACGATAGCCGTACCGGCCGTCGGTCTCCGGTTCGGCGGCGGCCGGTGCGGCGGCCGGGGTCCGGCCGGCCGGCAGCAGGCCCGCGACGACGGTCAGCGCCACCACCAGATGGACGGCGAAGACGGTGCTGGACGGGGCCGGCAACAGCACACCCAGCAGGCCGCCGCCGAGGTTGCCGGCCAGCGAACCGATCACCGCCCCGGAGGCGACGACGGTCCGGGCCCGCTCGCCGAGGGCGGCCAGCGCCAGCGTCGCCGCCGATCCGGTGGCCAGCCCGACGCTGACCCCGGCCGCCAGCCGGCCGGCGACCAGCCCGGCGAACATCTGCGACCCCCACACCATCAGCAGGTCGGTCACGGCCGACAGGGCCAGGGCGACGATCAGGGTGGTACGCGGGGACAGCCGGGGACTCGGCCGCCGGATCACCGTCACCAGCGTCGCGACCAGCGCCAGCAGGTACAGGCTGAACAGCACGGACTGCGCCAGCGGGGTCAGGTCGTACCGCTCGGTGTAGAGCGGCACCAGCGGGTTGGGCAGGTTCACCCCCACGATCACCACCACGAAACCGGCTACCGCCAGCGCTCCCACGTTCTCTCCCCTCGGTGCTCATTCAGCGGGGCCGAGTGTGATCAACTGCTACAGAACAAGCAATCGAACGCCGGGAACTTGATCGTTGTGTTCAATCCGGGTGCCGCGACAGGTGTTCCGGTGAACATCCCGACCATCCCTCGACCTCTGGGAGACGCCGGTGAACGACACCGAGGCGCGCATCCTCCGCCTGCTCGACGAGGTGCCCCGGGCGACCGTGCAGTACGTGGCGGACAGTCTGGGGATCGCCCGGGGCACCGCCCACGCGTACATGAACCGGATCTTCGAGGACGGGCGGCTGGCCCCGGTCACCGCCCGGCTCAGCCCCGGCCGGGTGGGCCGGCCACTACGGGCCCTGGTGACCGCGGAGGTCGACCAGGCCAACTTCGACGGCCTGCTGGAGGCGCTGGCCCGGATCCCGGAGGTGGTCGAATGCCTGGCCATCTCCGGGCCCAGCGACCTGCAGATCGAGATCCTCGCCGCGGACGCCGACGACGTCTACCAGATCACCCAGCGGATCATGGAGTGCCGCGGCATCCGGCGCACCGCCACCAGCCTGGTACTGCGCGAACTCCTGCCCCGGCGGATGGCGCAATTGCTGGAGACCTGACCAGGTTCAGAGGATCCGGCGCCGGACCCGCCACACCACCACACCGATCAGGAGCGCCGCGGCGATGACGAACAGGGCCGTCTCGATGAACTGGAACGTCCAGAACCGGTCGGCCGGATGGTGGACGGTGAACCGCTGGATGCCCTGCGCGTGCAGGAACTGGTTGAGGTTGGCACCGGCCCGATCGGCGGCGTCCTCCAGCTCGTAGTACTCGGCCGGGCTCAGTCTGCGCCCGGTGGCGTCCGCGTAACCGTTTTCGATCACCCAGTCGTCTGCCACACCGTCGGCGGGAATCGGCTGTGTGGTGGTGAGTGGCGTGGCGTACGCGGGACGGGCCAGTAGCGCCACCGACATCCGGGCGGCGAGGAACGCCCCGAACGCGACGCCGAACGCGGGCAGACCGCGCCGCAGGATCGCCCCGGCGGTGGTGGCGACGGCGAACGCGAACAGCGCGTACGCCACCGGGACCAGCCCTTCCAGGTCGAAGGCGTCGTACTGGAATCGCCCCTCCCACGCGTCGAACGGCTGACGGAACCAGGTGAGCACCGCGGTGAACAGCCCGGTGAGCCCGACCGTGACACCGGCCAGAGCCGTGAGCTTGGCCGCCAGCCACCGCATCCGCGGCACGCCCTGCGTCCAGGCGAGCTGCCAGGTGCCGTCCTCCAGTTCGCGGGCGAGCAGTGGCGCGCCGAGGAACGCGCCGATGACGACGGGCATCAGATAGAAGGCGGCCAGAAGGTTCTCGACCCACCCGTACTCCTCGTCGAGCCGGCGGAAGGAGGCCGCGCAGGTCTCGATGGCGCCGGGCTCTCCCGCGCACCGGCCGGGGCCGCCGGGGAACAGGTCGTGGGCCTGGGCCCCGAGCACGAGCAGGGCGATGCCGAACACCCCGACGAGCAGACCCAGGACACCGGCTTCGGTACGGTGCTGGCGCCAGATCAGCCAGGTCATGCCATCGCCCCCGACGTGCCGGCCGGCCGGCGCAGGTAGGCCAGCACCAGTTCCTCCAGCGCGACCGGTCTCGCCTGCCAGCCGGGCGCGGCCGGGAGCCCGCCGTCGCGGACCAGCAGGGTGGTGTGCCGGTCGCTGTGCACGGCCTCCACGACGGTGCCGGACCGGTCGAGGTCGGTGGCCGTGCGCGGGCCGACGAGCAGCCGGTGCTCGGTGAGCAGGGCGTCGATGTCGCCGGTGAGGGTGACCCGGCCGTCGTTGAGCACGATCAGGTGGTCGCAGACGCGTTCCAGCTCGTGGACGACGTGGGAGGAGAACAGGACGGTCACCCCGCCGTCGGCGACCGCGCCCATCAGCACCTGCAGGAACTCGTGCCGGGCCAGCGGATCGAGGCTGGCCACCGGCTCGTCGAGGACCAGCAGGTCGGGGCGTTTCGCCAGGGCCAGGGCCAGCGCGACCTGGGCCTGCTGCCCGCCGGAGAGGGCGCCGGCCCGGCGGTCGAGTGGGATGCCCAGCTTCGCCAGCCGGCGCTCGGCCAGCCCCTGATCGAACCGCTGGTTGCAGGCCCGGCCGAAGCGGAGCATCTCGGCGACGGTGAACCGCTTGTACAGCGGGTGGTCCTGGGCCAGGAACCCGACCCGCGACAGCGTCCGTGCGGTGCCGGCGGTGACGTCGTGGCCGAGCACCTCCACCGTGCCGGTGCTCGGTGCCAGCAGGCCGACGATCAGGCGCAACAGGGTGGTCTTGCCCGCGCCGTTCGGCCCGACCAGGGCGATCACGCCGCCCGCCGGCAGGGCCAGGGTGCAGTCGCGCAGCGCCCAGCCCTTCCGGTACCGCTTGCCCACACCGTCGGTGCGCAGCGCGAACCCGGTCGCTGTCACGCCACGTCCTCGTTCCTGGTCTGCTGGTGCACGGAGGTGAACAGCGCGGTGACCGCCTGCTCGTCGAGTCCGGCCGCGTAGGCCCGGCGCAGCCAGGCCGACAGCCCGCGTTGCAGCGAGGTGTAGGTCGACGCCGACAGGGCGGGCGACTGCTGTTCGTTGACGAACGTGCCCTGCCCGGGCCGGCCGGTGACCAGGTCCTCCTGCTCCATCTGCCGGTACGCCTTGGCGACGGTGTTCGGATTGATCGCCAGCTCCTCGACCACCTCGCGGATGAGCGGGAGACGGTCACCGGGTCGCAGGAAGCCCAGCAGCACCGCCTGGCGGACCTGCTGCACGAGCTGGAGGTACGGCGGCACGCCGGAGTGCGTGTCGAGCCGGAAGACGAACACTGTGACTCCTCACTGCTTTACTAGGAAGATAGTAAAGCAGGATGCCGGCGGTCATGACAGCCCGTCGCGAGTGCACGGCCGAAGATCGATCTCTAGTAGGCTCCCGGTCGCCAGTGGACGGTGGCGGGGGAGAGACGTCGACATGATCAAGGCGCTGCGGCCGGGTGACCCGGGCACGGTCGGGGACTATCGGGTGGTCGGGCGGCTCGGTTCGGGTGGGATGGGGTCGGTGTTCCTCGGGCAGGCCGCCGACGGCCGCCGGGTGGCGATCAAGGTGGGCCGGCCGGAGCACATGGACGAGGCCGAGTTCCGTGGGCGGTTCCGCAGCGAGGTGACCCGGTCCCGGCAGGTTCCGCCGCGGGCGACCGCGGCGGTGCTGGACGCGGATCCCGACCACGACCCGCCCTACCTGGTCGTCGAGTACGTCGACGGGCCCAACCTGGCCGCCCTGATCCGCGAGCGGGGGCCGCTCGATACGACTGGACTGCACCGGGCCGCCGTCGGCCTGGCCGGCGCACTGACCGCGATCCACGGCGCCGGGGTGATCCACCGCGATCTGAAGCCGGACAACGTGCTGGTCGCGGCGGACGGGATCAAGGTGATCGACTTCGGGATCGCGCAGGCGTTCGAGGCGACCAGCCGGCACACCAAGCCCGATCGTCTGGTCGGCACGATCACGTACATGGCGCCGGAACGCTTCGACCCGGCGGGCGCGCGCCCACTGACCGCGGCCGCCGACGTGTTCGCCTGGGGTGCGGTGGTGGCGTTCGCGGCGACCGGGCGAACCCCGTTCGCCGGGGACTCGGCGTCGGCGATCGCCACGCGCATCCTCTCCGGCACCCCGGACCTCGCCGGGCTGCCCGGGTGGGTGCGGCCGTTGATCGGGCGGGCCCTCGTCCGGGACCCGTCGCGGCGGCCCACCGCCCGGGAACTGTTCGACGCGCTGCAGGCGGACGGCGTACCGAAGAGGAAGTGGAAGTGGAGTCTCCTCGGGCGGCGCTGACCCCGGAATTTGATCTTCAGGTTTTTACCGTCGTGTGATCGTCGCGTCAGGACGGGAGCGGCAGTCGATCATGATGGTGACATGAAGTGGATCCCGTTCACCGCCGTCGCCGCCGCTCTGGCAGTGGCGGGCGGCGCCGGCACGATGATGTTCACGCTGGCCGCCGGCCCCGGACCGTGGTGGCGGGGATACGTCAGCGAGGCCGGAACCGACGGCCAGCCCTACGCGATCACCTATCGCTGGGGACTGATCACCCTCGCCCTCGGCGTCGCACTGCTGGGCGCGGCCCGGTCGGCGATGCCCGGCCGCACCGGGCACCCGGCCTGGACCCGGCGTCTGGCGGGACTGGCCTGGTCACCGAGACTGCTCGACGGCACGGTGGCGGTGTGGGCTCTCGCGGTCGCCGCCGTCCTCGCCGCGGTCTCGGGAGCGGTGCCGTGCACGGGCGGGTGCCCGCTGCCGCCCTACGAGCCGACGACCGTCGCCGACGTCGTCCACGCGGCGGCCAGCGTCGTCGGCATGGTGGTGCTGGCGGCGGCGATGGCGACGATGTGGCTGTCGGCCTCGTCCCGCGCCGTCCGATGGCTCTCGGCCGCGGCGGTCCTCCCGATGGTGCCGCTCGGAGTGGTCCTGGGCGTGATCATGCTGGCCGTCGGGCGAGTGACGGCCGGTGCCGTCGTGGAACGCCTGGTCCTGCTGATCGCCGTGGCCTGGCTGATCAGTGTGGCCCTGCTGACCGCCCGCGCGGCGGCGAAGACCTGACCCGAAACACCGCCGCGTGCCGCGACGCGGCGCAAACCCCTGCCGACCGCCCGCGCGGCGGCGAGGACCGGGCGCGCGGCGGCGAGGACCGGGCGCGCTTTTCGTGGCCGAGGTCAAACCGTGTGCCATTTCGCGGCTCGAATCGAGCCGCGAAATGGCACACGAACCGCGGCCCGGACGCGGCGACGGGACCGAGTGGCAGTGAGGCCCGACGAGCCGGCTCCGTGACCGAGGATGATCAGGGGCAGGGGCGTTCGAAGTCCAGGCCGGGGGCGTACGCCGCCCACTCCTGCTCCGTCAGGCCGCCGGCCTGGTCGCACGCCGCCGGCAGCGGGTCCCGCAGCACCTTCCGGATCGGTTCCAGGTCCCAGAGGGACACCCCGGCCGGATCGGCGGTCACCAGCAGCGCCTGCCGGGAGCTGAACGCCGACCCGGTGGTCCGCCCGCCCAGCACCGCGAGCAGCACCGGATCGCTGGCGAAACCGACACTCCAGAGCTCGGTGGAACCGCCCGAGGTGACCGCCAGCAGCGACCCGTCGACGGACAGCACGAGCGAGTCGGGCCGGCCGAAGTCGGTGCGCCGCGCGGTGCGTACCGACCGGTCCTTGCCGTCCTTGTTGTTCCAGACCGTCAGATCCTGACCGACCGTGACGGTGAACGCGGCTCCGGCGGCCAGCGCGGCGGGCCCGACACTGTTCACCGCGAACGTCCCGGTCCGCACCGGTGTCGCCGGGTCGACGAGATCCCACACGGTGACGTTGCTGCTGCCGCTCTGCTGCCCGGTGCTGTCGGCGACGGCCAGGGTGTTCCCGGCGAGGCCGAACCGGGCGGTGAAGGCGTTCGCGGCCGGGATGGTGGCGAGCACCGGCGTCTCGGTGCCGTTCAGCAGGTGGATCCGGATCTGCTCACGCGGGCCGCTGACCAGCACCGCGACCAGGCCGCGGACCGGGTCGAGGTCGAGCACGGACCCGGCGGCGAGGTCCGGGAAGACGTTGCGCGGCCCGGCGCCGGTCAGCGCGTACAGGCTGCCGCTGGTGTAGTAGAAGGTCGTGCCGTGCACCGCGTACGTGCTGCTCACCGCTGGTGTGCCGGCCGCCGGGCTGAGTTTCGCGGTGCCGGCCGGCCGTGGATTGCCGACGTTGAGGACATCCCAGTAGTCGAGGTGCTCGGCGGATCCGGCGGCGACCGTGTCCTCGGCCGACACCGCCACGGTCCGGGACGGGATCACGGTGCCGCCCTTGAGGGTGGCCCGGAGCCGCGGCGCGAACTCGTCGATCTGCCACAGCGTCGCCGACCTGGTCAGGCGCGGTCCGGGCGTCAGGATCCGGGAGCCGTCCGGGCTGAAGTCGATCGAGGTGATCCACCCGCCGGTCCGGGTCATCACCTTGGTCTGTACGGGGGAGTCCGGATCGGCGACGTTCCACACCTCGACGGTGCCGTCGGTACGGCCCAGCGCGAGGGACGTACCGGAAGGATCGAATTCGGCCGTCGCCAGACGATCACCGGAGACGGTGATGGTGCCGCGGCGCTGGGGTCCGGCCGGTTCGGTCAGGTCGTAGAAGTGGATCGCCCGCTCGCCGTCCTGAACCGCCAGGATCCGGCCGTTCAGGGCGACCGGGATGCCGGTCGCGACACCGGTGACGATGCGTGATCCGGACGTGCGCCAGAGCGTCAGCCGGCCGTCGTCACCGGTGCCGGCCAGCAGCGTGCCGTCCGCGCTCATCACGGCCGGGGTCGCGGCGACCGGGCCGTTCCAGAGCGCGCGCGGCCGGCCCGCGTCCCGGACGTCCCAGAGGGTGGCCCGGTCCGCGACGGTGAACAGCCGCCGGCCGTCCGGCGTGAACCGCGCGTCGGTCACCGCCGATCCGAGGTTGCGGCTGGTCAGCGGGCGTGGCGCGGCCGGGTCGGCGACGTTCCACAGGGTGAGCCGGTCGGCGGCGACGGCCAGGACCCGGCCGTCCGGACTGAAGGCCACCTCGTTCACGTTCCCCAGACCGGAGGGCAGTTCGCCGGTACGGGTGGGTCCCGTCCACAACTCGACAGTGCCCTCACCACCGACCGCGATCACCCGGCCGTCCGGCCGGAACGCCGCACTGACCACCGGCGACCCGGTGGTCAGCTCACCGGCGTACCCGGTGGCCAGGGCCGCCATCACCGCCGCGGCACTGCGCGCCGACCGGTCCATCCCGTGGGCGCTGACCGCCAGCCGCGACGCCAGCCCCGGATCGGCGGTCAAGGCCGCTGCCGAGCGGGCCAGCAGATCCTGCTGCACCAGCACCCGCTCCTGCTGTCTGGCCTGGTCGGAGGCGCGTTCGGCGTCGGCGCGGGCCCGCACCGCGGCGAACCCGGCCCCGCCCAGCAGCACGGCCACCACGGCCGCGGTCAGCACCCGGCGCGGCCATTTGCGCAGCCGGGCGCGGGCCCGGGCGGCGAGGGCGGCCTCCCGCAGCTCCGGGGTGACATTCCCGGAGACGTCGGCGGTGCCCATGCTGAGCAGCGAGTCGAGCAGCTCCCGGGCGGTCGGGCGGGCCGCCGGATCCTTCTCCAGAGTGGTGGCGACCAGGTCACGCAACGAATCCGGGATACCGCTCAGGTCGGGTGGCTGAGTGAGCATCCGGCCGATCGTCGCCATCGGAGAGTCACCACGGAACGGGGTCCGGCCGGTCGCCGCGTAACCGATCAGCACACCCCAGGCGAACACGTCAGCGGCCGGCCCGGCCTTCCCGGTGCCGTCCAGACTCTCCGGGGCGACGTAGCCGACGGTGCCCATCACCTGATCAGGACCGGTCAACTCGGCGCTGAGCTCGGCACCCCGGGCGATCCCGAAGTCGATCACCTTGGGCAGGCCGACGGCGAGCAGCACGTTGGCCGGTTTCAGGTCACGGTGCACGACCCCGGCGCCGTGGATGGCGACGAGCGCGGTGGCCACGCCGACGGCTACCCCGTACACCTCGGAGGGTTTGAGGGGTCCGCGATCGCGGACGACGTCGGCGAGGCTCGGCCCGTCCACGAACTCGACGACCAGGTAGGGCGGATCCCGCTCGACGTCGGCGTCCAGGACGGCGGCCGTGCAGAACGGCGGAACCTCCCGGGCCCGTTTCACCTCGCTGCGGAACCGGGCCAGGAACGCGGGGTCGGCCGACCACTCGGGCCGGATCGCCTTGACCGCGACCCGCTGCCCGTCCGGCCCGGTGCCGAGGAAGACCGTCCCCATCCCACCGGCGCCGAGGCGTCCCACCAGCTCGTAGCGCCCGAGCCGGGCCGGATCCCCGGGCAGCAGCGGCGTCATCGTCACAGCGCTGCCACCCATCGAACTCGGCCGTTACAGATCTTCCGGCCGAATATAGAGCATCCGGGAACCGGCCGCCCTCAGCGGAGGAAGTCGGTCAGCGCGGTGGCCAGGACACTCGCGGGCACCGAGTGCCACGCGCCGGGCAGGCCACGGAGCACGGCGTGCGGGATCCGGCCGGCGGCGAGTTCCGCCATCCGGGTCAGGTCGGTGGTGCTGGCCGCACTGTGCAGGACCAGCGTCGGCACCGGGACCCGTCGCAGCAGGTCCTCGTCGACGGATTCGCTGAGCATGCTGTCGTACGCCAGTGTGGGAGCGACCGAGACCACGGCGGACCAGTACGGCGTGTCCCGCATGGCCGTGATCATCTCCTCGGGCACGCCGATGCCGGCCATGAAGAACTCCACCGCGTCCGCGCCGGTCAGAGCGCGCAGCCGGGCGGTGAACTCCCGTTGCCCGGGGTCGTCGCGGGTGGTGTCGATCGGTGGTTCGAGCAGGGCGAGCCGGCGGACCGGCAGACCGGCCGCCGCCGCGTGCAGGGCGACCAGGCAGCCGGAGGAGTAGCCGTAGAGCGCGGCCGGGCCGCCGACGGCGCCGATCAGCGCGGCCAGGTCGCCGACTCCACGATCCGGTGTGTACGGCGCGGTGTCCGTGCTGTCGCCGCGACCGCGCCGGTCGTACCGGACGACGGTGAAGTCACCGGCCAGCAGCCCGGCGAGTTCGTCCAGAGGGCTGTTGGCGCGGAAGTGCCCGGCGGCGTCGACGAGGACGAGCGGGGGACCGGAACCCCGCTGCTCGTACGCGATCCGGGTGCCGTCCGGCGAGAAGACTTCCATGAACTGAACGGTACAGTACAGTTCGGGGATGCGGAAAGAACGCAAACGCCAGGAGATCCTGGACGCCGCCCTGACCGAATTCCTGGAGCAGGGCTACCGGGGCGCCGGCATGGATCGGATCGCCGCCCGGGCAGCGGCCTCGAAGGTGACCGTGTACGCGCACTTCGCCGACAAACAGGCCCTCTTCGAAGCCGTCTTCACCCGGGCGATCGCCGAAGCGGAACGATCGAACGCGGCGCTGACCGCGACCCTCGCCGAATCCGGCGACCTGCGCCGGGACCTGACCGCGTTCGCCCGCTCGCACATCAGCGCCGTCACGCAGCCCCATCTGGTCAGCCTGCGGCGGCTGATCATCGGTGAGGCCGGACGGTTCCCCGGCCTGGCCCGGGCCTGGCATCGCGCTGCACCCGACCGCGGCCACGCGACGCTGGCCGCGGCGATCACCCGGCTCGGCGAGCGCGGGCTGGTCGGCGCGCCGGACCCGCTGCTCGCCGCCCAGCACCTGAACCATCTGATCCTGTCGATCCCGCTCAACGAGGCGATGTTCGCCGTCCGTGAGCGGCACGACCCCGCCGACCTGCACCGCTGGGCCGACGAGGCCGTCCGGGTCTGGCTCGCCGCCTACGGCACCGGCGCCCCGGCCTGACCGGGAATGGATCATGACGGTTGCCGGTCACCCGGCACCGGAGCAGGTCGACGCCCGGTCGATCACCGTTCACAGGGTGCAGGACGCGCCCTCGGCGGGAGTCTTCAGGTCGATGAGGTAGTCGGCCGCCGCCTTGTTGACGCAGGCGTTCGTGCCGGCCGTGACGATGGTGTGGCTCTCGCCGTGCACGGTGAGCAGGGCGCCGCCCAGCGTCCCGGCGAGGCGTTCGGCGCCACTGTGCGGGGTGGTCGGGTCGCCGGTGATCGAGACGACCAGCGTACGAGGAAGGCCCTCGATGTCCTCGGCGTAGGGGAAACCGAGAGTCGGCTCGGCCGGCCAGTGCTCACATCCGTCGCGCGCGCCGGTCAGGGCGACACCCGGATCCATGAACGGCGCCGCCTCGAAGATCGCCGCCCGCAGTTCGTTGCCCTGCTCCTCGGTCAGCCGCTGCTCGTCCATGCAGTTGATGGCGTAGTTGGCCTCGGCGAAGTTCGTCCACGCGCCCTTGGCGTCGCGGCCGGCGAAGTCGAAACCGAGCTGCGCCAGCTCGTCGCCGCGGCCCTCCCGCAGCTGGGTGAGGCCCTTGATGATGCGCGGCCACGCGGACTGCGTGTACAGCCCGGAGATCACCCCACCGACGGCGCCGTCGAAGTCGAGTTCACCGCCCAGCGCCGGGACGGGTTTCGCGTACAACGGCCGCACGATCTTCTGGAATTCCGTGGTGGTCCGCCGCGGATCCCGGCCGAGCGGGCAGTCGTCCTGCCGCGCGCAGGCCGCCGCCATCTTGTCGAACGCCGCCTGGAAACCGGAGAACGCGAACACCCGCCGCTCGACGGTGCCCTGCCGGGAGTCGATCGCGCCGTCCAGCAGCATCGCCCGGACGTTGCGCGGGAACTGCTCGGCGTAGACGGCGCCCAGCCGGGTGCCGTAACTCTGCCCCAGGAAGGACAGCTTCTCGTCGCCGAGCACCGCGCGCAGCACGTCCATGTCGCGGGCCACGTCCCTGGTGCCCAGATGGGCCAGCGCGTCCGCGCCGCCGGAGCCCCGCGCGCAGCGTTCCACCACGGCGCGGGTGTCCTCCCCGGTCCACTGCACGGTGGTGCCCTGCGTGGTCAGCGGCACGTCACCGCGGTCGGCCTCGGCATCGGTGTGACAGTCGACGGCCGGTTCGGTGGAACCCACCCCGCGCGGGTCGAACCCGATCAGATCGAACCGGTCCAGCAGCGGGCTCCTCGCCTCGGTCAGGCCCAGGACGGTGGTAGCGGCACCGAACACGCCGGACCCGCCCGGACCGCCCGGGTTGGTCAGCAGCGAGCCGATGCGCTCACCCTTCGCGGCGTGCCGGGCGACGGCCACCTGGATGGTCCGCCCGTCCGGGTCGCCGTAGTCGAGAGGCGCCGTCATCCGGGTGCATTCCAGGCCGGGGACCAGGCCCATGATGGTGCGCTCGGTCTCGGTGGCGGTGTAGTCGCCGCATCCGGTCCACTCCAGTGTCTGCTGGTGGAACCGGTCGAGCCCGGCCTGATCCTCCGGCTCTTCGGCCTTCTCGGCGCAGGCGGCCAGCGGTACGGCGAGTGCGATGGCGGCCAACCCCGCCACCATCCGGGACAGTCTTCCCTTGGTCAGCTCAGACATGCCTCCAGCACACCAACCGGACATCGATGTCATCAGGTCCGCCGTGTCATCGCCATTGATGACGTGACGTCACTGGCGGATCGTCCGGCGTGGATCGCCGGTTGACCCTGTTCCGGGAACACACTGTTGAATGGCGAGATGGAACCGAACACCGGGGACTGGCCCCGGCTGCGCGTCGCCGACTGGAGTGCCACCCGGGACACGCTGCACATGTGGACGCAGATCGTGGGCAAGATCCGGATGGCGTACGCGCCGGTGGTCAACCACTGGTGGCACGTCACGCTGTACCCGAGCGCCCGTGGACTCGGCACGCCGGGTATCCCGTACGGCAACGGGGTCTTCGACATGGAATTCGATTTCGTCGACCACCGGCTGCGGATCCGCACGAGCGACGGGGATTCCCGCGAGGTGGTGCTGGAACCGAAACCGGTCGCCGTGTTCTACCGGGAGACTCTGGACGCGCTGGCCGATCTGGGGCTGCGGCCGGCCATTCATCCGGTGCCCAACGAGGTCGAGCTCGCGATTCCGTTCGCCGAGGATCAACGCCATCGCTCGTACGACTCCGGCGCCGTTCGCCTGTTCTGGCGCCAGCTGTCGCAGGCCGATCGGGTGCTGAACCGGTTCCGGTCCGAGTTCGTGGGCAAGGCGAGCCCGGTCCACTTCTTCTGGGGTGCGATGGACCTGGCCTACACCCGGTTCTCCGGCCGGACCGCCCCGCGGCATCCGGGCGGTGCGCCGAACTGCCCGCCGTGGGTGATGCACGAGGGCTATTCCCACGAATTGGCGAGCTTCGGTTTCTGGCCGGGCGGGGGAGAGGAGGGCGCCTTCTACGCGTACGCCTATCCGGAACCGCCGGGATATCCGGAACGCACCGCCGAGTTCTACGACAAGACGCTGCGGGAATGCGTGCTGCCGTATGAGGTGGTGGCCGCGTCGGCCGACCCGGACGCGACGCTCACCGCGTTCCTGGAATCGACGTTCGCCGCCGCCGCCGACCTCGCCGATTGGAAGTCCGCCGGTGCGAATTAGGTTATGGCTGGCCGTCACGGCGCTGGCCGTTCCGGTCCTGACCGTCACCCCCGCCCAGGCGGCCGGCACCGCGGAGAGCCGCACGGTCGACGCGGTGCCGACCCCGCGGGTGGCCTGGTCGGCGTGTTTCGAGACCGCCGAGTGCGCCACGGTGAAGCTGCCGCTGGACTACGACCGGCCGCGCGGCGCCACCACCGACGTCGGCCTGCTGCGGATCAAGGCCCGGGATCAGGCCAACCGGATCGGCAGCCTGTTCCTCAACCCGGGCGGTCCCGGTGTGTCGGCCACCTACGTCGCCCGGCTCGCGCCCACGTTCCTGAGTGACGAGCTGCTCGACCGGTTCGACATCGTCGGCGTGGACCCGCGCGGCATCGGCACCAGCAGCAACGTCCGCTGTTTCGCCACCACCGAGGAGCAGGCCCCGGCCCTGGCCGGTCTCGGCGAGCTGTCCCCGGTGACCCCGGCGGAGATCCGGGCGTACGTCGAAGCCTCCGGGCAGTACGGCCGGGCCTGCTCCACCACCGGCCGCCCGCTGTCCGGCTCGATGTCCACCACCCAGGTGGCCCGCGACCACGACGTGCTGCGCCGGGCGCTCGGCGACGACAAGCTCACCTTCCTCGGCCTCAGCTACGGCAGCGTGCTCGGCCAGTACTACGCCAACATGTTCCCGGACCGGTTCCGGGCCCTGGCCATCGACGGTGTGCTGGACGCCCGCGCCTGGGTCGGCAACGACCGGCAGATCCTCGACGAGCGGATCGACTCGTCCGGTGGCGCGGCGCGGGCGCTGGCCGAGATCCTGCGGCGCTGCGACCGGGCCGGTGAGCAGGCGTGCGCCTTCGCGGCCGGCGATCCGGCCGGCAACTTCGAGACCATCACCCGCAAGCTGAGGGCCGAGCCGGTCACGGTCCGGGACCGGACGATCGGGTATGCCGACTTCATCCGCGACGTGCACCTCGCCATGACCCTGCCGACCGCCGGCGACCTGGTCACCACCTACGCGGCCGAGGTGTGGGCGGCGATCCACGGCGACCCCACCGTCCAGCCCTGGCGGCCGGCGGCGTCCTCGGCCGAGGGGTACGACAACAGTGTCGAGTCGGTGATGGGGGTGATGTGCGCCGACGGCCGGTTCCCGGCACGTGCCGCGCGGTGGCCGGCCGCGGTGGCCGCCCGGGAGCGGCGTGCCCCGCACTTCGGTGCCGCCGCGGTGGTCTGGAAGGACAGCACGTGCGCGAGCGGCACCTGGACGGTTCGGGACGAGGACCGGTACACCGGGCCGTTCGATCGGCGTACCGTAACGCCCGTGCTGGTGGTGGGCAGTTACTGGGATCCGTCGACGAACTATGCCGGGGCGGTGTCGGTGAGCCGTCTGCTGCCCAACGCCCGGCTGGTCTCCAGCGACAACTGGGGGCATGGGGCGTACGCGCTGGGCGCCTGCGCCACCGCCACGATCGACGCCTATCTGGTGACCGGAGACGCACCGGCCCGGGACACCGTCTGCGCCGACGGGCTCCAGCCGTTCACCGGAGAGCGGCGCGCGTTCGCGCCTCGGCCGGCCGGGTTCCGGTGAGCGGCGGGTCCTGGAGCACCCGGGAACTCGCCGAACTCGCCGGCACCACCGTCAACACCGTCCGGCACTACCACCGGCTCGGGCTGCTCGACGAGTCGGAGCGGCGCCACAACGGCTACAAGCGGTACGGCGTACCCCATCTGGTCTGTCTGCTGCGGATCCGGCGGCTGGTGGAACTCGGGGTGCCGCTGTCCGAGGTCGGCGTGGCGCGGTCGGCCGGTGACGTACCGCCGGAGGTGCTGCGGCAGGTCGACGCGCAGCTCGCGGCCGAGATCGAGCGGTTGCAGCGGGCCCGTGACGACATCGCCGAGGTGTTGCGCGAGGGCGCCCCGGCCGACTCACCGGCCGGGTTCGCGTCGGTGGCGCCCCGGCTGTCGGCCGCCGACACCTCGCTGATCCACGTCTACACCCGGATCTACGACCAGGACGCGATGAAGGATCTGCGGCGGATGGCGGAGGAGGATCAGGACCATCCGGTCAACGCGGAGCTGGACGCCCTGCCGCCGGACGCCGACGAGGCCACCCGGCAGGGCATCGCGGAACGGCTGGCGCCGCTGATCGCCCAGAACCTCGCCGACTATCCGTGGCTGACCGACCCGGGCGCGCGCCTGACCGGAAATGAACATGCCGGCGCGCAGACGTTCATCAACGCGGTGGTCTCGCTCTACAACCCGGCACAGATCGACGTGCTCACCCGGGCGAGCAAGATGGCTTTTAAAATCAGGAAGGTTTACTTATAGACTGATGTCTATCTACTGATCGCCCGTCCCCGCGTGGAGAGGCAACAAGTATGAAGGACATCAGGCGCCTGAGCGCCGCCCTCGGCACCGCCGTCGCACTGGCCGTCACCGGCACCCCGGCCCTCGCCGCCGCCCCACCGCAGCCGGTCCCGCAACGGTTCGAATTCCCCGCCGAGGCCCGACGTCAGATCCCGATGGTCCAGGCGGCCGGCGCCATCCGGCGCGTCGTCGAGCAGGGCGCCGATTCCGGGTACGCCGGACTCGAACTCCAGGACCAGGGCGTCGTCCTCTGGTGGAAGGGCGCGGTGCCCGCCCCGATCCGGCGGGCCGTCGACACCGCGCGCCGGCAGGCCCCGGTCCGGATCGCCGCCGCCGACCACACCCTGAACGAGCTGCGGGCCGCCGGCGCACAGCTGCGCACCACCCTGACCAGCGGAGAACCGCGTATCAAGTACGCCGTCGACGGCAGCCGTGTCGTCGTCGACGTGGCCGGCGGCGCCGGGTTCACCACCGCCCGGATCCCCGGCGTCGGCGTGCCGGTCGAAGTGGTCGACCAGGGCGAGAAGGTCCTCACCAGCCGCCGCGACGACTGGCCGCAGTGGAAGGGCGGCGCCGACCAGATCAACGGCAACTCCCGCTGCACCACCGGCTTCGCGGTCCGCAACGCCGACGCCGAGTTCATCCTCACCGCCGGACACTGCGGCAGCAACGGCAACACCATCCGCGACGGCGTGGGCGAGTTCGTCGGCACCTTCACCGGCGACCGCGACGACCACGACATCGCCCTGATCCACACCCCGAGCGGATCCGACAACCTGATGTACGTGGGCGGCCTGGACAGCAACGTCGTCACCACAGTCGAGGGCTGGGACTGGGTGTTCCCCGGCGAATACCTGTGCCAGTCCGGCGGCTCCTCGGCCCGCGACACCGGCGGCCCGGTCTGCGGCCTGCGCGTCGAGAAGTTCAACACCGACTCCGGCGACGCCGTCGAGGCCCGCCAGGTCGACGGCCGCCCGGCAGTCCGCGGCGGCGACAGCGGCGGTCCCGTCTACGGCCCGTCGGCCAGCGGAAACGTCATCGCCAAGGGCATCAACAACTACACCTACGTCGGCAACAACACGATCCTGGGCTTCCAGGACTTCGGCACCGCCACCCGCGACTACGGCATCTGGATCACCGACTAGCTACCGGTGTGGTGATCTGCGGCCCGATTCGAGCCGCAGATCACCNCACCACACTCGCTTCAGCCAGGTCGAACTCGCCAGGTGCCGGCCGGGATCAGGGGCAGCGGTGTGGGACGTTCGACAGTGGTGGTCAGGGGGACACGGCGGCCCTCGGCGGCGGAGTGGAGCAAGGCCGTCATGGCGTCCAGCACGTGCAGGGCCATGGCGCCGGAAGCCCGCGGTGCCGGGGCGGTGAGCATGTCGAGCAGGCCGACGCCCCGGGCCGCGCCGGCATAGCCGGCTGACGGTGGCAACGGCTGCCAGCCGGCGCCGGCCAGGGGGAACAGGCGGACGTCACCGCCGAAAGCGTTGGGGTCGGGGACCGACAGGGTGCCGGTCTCGCCGTGGACCTCGATCGGGGCGGCCGTGGTGCGGACCGCGTCGAAGCTGGTGGTGATGGTGGACAGGGCGCCGTCCACATGGTGCAGCACACCTGTCACATGGGTGTCCACCTCGACCGGGATCCACTCGCCGGAGCGTGGCCCGGAGCCGATCCGGCGCCTGACGCGCTGCCGGGACGCGGCCCCGGTGACGGCGGCGATCGGGCCGAGCAGGTGGACCAGGGCGGTCAGGTAGTACGGGCCCATGTCCAGCAGCGGTCCACCACCGGGCCGGTAGTAGAAGTCGGGCTGATGATGCCAGCGCTCGTGGCCGGGTGTCGCCATCACCGCGACCGCCGACAGTGGGCGGCCGATCAGCCCGCCGTCGACGGCGGCGCGGGCGGTCTGCACGCCGGTGCCGAGCACCGTGTCAGGGGCGCAACCGACCGCCACCCCACGATCGGCGGCCTGGTCGAGGACGGCACGAGCGGACGGCATGTCGGCGGTGAGCGGCTTCTCGCCGTACACCGGATGGCCGTTCCTGATCGCCTCCACGGCGATCTCGGCGTGCGCGGCCGGGACGGTGAGGTTCAGGACCGTCGCGATCGAGTCGTCGCGCATCAGGTCACCGACGGGCAGTGCGCGACAGCCGGGAAGGCCGGCCGCGACCAATTCCGCCCGCGCGGTGTCCAGGTCGGCGATCGCCGCGACGGTCACCGCCGGATGGTCCCGCAGCGTCGCCAGATAGGCGCCGGAGATCCAGCCCGCGCCTACGATGCCGATGCGGTGCGGCTCGCCCACAGCATGCCCCTTTCGATCACGGTACGTACGGACGGGTTCGCGAGCACGTCGAGGCTGTGCCCGGGGGTGGTGACGACGATCCGGCCGGCGCCCCACTGCCGGGTCCAGACGGCGGGGGAGATGACCGGCCGGTGCCACGGATGCCACTGCCGGACCGGGTGGGTGGTGGTGGCGAGCACGTCGATCAGGTCGTCGTGCAGCACCCAGTACTGCTCGGTGACGAGTTCGAAATCGGTCAGCCCGGCGGTGATCGGGTGCTCCCGGCCGTACTCGGTGAGGTTGATGGTGTGGGTCAGGAAGTTGTCGGTCTCGTCGCCGGCCCGGCAGGACGGCTCCTTGCCGGGGTGGGTGGCGAACTGGCCGCCGACCAGCTGCAGGTAGTCCGATGAGGCGCGGAACGAGTCGGCGATGCCGCCGTGCCAGCCGGTGAATCCGGTGCCGGCGGCCACCGCGTCGCGCAGCCCGGTGAGCTCGGCGGTTTCGATCGACGACATGGTCACGCATTGCACGATCAGATCTGTTTCGGCCATGACCTTCGGATCGCTGTAGATGGCCGTGGACTCGGCGACGCGGACGGTGAAGCCTTCGCGGGCCAGGAACGGCAGGAACAGATCGGTGGCCTCGACCGGGCGGTGCCCGTCCCAGCCGCCGCGGACGATCAGAGCGTTACCCATCCTCAGACTGTGCCCACGGCGACGGCCTGGTTGGTCAGCGTCCCGAGTTCTGGACACCGGATCTCGATCGTGTCGCCGCGCCGGATCGTGAACCCGGCGTCCGGGACCATGCCGGTGCCGGTCAGCAGCACCACACCGGAGGGGAAGCTGAGCGCGCGGAACAGCCAGCCGGCCAGGTCGGTGAAGCTGCGGGTCATCGCCGCGGTGGAGGTGGTCGCGGCGTACACCGGATCGCCGTCGCGCAGCACCCGCAGTCCGATTTCGAACGGGCCGGGACCGGCCGTCCAGCTCGGTACGATGGCCGGCCCGATCGCGCACGACCGGTCGTAGATCTTGGCCTGGGGCAGGTAGAGCGGGTTCTCGCCCTCGATCGACCGGCTGCTCATGTCGTTGCCGAGGGTGTAGCCGAACACCTCGCCGGCCGCGTTGAGCACCAGGCCCAACTCGGCTTCGGGCACGTCCCAGCCGGAGTCGGCGCGGATCCCGACCGGGTCCCGGTCGCCGACGACCCGCCACGGGCTGGACTTGAAGAAGATCTCCGGCCGGTCGCCGGTGTAGACGTCGTCGTAGAGGGCGCCGTGCCCGGACTCCTCGCGCCGCCCGTCCCGGCTGCGCGGGTAGGTGACCCCGGCCGCCCAGACCTCCTGCCGGTCGAGAGGCGGCAGAGACGAACCCGGCGCGGCGGTACCGGGGTGGCGGCCTCGATCACGGCCCGAGCCTCCGGGAGCGGCAGGGCGAGCAGGTCGGCGAGAGTGCCGCCGACCTCGGCCCACGACCCGTCCTGGCAGACTGTCCAGCGTGACCCGGCGCCGGCCCGCAGGTGGTGAAGGGATGTCGGCATGTGACCTCCGAAAGGACTATCGACGTGGCCCGTGTGGTACCGGCTGTGATCCGCGCGCTGGACATCCTCGAACTGTTCCTGGACCGGCCGGAGCTGTCCGCCCGTGAGGTGACCGAGCGGCTCGACCTGCCCCGGACCACCGTGCACGAGTTGCTGGTCACGCTGGTGGAGCGGGCGTACCTGATCGTGGTTCCCGGCCAGCCGGTGCGGTATCGGCTGGGCATGCCGCTGTTCCAGCTGGGTTCGGCGTTCGCCGGCCGGCTCGATCTGGTCCGGGAGGCGCAGCCGGTGGCGCGTGAGGTGGCGTCGGCCTGCGACGAGGCGGTGCATGTGGCGGTGCTGGACGGCGCCGACGTGGTCTATCTGGTCAAGGTGGACAGCACGCACCCGGTCCGGATGGTGTCGGCGGTGGGGCGCCGGCTGCCCGCGAACTGCACGGCGGTCGGCAAGGTCCTGCTGGCCGGGCTGGACCGGGTGGGGCTGGACGCCGTACTGGCGAAGGGTCCGCTGCCGGGTATGACGCCGGCCAGCGTGACCGACCCGGACCGGCTGCGCGAGCTGCTGGAGCGGGTCCGCGCGGACGGTGTCGCCGAGGACGTCGGCGAGTCGGACACCGCGATGCGCTGTGTGGCCGCCGCGGTCCGGGACCATTCCGGCGCGGTCGTCGCGGCGATGAGCGTGTCGGCTCCGATCATCCGCTGGACCCCGCAGTCGCCGGGGGAATGGACCGCGCTGGTGCGCGAGGGCGCTGCCGCGCTCTCGGAACGAATGGGCTTCCGCGCCACAACGCGATAGAGACATTGACACCCCTCTCCGCTCTGCCCTAGCGTCGCGTCCACCTGGTTCGGTATATCGAACCACGTTCGAAATCTCGAACAAAGGGGTGAGCCGATATGGAGAGACGCAACTTCCTGGGAATGGGCGCCGGGATCCTCGGCGCGGCCGGACTGGCCGCCTGCGGCGGAGGCTCCGACACACCGCCCACGGCCGCGGCGGAGGTGCCGAAGGAACTCCTCGACGCCGCCACCGCCCTGAAGGGCTCCACCATGGGCCTGCTGTCACAGAAGCTCTACTCGACGGCGGCCAACGACGCACTCGACGCCTCGATCCGCAAATTCGCCCAGGCCACCGGCACCACCGTGGAGAACAGCCTGGTGCAGGCGGACGCCGGCGACGTGGTCGCGAAGATCCACGCCGAGGTGGAGGGCGGGGTGGCCCGGGACATGGCGTTCATGACCGACTCACGGTTCGTCGCCCAGTTCCACGCCCTCGGCGACCTGGAGGACGTGACCGAGGTGGTCACCGCACTGACCGCCGCGTACGGCGAACCCTGCGCCGAGGCCAAGAACTTCTGCGTCTTCGACGGTAGATGGTTCGCCATCCCGTACCACTTCATCGGCATCGGCTCGTTCCTGCGCAAGGACTGGATGCTGGAGTCGGGCATCACCCCGAAGGACGTCTACAGCTGGGAGGAGCTGCGCGACGTCTGCCTGGCGATCTCCGACCCGGGCAGACGCCGTTACGGCTGGGGCATGATGATCAACCGATCCGGCGACGGCAACGGCATGATCGAAGCGCTGATCAACGCGTACGGCGGGGCGATCGCCTCCAACGACGGCCGCAAGGTCACCTTCGACAGCCCGGAGACCGTGCAGGCCGTCACCTTCCTCGGCGACCTCTACACCAACCCCAGGTACCAACCGATGCTGCCGCCCGGTGTGGACAGCTGGACCGACACCAGCAACAACGAGAACTGGCTGGCCGGCGTGCTCGGCTACACCCGCAACAGCTTCAGCGTCTACGCCGACTCCAAGACCAAGAAGAATCCGGTGTACGCCAACACCCACGTCTTCTCCGACTGCGTCGGCCCGGCCACCGACAAGTCCCTGCTGCTCGGCCAGTCCCAGGGCTTCGTGGTGTTCAAGGGCGCCAGGAACGGCCAACTGGCCCGCCTGCTCGCCCAGTACCTGATCACCGCGCCCGCCCTGGTCGGCGTGGCCAAGGAGGCCCCCGGCCTGGCCATGCCCGCCTGGGAGAAGGTGTGGGACGCCGACCCGTTCTTCGCCGGCGGCGACCCGGCCTTCCCGATGCTGCGCACCATGTCCCAGCAGCCGCTGCCCCTGCGGACCAGGAACGGCCTGTCCTTCCCGCAGAAGGCCAGCGCCGGACAGCAGGCGGTCGTCGCCGCCTACGTGATGACCGACATGATGCAGCAGGTCGTGCAGGGTGCGGCACCCGCGCAGGCGGTCAAGGACGCGCACGCCAAGATGGTGCAGATCTTCACCCAGCAGGGGCTGCCCCAGTGAGACATCCGCGGCTGGGCCGGGACTGGCGGCTCGCGGCGCTGTTCCTGGCGCCCACCGCCCTGCTCGTCGGCGCCCTCGTGCTGGTGCCGATCGTCCAGTCGATGATCACCAGCACCACCGAGCGGCACGGCGCGGAGAGCGTCTTCGTCGGACTGGACAACTACCTCGCCCTGCCCGGGGACCAGCAGTTCCGGACCGGCGTGGTCAACTCGTTCGTCTTCACCGCGTACGCGGAGATCTTCAAGGTCGTCCTGGGTCTGGCCGCGGCCCTGCTCCTGCACCGGATCCGGCGCGGGCGCGCCCTGCTGACCGGCCTGCTGCTGGTGCCGTGGGTGGTGCCGACGGTGGTCACCGCGTTCAGCTGGCGCGCCCTGCTCGACCCGATCTTCGGCAGCGTCAACACCCTGCTGACCAGCTCCGGCATCGGCCCGCTGCTGGCGAGCCTGCACCTGGTGGACAGCTGGCCGGCCGGCTGGCTGTCCGATCCGGGCCTGGCCATGCCGTCGGTGATCCTGGTCAACGTGTGGAAGGGGGTGCCGTTCTTCACCGTCTGCTTCCTCGCCGGGCTCAAGGCCATCCCCACCGAGCTGTACGAGGCCGCCACCATCGACGGCGCCTCCACCTTCCAGCTGTTCCGGCACATCACCCTGCCCGGACTCCGGCACGTGATCACCGTGACGGTCACCCTGTCGTCGATCTGGACGTTCAACAACTTCGACCTGATCTGGCTGCTCACCCAGGGCGGCCCGGGCGACGTGACCGCGCCGTACGTGCTGGTCGCCTACTCCAAGGCCATCCTGCAACTGCAGTACGGCGCCGGCGCCGCGGTCACCCTGGTCATGCTGCCGATCATCGCCGGGCTGGTGTTCTTCCTGGTCCGGCTGCTGCGCCGGGAGGAGATCACGGTCAAGGGCCTGCCCCAGGCGGCCACCGTCGTGATCACCGGCCTGCTGCTGTGGGCGTCACCGGAGTTCTTCTGGAAGGCCGCGGTGGTGCTCGCGGTGATCCTGCTGCTGGCCGTCACGATCGGCCGGGTGACCTATCTGGCCCTGGCCGGCCTGCTCGCCTTCGTGCTCGGCCCGATGTACTGGATCGCGGTCACCGCGTTCAAATCCGACACCCAGGTGGTGATGCGCGACAACGACCTGTGGCCCACCCCGTGGACGCTGGAACAGTTCGGCGCCCTCTTCACCGACCAGCCGTTCGGCAGCTGGTACCTCAACACCGTCATGGTGTCGGCCGCGTCCACCACCGTCGCCCTGGTCTGCGCGGCCCTCGGCGGTTACGCCCTGGCCCGGCTGCGGTTCCGCGGCGCGCAGGGCTTCACCGTGACGATCCTGCTCACCTACGTGATGCCCGGGGCGCTGCTGTTCATCCCGCTCTACCAGCTGCTCATCCAGACCCGGCTCACCGACTCGCTGTGGTCGCTGGTGCTCACCTACCCGACGTTCACACTGCCGTTCGCGACCTGGCTGCTGACCGGCTACTTCGCGTCGATCCCGGTCGACCTGGAGGAGGCGGCGCTGGTCGACGGCGGCACCCGCTTCCAGGCGTTCCGCAAGGTGGTGCTGCCGCTGGCCAAACCGGGCCTGCTCGCGGTCGCCCTGTTCACCCTGACCAACGCCTGGAACGAGTTCCTGTTCGCCTTCGTGTTCATCACCAAGGACGAGTACAAGACCCTCCCGGTCGGCATGCAGTCGATGATCGCCGGCGACGTCGTGCCCCAGGGACAGCTCGCCGCCGCGTCACTGCTGGTCAGCCTGCCCGTCGTGATCATGTACGCGTTCGGCCAGCGCTACCTCACCGAAGGCCTCACCGCCGGGGCGGTCAAAGGATGAGATCAAAGACCCGGTTGCCAGTACGGGGCACGAAGCCCGGCCACCCCCACCCGCGCGGTGAACAGCCGGCCGGACGACGGGCGCTCGGCCAGCTCGGCCGGGGACATGTCCTGGGTGGCCGTGGTGATCACCAGCAGGTCCAGCTCCGGCCCGGCGAACGTGACACTGGACGTGTGCGGGGCGTCCACCCCGACCGTCGTGAGCAGCACTCCTTCGGGGCTGCGGCACTCGACACGGCCCCCGCCCCAGACCGCCACCCACAGGTTTCCGGCGGCGTCCACACAGAGGCCGTCCGGGTAGCCGTCGTCGACGGTGCACAACACGCTGCGTTCGCCGGCCGGATAGTCCCGTACGAAAATCGTCCGGGTCATGGTGTCCACGCTGTAGAAACGGTCACCGGACGGACTCCAGGCCAGCCCGTTGGACAGCGTCAGGTCGTCATCGATCGTGACGCAGCCGCCGCCCTCGAACCGGACCAGCACCTCCCGGTCGTTGCCCAGGCTGCCGATCAGGAACCGGCCGGACGGGTCGACCGCCCCGTCGTTCAACCGACCCGGCGAGCCCGCCGGCAGAATCCGGGCCAGATGTGTCCGGCTTCCGTCGGTGGCCACCCGGGTCAGCGTCTCCTTCTCGGCCACCAGCAGATCGCCGTCCTCGGCCACCGCGACGGCACCCACGCTCTGCTCGAACGACCAGGTCCCGACCGGCTCGATCCGGTCCCCGGCCAGCCGGCCCTCGTGCACGTCGCCGGCCATGATGTCGACCCACAGCAGCCGCTGCCGGGCGGCGTCCCAGAGGGGGCCCTCGCCGAGGTGGTAAGTGCCTTCAGTCGCCGGACGGCTTGTCAACTCATTCACACTTACGAAATTGTAGTGATACCGGAGGTGGACGATGCGACGCAGTGCGCAGTGGTACGCCGGTGACGACCGGAACAGCTACATCCATCGGGCCTGGATGCGGCGCGGGCTGCCCGCCGACGCCTTCGACGGGCGGCCGCACATCGCCATCGCCAACACCGCCTCCGACCTCACCCCGTGCAACGCCCACCTCGACGAGGTCGCCCGCAGCGTCGCCGACGGCGTGCACCGGGCCGGCGGCATCCCCCTGAACCTGCCCGTCGTGTCCCTCGGCGAGACTCAAGTGCGGCCCACCGCGATGCTGTGGCGCAACATGGCCGCGATGGCCATCGAGGAGATGCTGCGCGCCAACCCGATCGACGGCGTCGTCCTGCTCGGCGGCTGCGACAAGACCATCCCCGCCCTGCTGATGGGCGCCGCCTCGGTCGACCTGCCGGCCGTGGTGATGCCCGGCGGCCCGATGCTCACCGGCACCTTCCGGGGCGTGCCCCTCGGCTGCGGCACCGACGTGTGGAAACTGTCCGAGGAAGTACGCGCCGGCACCCTCACCAACACCGAATTCCAGCGCTCCGAAGGTTCGATGATCCGCAGCCGGGGCCACTGCAACACGATGGGCACCGCCTCCACCATGGGCCTGCTCGCCGAAGTCCTCGGCATGACCCTGCCCGGAGTGGCCGGCACCCCCGCCCCCGACAGCCGCCTGCTCGAATCCGCGCACGCCACCGGCATCCTCGCCGTCGAACTGGTCGACGCCGACCGCCGCCCCAGCCAGGTGATGACCCGAGGCTCGTTCCTCAACGCCATCGTCGCCCTGGCGGCTCTGGGCGGTTCCACCAACGCGGTCGTGCACCTGCTCGCCATCGCCGGGCGGCTCGGCGTCCCTCTCTCCCAGGACGACTTCGACCGTACGGGTGCGGCCGTGCCCCTGCTCGTCGACCTGCTCCCGGCCGGCCGCTTCCTGATGGACGACCTGTTCCGGGCCGGCGGCCTGCACGCCGTCCTCGCCGAAGTGCGCGACCTGCTCGACCCGGCCGCGATCACGGTCACCGGCCGCCCCCTGACCGATCATCTCGGCGACGCGCGCGTCTACGACCGGGAGGTGATCCGCCCCCGCGCCGAACCGCTACGGCCGCACGCCGGGATCGCCGTCCTCTACGGCAACCTGGCGCCGGACGGGGCGGTCGTCAAACCCGCCGCGGCCTCCCCGCACCTGCTGCGGCACCGTGGCCCGGCGGTGGTGTTCGACTCGGTCGAGGACCTGAACGCCCGCCTCGACCACCCGGATCTCGACGTCACGGCCGACTCGGTGCTGATCCTGCGCGGTTGCGGGCCCAAGGGCTATCCGGGCATGCCGGAGGTCGCCAACATGCCACTGCCGGCGAAACTGCTGGAACTCGGCGTCCGCGACATGGTCCGGATCTGCGACGGGCGGATGTCCGGCACGGCGTACGGCACGGTGGTCCTGCACGTCGCCCCGGAGTCCGCGGCCGGTGGCCCGCTGGCCAAGGTCCGCACCGGAGACATGATCCTCCTGGACGTCCCGGCCCGCCGCCTGGACGCCGACGTCCCCGCCGACGAGTGGGCCGCCCGAGAGCCGTCCCCCGAGGCGGCGAAGGCCTACGCCACACCACCGCGCGGCTGGGAACGCCTCTACGTCGACACGGTCACCCAGGCCGACACCGGAGCCGACTGCGACTTCCTCCAGGGCGCCGGCGGCCCGCACGTCTCCCGTGAATCCCACTGACCCCGGCCGGTGGTCAGTGGTGGGCGTTGCCGGCGGTCAGCCGGATCGTGAAACCGTCGGCGCTCCGGTCCAGGGTGACGTGGTCGCAGGACTGGTGAGCGATCCACAGGCCGAGGCCGCCGTTGGTGCCGTCACCGGCGGGCAGCAGACCGGCGAACGGATCCTTCGGGCCGGTCCCGGCGTCGGTGACCGTCGCGACGAGCCGATCGGCGCCACCCCACAGCCGCAGCCGGACCGGGCCGACCCCGTGCCGCTGGGCGTTGGCGACCGCCTCGCTGACCGCCACGACGAAATCGTCCACCTGCTCGACCGGTATCTGGCCACGGTCGGCCGCGCGCACCGCCCCACGGGCCTCGGACAGGGTCGGGTCGACCAGTTCGGCGGACGGCTCACCGCTCTGGACCGGGTCCGGGGACGCCGGACGCTGCCGGCTCAGGAAGACGTGCGGATCGGTGAATCCGGCGTTGAGCAGGTGCCGCCCGCCCTGGACCGCCGTGCGCGGATGCGTGCGCATGACGTCGGCCAGGGCACCGGGCGGAGTCACGCGCGTGTCATAGGCGCAGATGCTCCAGAGCGGATACTCGTCGTACGCGAGATTGATGGCTGATTCGTACCGGGCCCACCAGTCCCAGGTCACGTTCTGGGTGACCGTGGTCAGCTCGCCGAAGATGCGGATCTGCGACGCGCCGGCGGCCAGGTGGCCGGCCAGGAGTTTCTGGTACGACCGGATCGCCGCGGCGGGCCGGCCGTAGACCGCGTCGTCCGGCAGGTAGGTGACGAGGGCTCCGGCCGGCAACGCGGACCGCACCAGTTCGGTGTTGCGTTCGTTGAGCGCGACCACACTGGGTTCGCCGCTGGCCACCCCGCCCAGCAGGAACGGTACGGCCAGGCCGAGAAGCTCGTCATCCGAGCCGAAGCACCCGGCGGTGTGGAAGTAGCCGATGTGCCCGGCTGCGGCGCCCGTTCTCATGCTGCCAGCTCCACACGTACGTTCGGTAGTTCGAGCAGTTCGGCCTGACGGGCCGCCGAACCCAGGCCGGTGCGGACCACGGCCGTCATCCGCCGTGCCTGGGCGTACCGCTGCAGGACGATCAGGGATCGATGGTCGATGAACCGCAGGCCGCGGGCGTCCACTGTCACCTCGCCGCCGACCGGTTCGAGATCGGTCCGCCGCAGGGCGTCGCTGAGAAGGTCCTCGCCGGCCATGTCCAGCTCGCCGTCCAGCGTCGTCGCGTCGCTGGTCGGACCGGCGTGCAGGTGGAAGGTCACCGCACTCGCGGGACTGGTCCGGTGCAGGCACGCGAGTTCGTCGACCACCCGATCGCCGAGCTCCCGCCGGTCGTAGGTGCACAGCGCCCGCATCGGCGCGATGCGCATGTACCGGCCGATGGCGTACTCGTAGCGGGCGAAGGCGTCCCGCTGCTCGGGAGTGCCGACCAGGGCCGTGACGTCGGCGACCACCCGGAAGCCGGAGAAGCCGTCGGCGAGCGCGGCCTCCGTGACGGCCGTGTACCTGGCGATCTGCTCGGCCGGGTCGATCACCTGCCCGGCCGCGTAGGCGCCCTGCCACGGAAGGATCCGGACCGGGTGGGGACGTGCCGACTCCCGGCCGAGGCCGCCGAGCCACTCGGCGATGGTGCTGCCGGGCCGAGAACCCGGGACATACCAGAGCCGTTCGCCCGCGGCGTGCCCCGCGAGCAGGAACTCTCTGGCGTACTCGTCCAGGGCGCCGTGATCGTCATACGACCAGCACGCATGGATCGCCGCAGCGGTCGTCATGGCGCCACTGTAGTGGTCCCGGAGTTCCCTGCGAAACACTGTCCGGCTTCGGTCGCGGCCTCCGGCTCGGTGGCCGGGTCAGGCCACGGTGACGCTGATCGTGTGCCGGCCGGTCGCTCCGTCCGGGAAGGGGGTGGCCCGGGCCCCGGTCTGGACCGCGCCGGTCCGGTCGGTGGCGCGTACGGCGAGGGAGTGCGGTCCGCTGGTCGCGGGCCAGCTGAGACGCCACTGGGTCCAGGTGTCGATCGAGGCGGTGGGCAGCAGCTCGGCCGTCCGCCACGGGCCGCCGTCGACGCTGACCTCGACGGTGGCGATGCCGCGGCGCTGTGCCCAGGCGACTCCGGCGACGGTCACCGGTCCGGCGGTGAGCCGGGCGAACGGTTTCGGTCTGTCGATGCGTGACGCGGTCTTCACGATGCCCTGGGCGCCCCAGCCGCGTTCGACCCAGTAAGCATCGAACTGATCGAAAGTGGTCAGCTCCAGTTCGGTGACCCATTTGCAGGCGCCCGCGTAGCCGTACAGGCCGGGGGTCAGCATCCGGACCGGGAAACCGTGGTCGAGGGGGAGTGGTTCGCCGTTCATGCCGACCGCGAGCATGGTGTCGCGGCCGTCGAGGGCTGTCGCGACCGGCGTGCCGATCGTCATCCCCTCGGCCGAGCGGGCGACGATCTGGTCCGCTCCGGCCCGGATGCCGGCCTCCGTCAACAGAGCCCCGAGCGGTACGCCGAGCCATCGCGCGGTCCCGATGTAGGGGCCGCCGACCTCGTTTGACACGCAGTTGAGGGTGATGTCACGTTCGATCAGCGGTCGCTTCAGCAGCTCCGCGAACGTCAGTTCGATCTCCCGGTCGACCATCCCGTGAATGCGCAGCCGCCACACCGACGGATCGATGCGAGGCACGGTCAGCGCGGTGTCGACACGGTAGAAGCCGGCGTTCGGGGTGGTGAAGTCCGCGGCGATCCCGCTGGGCAGTGGGGCGGCCGGGTCGGCTGCGGCCGGGAGCCGGATCGCTCCCCGGGACCTTCCGGCCGCATTCTCTCGCTGTCCAGAAACGGCCAGACCGGTCACCTGCGCCGCCCCGGCGCCGGCCGCGAGCAGCGACAGGCGCAGAACCAGGCGACGATCGACCCCGGTTTCCGGTACGCCGGTGGCCGTCACGTGTCGTTCGAGCGGCAGCCACCAGAGGGCCAGCCCGGCCAGTGCCGCCCCGAACACGGCCGGGACCGCGTCGGCCACGGTCCCGGCCGGCCGGGTCAGTGCGGCGGCCGCCCCCACCGCACCGAGCACTCCGGCGCCCACCGCGATCGCGGCCCGCCACCTTGTCGCCGCGATCCCGGTGCCGGCCGCCAGCAGGATCAGCACCACGCCGATCGCGCCCAGCAGCACCGGTTTGTCGGCGGTGCCCAGCTCACGTACCGCGAATTCCTTGACCGGAGTCGGCGTGGCGTCGATGACGGACCCGCCCACCACGACCAGGGGGCCGGCCCCGGGCCGGATCACGGCCGCGAGAAGTTCCGCGGCCGCGATCCCGGAGCCCGCCGCGACGATCCCGCAGATCGCCCCGCGCAGACGGAGATTCATCAGCTCGTCGGCATCAGGACGGAGTCGATGATGTAGACGTTGGCGTTGGCCGTCTGCACGTTGCCGCACACCACCGACGCCTTGTCGGCGCCGACCTCGAAGTCCTCACCACTGCCGGTGACCGTCACCTCGTCACCCTGCAGCGTCTTGTGGGTGCCGGCCAGGTCCGCCGGGGTCAGCTTCCCGGGCACCACGTGGTAGGTCAGGATGCTCGTCAGCGTCTTCTTGTCAGCGAGCACCTTGTCCAGATCGGCCTTCGGGATCTTGCCGAAGGCATCGTTGGTGGGCGCGAACACGGTCACCCCGTCAGCGGAGTTCAGCGAGTCCACCAGGCCGGCCTTCTTCACCGCCGTGACCAGGGTGGACAGCAGCGGGTTGCCGGAGGCGGCGGTGGCCACCGGGACCTTGCCCATCGACTCAAAACTGCCCGCGTCCGACGGATCGGTCGGCACCGCGGAACACCCCGGACCGAAATTGACCATGTCGGCCTCCATCGTGGGGGCCGCGCTGGGCGCCGCCGAGGTCGTCGTCGGCGCCGCGGCCGGGGTCCCGCTGCCCATGCCGTCGTCGGCGTCGCTTCCGCACGCCGCGATCGAGAACGCGAAGACGGTGGTGGCGGCCAGGGCGGTGAACTTCGTTGCACGCATTTTTTCTCCTTTATCGGCTCTTACACCGATGATTCGGAGCGGCCCGCGTGCCGGATTGGTGGGATCTCAGATCGTTTTCACATCGGCCACCATCCGTGTCGGCTCCGCCGATCCATTGGCGGGTTCCACCGACACACCGACCACCGACGCCGACGACATGCCGTGCAGAACCTTCACCACCGTCGTCTCCCCTACCGCGAGGACCCCCTCCGACACCGGGACATCAGCGCGAACCGTCCACAACTGGAACACCCGGCCGCCGGTCGGCGCGGCATCCGCGGACATCATGAGCACACCGGAGTCCCGCAGCCGCGAATACGCCACGGTCACCTTGCCGCCGTCGGCCAGCACCTGATCACGCAGCACCACGTCGGGAGCCGCCAGCACCCCCCGCACCTCGGCCTCCTGGTCACGAGCCGCCTCCGCGACGGTTCGCTCATCGCGTACCCGCTGCTCCTGAACGACGAAGACCGCCGTGCCGGCCCCGGCCGCCGCGACCACCGCGGCGGCAGCCGCCACCCACCGCGACCGATGGGGCCGCCGCGCTTTCTGCCGGGCCACCACCACCGGCGCCTGACGGGTCGTCGCCACCGCGGCGAGCACACTGTCGCGCAGCCCCGGCGGCGGCACCGACCACGCGCCGTCGGCCAGCCGGGACGCGGTCTCCCGCCACTCGCCGACCTCCACCCGGCACTCGTCACACTCCCGCAGATGCCGCTCGACGGCGGCCCGTTCCAGGTCGTCGACGGCGTCCAGCACGTACGCCCCGACCAGCGAGTGAATGTCCGCGGTCATGCCGTCACCCCCACACCCAGGCAGTCACGCAACCGGATCAGCCCGTCCCGCATCCGTGTCTTCACCGTGCCCAGCGGCGTCTTCAGCAACTCCGCCACCTGCGGATACGAGTGCCCCTGGTAGTAGGCCATGGTGATGACCTGACGCTGCAGCTCGGTCAGGTCGTCCAGACAGTGCCGGACCTGCTGGCGCTCCAGCCGCCCGGACACCTCGTCAGCGACCGCGTCGTACGGGGTGTCGAGCGCCGCCGCACCGGCCCGGACCGTCCGCGCGGCCGCCGCCTGCTCGGCCCGCACCCGGTCGACCGCCCGCCGATGGGCGATGGTGAACACCCACGCCGTCGCCGACCCGGCCACCGGATCGAACCGGGCCGCCGTCCGCCACACCTCCACCAGCACCTCCTGCGCGACCTCCTCAGCCTGCGCCGCGTCCCGCAGCACCCGCCGGATCAGCCCGTACACCCGAGGCGCGACCAGGTCGTAGAGCCGGGCGAACGCCTGCTCGTCACCCCGGCCGACCGCCCGTAACAGCGCGTTCGCGTCCACCTGCTCCACCGGATCCGGCGGGGGCACCGAGGCCAGATGCTCCGCCTTCCTGCTCGTACCGCGCTCCGCCATCGACAACCATCCTCCGTCGCGTTGATGCTCCCGCAACGATTCGGAGCCGTGGCCTCACCGGATGGGCCGACATGCTCGGTGAAACAGTTCGGCCGGAGGAAGCGGGAGAACCCGGCGCTTCCTCCGGCCGTACCGGAAACGGTGTTCGGTTATGCCGGGACGCTCAACTTCTGTTCCAGGCGGACCTGTTCGGTGACGTCGTAGGCGTACTTGACCACCTTCACCGGCTTGCCGGACAGGTCCAGGATCGGGTTGTAACTCGACTGGATCCACACGTCCCGGCCGTTCTTGCCGTGCCGGTGGAAGCGGCCGGAGCGGAACTCGCCGCCGCGCAGCGCCGCCCAGAACTCCCGGTACTCGGCCGAGTCGGCGTACTCGGGAGTGCAGAACATGCTGTGATGACGGCCGGCGATCTCCGGCAGCTGGTAGCCGACCGTACGCAGGAAATTGTCGTTCGCGGTCAGGATCCGGCCGTCCAGATCGAACTCGATCACCGCCTGGGACCTGTTGATCGCCGCGACCTTGCCCTCGAACTCGGCGTTGGCCAGCTTCGCGGCGGTCACGTCGACGGCGAACTTGACGACCTTCCACGGTTTGCCGTCGACACCCAGGATCGGGTTGTAGACCGCCTGCAGCCACACCTCACGCCCGCCCCGGCCGATCCGGCGGAACTCACCGGAGAAGAACTCGCCGGCCCCCAGCGACTGCCAGAATCCGCGGTACGCCGGGGACTCCGCGTCGTGGGCGGAGACGAACATCCGGTGGTGCTTGCCGACGACCTCCTCGCGGGTGTAGCCGACCAGCCGCAGGAAGTTGTCGTTGGCGTCCAGGATGGTGCCGTCCAGACCGAACTCGATCACCGCCTGGGACCGCGAGATCGCCTGGATCTTGCCGGCCGCGTCGGCGGCGGCCCGCTTGCCCTCGGTCACGTCGAGGGCGTGCTCGATCACCTTGACGACCTGGCCGGCCGCATTCCTCACCGGCACCCAGCTGGAACGGATCCAGCGGTCCCGGCTGCCCTGCCAGAGCAGGCGGTACTCGTTGGTGAGGTCACTGCCGGAACGCAACTGCTCCCACAGGGTGGCGTATTCGGCGGTCCCCGCCGTCTCCGGCGAGATCAGCGTGCTGTGCTCGGCGCCGGCGATCGTCGCCGGGCCGGCGCCCACCAGTTCGGCGAACGCGTCGTTGGCCCGCAGTACCGTGCCGTCCGGGCGGTACTCGGCGGTGGCCGCGCCCCGCCCGTACGCCTCGATCTGGCTCCTGAGCTCGGCCAGGAGCTCGTCCGTGGTGACCGTCTGATCCGACAAGTCGGTGTCCTCCCGCTCGCAGCAGTGTGCCCGTTCCGGCGCAGAGCCAGATCGGCCGGCGGACCCGCGACCTGAGAAGGATCGTCAGTCCAGCGGCCACACCTCGACCACACCTTGCGCGACCGCACACGGGGCGCCGGACACCAGACGCACCGCTTCGTCGATGTCAGCGGCCTCGATGACGGCGAACCCGGCCACCGGAAGCTCCGACCGCAGAAAAGGGCCGTCCGTCGTGCGTACCCCGGTGCCGTCGTGGTTGCGCACCTGCACGGGTGTCCCGGCGATCCCGGCCAGCGGCATCGCCCCGCTGTCCGCCATCCGCCGGTCGTGGGCGTGCGCGGCATCACGAACCTCGGCGGCGGTGCGGTCGTAACCGTCGCGGTCCCCGTACCCGATGGTGATGAATCTCGGCATCTCGGAATCCTTCCCTCAAGGTCCGCGGTCATCTCCGGGTTCTTGTCTAACCCGAATCCTCGGGTGGTACGCGCGTGGCGGCGCCCTACCGTCCGGCCTGTCGCGGTTCCTGCCGGATCGGGTGCCGGACCGGATGCCCGGTTCGGGCCTGCGCCGCCACTACCCGGGACCGGCGTGAGGGCCACCGGTCACCGGTGGCCCTCAGCGGATGGCTCAGGGGTAGGAGACGACCTGGCGGGGGACGGTGTTGCCGGCCGGGTTGGGCACGGCGCCGCCGAAGTCGTTGACCACGTTGGCGATGGTGCCGACGTCACCGAGTGACACGGTCAGGATGCTGCGCAGCCGCACCCCGGAGCGGACCGGCACCTCGAAGGCCCGATCCACCCGTACCGAGGGATTGACGTTGAAGTAGGAGTAGGACCCACCGCCCCACAGCTCGTGGTCGGTGACGCTGTCGGCCACCTTGTAAGCGGCGTACCCGTTGCCACGGGGGCCGATCCAAGCCGCCTGATTCGGTACGTCGTACGGCTTCTCGTTCTGGAAGAAGATCGTCTTTCCGCGGTTGCCGTTCCAGATCACCTCGTACTTCTGGTAGTGCTCGACGAACAATCCGGTGGCGAGCACGTCGTCACCGTTGACGATCAGGCCGGTGTCGCCGGTGTTGACCGTCCAGCCGGTGGGGGCGCCGCCGTGGTCGGCCCGCCACGCCCAGATGTGGTCGACGATGGTGTCGTCGCTGTGCACCACCAGCGTGGTGGTGGCCTTGCCCTGCACGCTGCTGCCGATCCGGAAGAAGACGTCCTGCAGGCTGATCGGGTTGGCGGCGTGGTCGGTGTGCACGCCGGCCCGGCCGACGGTCATCAGCGTCGGGCTGTTGGTGGTGCCGGCGTCGAAGGTCAGGCCGCTGACCTTGACCCCGTCCACGTCGGCGATGTTGAACGCCTCGACCCCGCCGGTCGGGATCAGGGTGGGGAAGCCGATGCCGGTGACCACGGTGTCGGCCCGGGTGACCCGGATGGTGTCGTTGAGCGAGTAGGTGCCCGGGGTGAAGAACAGGTTCAGGCCCTGGGCGAGTGCCTGGTTGATCCGGGCGGCGCTGTCACCGGGTCTGGCGACGTAGAACTCCCGCATCGGGATCGAGGTGCCGGCCGTGTTCGGCCAGGTGGCGCCGGCCGAGTTGCGGCGCAGGGCGGGCACGAAGACCCGGTAGAGGCCGGCGCCGTCGACGTACAGGTAAGGCTTCTCCCGGGTGACCGGCGTGGTGGCCAGGGTGGTGTGCGGCGGGTTCGGGAACGCGTTCGCCGGGGCGCCCTGCACACCGGAGTACACCATGTTCCACACGCCGCCGTCCCAGCGCCCGATCCGGCTGTCGCGGGTGTACCACTGCTGCTGGGAGCCGGAGGACACGACCCCGTCGACGACCGAGTCGGCCAGGTAGCCGCCGCTGGAGTAGCCCTGCCCGTGATCCTGGTTCGACGGGGCGAGGGTCAGGTTGCCCTTGATGTGCACGCGGCGCATCGGGGCGGCCTGCGAGACGGCCCAGCGGTTGGTGCCGCCCTCGGGCACGATCGACAGGTTCTCCATGCTGCGCCAGAAGTTCTGGGTGGCGTTGGACTCGTCACCGTAGTTCCAGCCGGAGTCCACGTTCACCGCACCGTTGATCGTCACGTCGTCGGGGTTGAGGCCCAGACCGGCGATCGTGGTGTAGAAGCCGACGTTGGCCCAGACCCGGCCGTACGTCCCCGGCTTGAACAGGAACACGTGGCGCTGACCGCCGAACTGGGCGGTCGGGCTGCGCAGTTGCGCGTTGAACGCCGAGTCGACGGCCGACTGGATGGTCGACGCCGGGGTGCCCGGTTCGAAGATCCGCACGTTGGAGCCGAAGTCCGGGGTGTCCGAGGTGGGCAGCGCCGGGGTGGTGCCGGTGCCGAAGACCTGGAATTCCCAGAGCGAATAGCCGTACGGGGTGGCCCGGGTGGTGCCGTTCATCCGCACGTACCGGCCGCTGCCGGTGACGGTGAGGGTCTGCACGCCGTTCTGGCCGGCGGTGACCGGGCTGATGCTGGTCCAGCTGGTGCCGTTGGTGGAGGTCTGGATGGTGAAGGCGGAGGCGTACGCGGCCTCCCAGTTCAGCACGACCTGGCTGATCGACTGGGTGCTGCCCAGGTCGACCTGCAGCCACTGCGGGTCGGCGAACGTGCTGGACCAGCGGGTGCCGGCGTCGCCGTCGACGGCCGCGGAGGCGGGGAAGGCGGCGCTCTCGACGGAGGAGGCGGTGGCCGGTTTTCCTTGCGAGACCGGGATCTCGGCGGCGCTGGCGGAGGAGGCGACCGAGACGACGGTGCCACCCAGGACGGCGGCGAGAACGGCGCTCAGCATGACCTTGCCACGGCTGTTGTGTCGGTGCGGAGGTGTCATGTTCCTGCCTGTCAGACGGGAGGGAGTGGTGGAGAGCGCTCTCGATTCAGGATTGTTTCCGCCGTGTTGCCACACGTCAATATGTTGACAGTTCCGGAACTGAATGGCCCCGAATAAAAATTGCGCAGAAAACTGTTATTGATCAGATCGGCGCTGGTCAGCCGCGATCGAGATGCTGTCGATCGCGGCGTCGGCTATACGGTTTCTGGTCACCGCGCCGACCCCCGCCTTGCCGAGCGCCTCGAGTCCACGATGGGTCGCCACGATCAATCCACCGAGCGCCTCGGCGTCCGCCGCCGGATCGACGTGCCCGGCCCGCTGCGCCTGCTCGACAAGCAGCCGGCAACTGTCCAGCAGGGTGGTGTGGGCGGCCAGTGAGCGGGCGGCCACCGCCTCGTTCTCCCGGGCCAGCTCGGCGGTGCCCTTGGCGAGCAGGCAGCCGGTCCGATCGCCGCAGTCCTCCTCCGGAGCGCGCAGCCAGTCGCGGAGCCGGTCGAGCGCCTGCTCCTCCGGGCCGGCCAGCCGGGCCGCGGCGCTGACGTCGGAGTCCGCGCAGTACTCGTCGAACACCCGCCGGAACAGGGCGTCCTTGTCGCCGAACGCGCTGTAGAGGCTGCCCTTGCTGAGCCCGGTGGCGCGGGACAGGTCGTCGACCGAGGTGCCGTGGTAGCCGGTGGCGCTGAACTGCCGGTACGCGGCCGCCATCACATCACGTTCGTCGAACTTCCGCGGTCGCCCCATGCCTCTACGGTACTAGTTCTGGACGATCGGTCCAGTACTCGTTATTTTGGACCGCATGTTCAAAACTCTTGCTCCCGCAGACCCCACCGAACTCGCCGGCAAGCGCGCCATCGTCACCGGCGGCAGCCGCGGCATCGGCGCGGCCATCACCCAGCGCCTCCTCGACGCCGGCGCGACGGTCGTCACCACCGCCCGCGGCATCACCGACGAGACCCCGAAGGGCGCCACCTTCATCCCCGGCGACATCAGCACCCTCGACGGAGTGCGGGCGTTCACCGAGGCGGCCCTGGCCGAACTCGGCGGCGTCGACATCGTCGTCAACAACGCCGCAGCCGCCCGCGTCCACCTCGGCGGCATCGCGACCATCCCCGACGACGAATGGGTCGACGCGCTCAACCTCAACTACCTTTCCGCCGTACGCGTCAACAACGCCCTGCTGCCCGCCCTCCACGAGTCCGGCGCCGGAAGTGTGATCGTCAACATCTCCTCCGGGGTGGCAGTCACGCCCGGCCCACAGCTGTCCCACTACGGGGCGGCGAAGGCGGCCCTGAACAACTACACGAAGTCACTCGCGGCGGAACTCGCTCCGGCCGGCATCCGGGTGACCGCGATCATGCCCGGCAACGTGCTGACCCCCGGCGCCGACGTGATCCGCCAGAACTTCGCCGACGCGGCCGGCGTAGCCCTGGCCGACATCACCGCGGGCATCCCGCTGGGCCGCCCCGGAGACCCGAGAGACATCGCCGAGGCCGTGGCCTTCCTGGTCTCCGACCGAGCCCAGTGGATCACCGGAACAGCCCTGACCGTCGACGGCGGCGAGATCCCGGTCCTGTAGTCAGGCGCCCGTTCCGCTGCGACCGTTCTCCCGCGACCGTCCTCCGGCGGTAGTGCGTTGCGGTCGTTTGCGGCGGTCGTCTGTCGCGGTCGTGCGCTGAGGTCGTCTGTCGCGGTCGTGCGCTGCGGTCGTTTGCTGCGGTCGCTGTGGTCGTTCGCCGCGGTCATTTTTGCAAATAAGCGGCTTTTGTCTAACTTTGTCGACTCGGTTCACGGTGGGTATTCCGCACACAAACCCCGCCCGCGGCCGATCTTGGCAGTTTTCCACCGAATAGAGCCTTCTTCTCGGCCGCTGGCCCGCTCGCGGTCAATTCCCGCGTGAGTGTCCGCCTTCCAGCTCCACCTTGGCCGATCTTGGCGGATTTGCCACCGTTTCCGGTGGTAAATCCGCCAAGATCTCGGCTGGACGGCTCGCCCGCGCGAGGGATTGACCGCAAGTGATCAGGCGGCCGAGGGCAAGGATCAATTTGGTGAGAAAACCACCAAGATCGCTGCTTTTGTTGATCGTCTGCACGTGGGGGCAAGCGCTATCCGGAAACCTTTTTAAAGGCATTTAGGTGAATAATAGTGACGAAATCTGCTGATTCTGGGTAGCTGCCATGGGCCGTCCCGCCGGTAAACGCCCGGCGGCGTCGGTTCCTACCGCCCGCGACCGCCTGACAGCCTCGACCCACACCAACCGCGACCGGCGCCGACGACACCGGGACCGCACCGGCCGCCATGGCTACCAACCGCAACCACCGCCGGTCCGAGCCGAAGGACCCCACCGCTACTCACCGAACGCCCGCCCAGGTGCAGGCCGTCATGTGGAGGAGACCGTGACGCCGTACCGGGCGGCCTCGGAAGGATCATTCCGGCTCAGGAAGATCGGGAACAGCCCGCCGCCGCGCCGTACCGTGGGCGGGAAACGCCCGCTGTGCGGGCCGCCGACGGTGTCCACCACCAGGTCGACGTCACGAACGGTGTCTTGCGGCTTCGTCACCGTGCAGTCGATGAACTCGTCGGCGCCCAGATCACGCAGCACCTTCTGGTGCCGGCCGGATCGCCACCGTGATCACCCGGGCGCCCGTCCACTTCACCAACGGGGTGCGCCTGCTGGAGCGGACCCCACACGGCGATCACCTCACCACCGCCGGCCGCGCGTTCCTGCCCGAGGACGGCCCTTGCTGGGTGCGGCCCGCCGCGCTCACCGCCCGCCCCCACGCACCTCAGGGGCGGATCATCATCGGGCACGTCGACGGCCTCATCATCACCCCGGCGGTCCCGGAGCTGCGCCGGCGCCGGCCGGACGCGGTGGCCGAGACCCGTCATCCGACTCGTGCCGAGCCGGCCCCCCGTTCGAAGGCGGGAGGGCCGACGTACCGGCGGCGCGCTCGCCGCTGTTCCCGGCCGGGGACGTGTGGACGAAGGTGCTCTGCCGGCCGGGAACCGCCGCGCCCTGCCGCATCCCGGATCACTCCGGTCCCGCCGGAGGGCGCCCCGGACACTGACGTCGTGCTGGCCGGCCGGATCGGTGACCCCGATCCGCTGATCGACGAATTCCGGACGATCGCCGCCGAACACCTCACCGGCCCCGTTTAGGCGATCTTTAAGTCGATCCGACAAAAGTCCCGGGAGATATTGCAGCGAGTGAAAAACCAGTCAAACCTCCCGGGCGATACGAAAGGTAACAGCCCAGGTCATACGCTACCCGCGTAGAGATCAACATTGACGTTCATCACCGGAACCAATGACCGATGGGCCCATATCCGATCAGCCCAACGGCTGGTTCCGCAGGTGGGTAGGCGGCCGTGATCATTATGCGTCGCGTTCACCAACGGATCGCTGTCGGATAACCACTTGACGATCGACGACCGCCTGTGTGTCGCGCCGGGCGGGGGCGGCCGGTTCACGCAGCTCGGGAACACCCTGAGAGGACATTCATCGCTATGCGTAAGTCACTGTTCGCCCTGGTCGCCGCGGGTCTGCTGACCTCGGCCACGCTCACGGCTTGCGACAGCGAGGGATCCGACGGCGCCACCGGCGCGGGCACCGCCACCCAGGGCACCGGCACCGGCAGCGGCAAGGTGACCGGCACCGACGGCATCGCCGTCATCCTGCCGGACACCGCCAGCTCCACCCGGTGGACCAACGACGACCCGAAATACCTGCAGGCCGCCTTCGACGCGGCCAAGGTGCCGGCGCAGATCTTCAACGCCGAAGGCGACGAGGAGGAGTTCAAGCGGATCGCCCGGACCGCCCTGGACCGCGGCTTCAAGGTCCTGGTCATCGTGAACCTCTCCGCCGCCAGCGGCAAAGCCGTCATCCAGGACGCGCACGCCCGCGGCGTGAAGGTGATCGACTACGACCGGCTCACCCTCAACGGCGCCGCCGACTACTACGTCAGCTTCGACAACGAGAAGGTCGGCCAGCTCCAGGCCGAAGGGCTGATCAACTGCCTGAAGCAGAAGAACGCCAGCAACCCGGTCATCGCCGAACTCAACGGCTCACCCGCCGACAACAACGCCTACCTGTTCAAGTCGGGCTACGACGCGGTCCTGAACCGGCAGTTCGACAACGCCGAGGCGCGCAAGGGCCCGGACCAGTTCGTGCCCGCCTGGGACGAGGACAACGCCCGCGAGATCTTCGAGCTGATGATCAAGCAGTACCCGAACATCGGCGGCGTGCTGGCCGCCAACGACGGCCTCGGCAACGCGGCCATCGAGGTGCTCAAGAAGCAGGGCCGCAACGGCAAGGTCCCGGTCACCGGCCAGGACGCCACCGTCAAGGGCCTGCAGAACATCCTCACCGGCGACCAGTGCATGACGGTCTACAAGGACACCAAGGCCGAGGCCGACGCGGCCGCCGCCCTGGCGATCGGCCTCTACAAGAAGGACGAGAAGGCGACCAAGGTCGTCGACAAGCTGAAGGACCCGGAGTCCGGCCTGTACATCCCGTTCGTCAAGCTGGAGCCGAAGGCCATCAACCGCTCCAACATCAAGTCGATCGTCGACGCCGAGTACGTGAACGTGCAGGAACTCTGCGCCGGCGAGTACCGCAAGGCCTGCCGCAACGCCGGCATCCTCTGAGTCCGATCGCCTGCTCCCGGCCCCGGGAGCGGGCTCAGGACCAGACACGCCGCTCGTTGTGCTCCTCTTTGCGGCGCAGGGCCTCGGTCAGGTCGATGCCGTAGCGGTTGGCGACCGCGCACACGAAGATCAGGATGTCGGCCAGCTCCTCGTCGACGGTGCCGACGATCGAGGTGGAGCCCACCGGCAGGTGCTCCGACTTGCGGACGGCCTTGAACAGCTCACCGACCTCCTCACCGAGCAGCAGGCACTGGTCGACGACCCCGCGGCCGGCGAACCCGCGTTCGGTCTCCATCTCGGCGACATAGTGCTGGATGTCGGCCAGGGTCGCGGCGGGGGACAGCGGAAGCATGGACCGCCCTCGGGTGGACGTCAGAGTCGCCGCGGACGGTAGCAGGTCCCGGTCGCCGAGGGCCGCGGTCTCATCCGTCAGGGCGTTCAGAAGCGGCCAGAGGTCTTCACGTACGCGTGACGCCTCCCGCACCGCCTCGGTGGGCCGCGCCTCCAGTCAAGCGCAGCCGCAGACTCCCAGGCGTGAGATCACCCGGCCGCAGCCGTGACAGGTGCTCCGGTTCGGGCGTTCCCGGATGTCCAGGGTGTGCGGCGGGGGAGCGGGCGCCGGGGTGGGAGCGGGGGCCGTGCGTGCCACCGGGTTCGGCGCCGGAGTCCGCATCCGCGCGAGGATCTCCTGCACACGTGCCGTCGTCATGCGGGACCAGCCCAGCTCACGGAGGCGGACGGCGATCGCCGGCCCGGTGAGGTCGGGGGCCGCGGCCCGCATCGCCCGGATCGCCGCGGTGAGGGTGGCGTGATGACAGTCGACGGCGGCGAGCACGGCCGGCCGGGTGGCGGCGGCCTCGGCGGCGAACACCGCGGCGAGTCGACGGGTGTGCGAGCGATCGAGACCGGTCCAACCACAGCGGTGCAGCAGACGGTGCAGCCGGGCGGTGTCGGTGAGCGACGCCACCTGGTCGAAGACCATCATCGCGACGTGCAGCCGCAGCGGGTCGGGGCGGATCCCGCGGACCCCGGTGATGATCGCCCAGACACGCGCCTCACGCTCGTCCTTCGACCGCCGCCGGGCCGGGATCCGCGGTGCTGCCGATCGGGGGGTGTTCGTCTTCGGCGGCGGTGGCGGGGCCGCCCGCCCGCCGGTCGGCTCGGCGGGATCGGCGGTGCCGGAGAGCGCCTTCCGGATGTCGGACTTGGTGGCTTGCGGCCAGCCGTATTCCCGGATCTTCCTGGTCAGCGCCGAGACGGTCCACCCGGGAGCCGAGGCGTCGAGGGCCCGGACCCGGCGTGCCATCGCGGACATCGACATGGCGGGCTTCGACGTGGGCACGGCCGCTGTCCGGCGTTCGGCGTCCAGCCGATCAGCCGCCGAGGGGCCGGAACGCGTCACCCGGCGCCGGCCCGGGGCGGGTGCCGTGGTGCCGGCGGCTCGTGGTGGGTCGCGGTGCGCCGGAGCCGGCGGGGTGTGCAGATCGTCGAGCCAGGCGTCCCGGCCGCGGTCGACCGGGTCGTCGTTCTCCGGGTCGTGGCCCGTCCCGCCGTCCCGCCGTCCCGCCCTGTTGTCGAACCAGTCACCGATCGAAGCCACCATGATCTCCCGCCCCCGCGTGTCCGGCGATGGTAGAACGGGCGCTCCCCGGCCCTGCACCCGGTGATCATCGGCGGGTAGGTTGCCGGCATGACCGTCGTACGATCGCTGCTGCTCTTCGCCCTCGCCGCGCTCGCCGAGATCGGTGGGGCCTGGCTGATCTGGCAAGGGTGGCGGGAGAATCGCGGTCTGTGGTGGATCGCGGCCGGCGTCGTCGCCCTCGGTGCGTACGGGTTCGTGGCCACCCTGCAGCCGGACGCCAACTTCGGCCGGATCCTCGCCGCCTACGGTGGGGTCTTCGTCGCCGGGTCGCTGGCGTGGGGCATGGTCGTCGACAGGTTCCGCCCCGACCGCTGGGATGTCATCGGCGCCGCGATCTGCCTGATCGGTGTGGCCGTCATCATGTACGCCCCGCGCACCACCGCCTGAGCCGGCTGCTTACGACACCTCTCCGGCCCGGGCCAGTTCGCGGCGCACCCGCAGTGCCGCCAGGGCGACGACGACACCGGCCACGCAGACGACCGACAGCGCCGGACGGAAACCGGCGGTGTCGGCGAGCGCGCCGACGGCCAGCGGGGCGATCAGGAAACCGGCCCGGGAGATCAGTGAGACGACGGCGATGCCCGCCCCGGTGGCCGCCTCCGACAACCGCACGACCAGGCTGAACGCCACCGGGAAGATCGGGCTGGCGCCCAGCCCGACCAGGGCGAACCCGATGATTGCCGCGATCGGCGAGGAGAACAGCAGGCTGAGCCCGAAGGCCGCCGCGGTGAGCAGCGCCCCGCACACCAGCACCCGCACCGGCCCGAACCGGTCGACCAGGCGGTCACCGGCGAACCGGCCGGCGGCCATGCACACCGAGAACGCCACGAACGCCAGCCCGGCCTGGCCCGGGCCGGTGCCCAGCTCGGTCAGGTACACCGCGCTCCAGGACAGCGGCACGTCCTCGATGAACGCCGCGGCCAGCACCAGCAGGCCCAGCAGCAGCAGTCCGGTGGTGGGCCGGGCCAGGCCGGGCGCGGTGGCTGTCCCGGGCGCCGACGGCTCGCGCGGCAGCAGGCCCCGGCACAGCCACAGCGTGACCGCGCACAGCACCCCGCCGACCAGGCAGACACCGAACCCGGCGACCGCGACCGGCAGCACCCGGTGGCTGCCGAACCGGTCGACCATCATGCCGGAGAACAACGTGAAGATCAGCCCGCCCAGCCCACCGCCGCCCAGCGCGAGACCGAGGGTGCCGGCGTCCAGGCCCAGGTCCGCCTGCACGGTGGGGATGCGGGGCGCCCAGGTGGCGAAGCCGGCCCCGTTGGTGAAGAACACCATCAGGACCGCCCAGCGGGCCCGGCTGATCACTGAGCGGTACGGCGTACGACGCAAGCGGCTCTTTCGGGGTTGATCAGACGGCGCAGATCCGGGTCGGTGAGCAGAACCGTCGGTGCGATCCGGTTCGGTGACAGCGGGCGCCAGGAGGGGAGCGCCGCGTGCAGGACCGTCCAGGCCTGATCCGGGTCGCCGTTGCGGACGAGCGTACGGGCGAGGTCGATCGCGGTCTGGAATCGCGCGACCTCGGGCAGGACCGGGGGAGTGAAGGCGCTGAGGTCCTCGACCTCGGCGGCGGTGAGGACGCCGGCGAACAGATTGCGGTACGGGCCCGGCGCGGAACCCTTGAGGAACAGCGGCACCGCCTCCGCCCGGATCTGTTCGAGCCCGATCTCGTCCAGCACGTGCCGCCGCGACAGCACGTCGTTGCGAATCGTGTGATGTGCGGTGGCCGGTTCGGTGAACGCCTCCAGCATCGCCGCCAGGTACGCCCCGGCCCCGGACCCCTTCTCCTGAGCGGCCCGGAACACCTCGATCGCGCCGTCCACCTCGCCGCGCAGCGCCCGCGCCCGGCCCTCGTCCACCAGCTCGTCCGCGCCGTCCGGGTGGACCGCCCGGCCGTCCCGGCCGCTCAGGCTCTCGAAAGAGGCGCGCTGGTCGTCGACGAGAGCGGCGAACGAGTCGTGCCGCTCACCGAGACCGGGATACCAGCTGGCCCAGACGTACGCCGCCCACTCCCCGTCCGCGGACACGTCACCCGGGTCGAGCAGCCAGTACTGGGCGTCGCCGTCGCCGGAGACCAGCAGGGCCCGCTCGCCGAGCCCCTCCACCTCGTCCTCCTCCAGCAGCTCGGCCATCTCGGCGTCGACATCCCGCAGCCAGCCGGCGGTCTCGGTGGTGGCCATGGTCCACATGAACGCGCTGAGGTTCAGCCAGCCGTCCGACACCGCCAGGAACGCCCGGTAACTCGGCGGCAGCGCGACCCCGAGCCGCTGCTCCAGGGCGTCGAGCCGGTCGGCGGGCGCCCCGTCGAACCCGAGCCAGAGGGTGTCCCGCTGCCGGTCACTGACCTCGGTGAGGTCGTCGTCCTCGGCGGTGCGCAGCACGTCGGCCGAGTATTCGGCCAGGTAGCGCTGCCACTGCTCGGCGTCTCGTGTGGACATGGGACCACCATACGATCACGGGCGACGGCGCGTGGCCACACCCGCGGATATCGAGGACGGCCAACGTCGACCAATCGATTCGTGATCTTATCGCAATGCTGTAAATGCAACGCGCGCATTTATTGTCGCGACTGTCACATCTGCTCGGCGAATGTCATGGAACTGTCATGTCGAGCCCCTGGACATTGCTCTACGGTTACTTGGGTTGAATGATCAACTGTGGATCCGGCAGCCCTGACGTGCCGGATCATCGGCGCACGGCTCCGGTCGTGCGCTTTTAAATGTCCCCGGCCGGAAGAAAGCCTATGGATTTCTACGAATACCTTAACGATAACGCGGAGTATTTGTTCAGTGATGCCGTCGACCACATCGTGGTGGTCGCGCTCTCCATCGGAATCGCCCTGGTGCTGGGTTGCGCCCTCGGCGTCCTGGCCCACCGATCGGCCCGCCTGCGGCCGGTGATCCTCGCCGTGACCTCCACGTTGCTGACGATCCCGTCGCTCGCGCTGTTCGCGATCTTCATCCCGCTGCTCGGCCTCGGCACCCCGCCGGCCGTCACCGCGCTGGTGCTCTACGCCCTGCTGCCCATCGTCCGTAACACCGTCGTCGGCCTCGGTTCGGTCGATCGCAACGTGCTGCGGGCGGCGCGTGGCATGGGTATGGGGCCGTGGCGCCGGTTCGCCCGGATCGAACTGCCACTGGCCTGGCCGGTCGTGCTCACCGGCGTCCGGGTCTCCACCCAGGTCGTGGTCGGCATCGCCGCCATCGCCGCCCTGGTCAACGGCCCCGGGCTGGGCAACGAGATCTTTCGCGGGCTGCGCTCGCTGGGCAGCCCGTTCGCCCTGAACTTCGTGCTCGGCGGCACGCTCGCCATCGTCGTCGTCGCGCTGCTCTTCGACTCCGTCTTCATCCTGCTCCGCCGTCTCACCACCGCCAGGGGGATCCGATGACCACTCCGATGATCCGTCTGGAAGAGCTCACCAAGAGCTACCGGGGACAGAAGAAACCGGCGGTCGACCGGGTCACGATGGACATGCCCCGCGGCGAGATCATCGTGCTGGTCGGCCCGTCCGGATGCGGCAAGACCACCACCATGGAGCTGATCAACCGGCTGATCGAGCCGACGTCGGGGCGCATCCACCTGGACGGCGAGGACGTCACCACCGCCGACCCGGACACGCTGCGCCGCCGGATCGGCTACGTGATCCAGCAGATCGGGCTGTTCCCGCACTTCACCGTCGCGGAGAACATCGCCGTGGTGCCGAAATTGCTGGGCTGGGACAAGAACCGGATCGGCGACCGGGTGGAGGAACTGCTCGACCTGGTCGGCCTCGACCCGGCGGTGTTCGCCCGGCGCTACCCGAAGGAACTGTCCGGTGGGCAGCGCCAGCGCATCGGGGTGGCCCGCGCGCTGGCCGCCGACCCGCCGGTGATGCTGATGGACGAGCCGTTCGGCGCCATCGACCCGATCACCCGCGAGCGGCTGCAGAACGAGTTCCTGCGGCTGCAGCAGCAGGTGAAGAAGACCATCGTGTTCGTCACCCACGACATCGACGAGGCGATCAAACTGGGTGACCGGATCGCGATCCTGGGCGAGCAGTCGCGGATCGCGCAGTACGACACCCCGGCGAACATCCTCAGCAACCCGGCCAGCACGTACGTCGAGGACTTCATCGGCTCCGGCGCCTCGCTCAAGCGCCTCAACCTGAGCCTGGTCGCCGACGTCGCCCTGGACACCGGAGCGGCCACCGCGCGGGTCGACGGCACCGCGGCCGAGGCGCGCGACAGGCTGGAGTCGTCCGGCCGGTCGGCACTGCTGCTGCTGGACGGTCAGGGCCGCCCGCAGCGCTGGGTGGACGCCCGCGATCTGGACCGGGCCGGCGGGGACCTGCGGCGGGCGGGGGAGCCGGTCAGCGCCCTGGTGGAGTCCGATTCCACCCTGTCGTACGCGCTCAACGCCATGCTCACCTCGAACGCCGGTGTCGCGCTGGTCGTCGACGGCAGTGGCGCTTTCCAGGGCCTGCTCGACTTCGAGACGGTCATGGTGGCCACCCGGTCGGTGCAGCGTGACAGCAGCGAGTTCTACCGGGCCGCGAAGACGGTGGGCGTCTGATGGTCGCGACCACCTCACCCGTACCGCAAAGGGTTGATCTCGCCGTCCGGCGGACTCCGCTGCGCTGGCTCGGGATGCCGATCCTGCTCACCGTGGTGGGCCTGGCCCTGTGGGCGTGGGTGTCCAGCCAGGAACTCGACAGCATCGAACAGCGCACGCTGAACTCCGGCGAGCTGGCCAAGCGGGTGATCGAGCACCTGCAACTGGCCGCCGTCTCCACCCTGATCGTGATCGCGGTGGCGGTGCCGCTGGGCGTCCTGGCCACCCGGCGGGCCGCCCGGTTCGTCGCCCCGGTCGTGCTGATGCTGGGCAATCTCGGTCAGGCGATCCCGTCGCTCGGCCTGATCACCCTGGTCGTGCTGGCCGCCGGGGTGGGCTTCAAGTCGGTGGTGTTCGGCCTGGTCGCCTACTCGGCCCTGCCGATCCTGCGCAACACCATGGTGGGCCTGCGACAGGTCGACCAGACCCTGGTCAAATCGGCCCGCGGCATGGGCATGTCGCCGATGCAGACCCTGCTGCGGGTGGAGTTGCCGCTGGCCGTGCCGGTGGTGCTGGCCGGCATCCGCACCGCGCTGATCCTCAACATCGGCACCGCCACCCTGGCCACCTTCTTCGGCGTCCAGGCCCTCGGCTACGTCATCTTCCAGGGCATTCAGCTCGACCGTACCCCGGTCCTGATCGTGGGCGCGGTTCTGGCGTCCGGCCTGGCACTGCTCGTCGACTACCTCGCCGGCGTGGTGGAGCACCTGCTCACCCCGCGTGGACTGTAAGAGAGAGGCACGTACCACAATGAACGTCTTCACCAGGACCACCGCTGTCGCCGCCGGTCTCGGCCTGCTGCTGTCGGCCGCCGCGTGCGGCTCCGGCGAGGAGGGCGGCGGCGGCACCGGCCCGCTGGCCGGGACCACTGTCACGGTCGGTTCGAAGGACTTCGACGAGCAACTGGTGCTCGGCCAGATCACCAAGCTGGCCCTGGAGAACGCCGGCGCGAGCGTGAAGGACGAGACCAACCTGGGTGGTACGAACGCCGCCCGGGCCGCGCTCACCTCCGGCCAGATCGACGTGTACTGGGAGTACACCGGCACCGCGTGGATCAGCTTCTTCCAGCAGACCGAGCCGATCGCCGACCCGGCCGAGCAGTGGACGAAGGTGGCCGAGAAGGATCTGGCCGACAACAAGCTGGTGTGGATGAACCCGGCCGGCTTCAACAACACCTACGGTCTGGCCTACAGCCAGGCCGCCGCGGAGAGGCTGGGCAACCCCACGAAGATCTCCGACTTGGGTACGAACCCCGCGGCGGTGACCCTGTGCGTGGAGAGCGAGTTCTCCACCCGTGACGACGGTCTGCCCGGCCTGCAGAAGAAGTACGGCTTCGAGATCCCGGCGGCCAACGTGACGGTGCTGGACACCGGCATCGTCTACACGTCGACGGACAAGCAGGACCCGTGCGACTTCGGTGAGGTGTTCACCACCGACGGCCGGATCAAGGCGCTGAACCTGGTGGTGCTGGCGGACGACAAGTCGTTCTTCCCGCTCTACAACGCGGCGCCGGTGTTCCGTTCGGAGTACTACGACGCCAACACGGCCGCGCTGAAGGAGATCTTCGACCCGATCGCGACGGCCCTGACCCAGGACGTGATGACCGAACTGAACAAGCAGGTGTCGGTGGACGGCGCCCGCCCGGAGCAGGTCGCCAAGCAGTGGCTGCAGGAGAAGAGCCTGCTCTGACCTCTGCTCTCCGCTCGTACGCCCGGGTGCCCGCACCCGGGCGTACGTGTCTTCTCCTCAGTCGTTGATGTCGTAGACGTGGACGTGGGAGTGCACGGCGTCGGCTCCGGGCGCGAGGTCGCCGAGGATCCCGGTGACCACGGCGTGGGTGGCGTCGTGCACGGCGGTCGCGAGGGTCGGCAGGTGGCTGCCGTAGTCCGCGGCGATCTCCACGGTCACCTCGACCAGTCGTTCCCGGTCGCCGGTCACGCAGGTGATGTCCGCGGCGGCGGCGCCGGGCAGCGCGTCGACGGCCCGGCGGATCTGCTCGGTGACCACGTCGCAGCGGACGAAGTAGTCGCCGTGCCGGTGCCGGCCCCGGATCGGGTCGGAGGGGCGGAAGACCCGCATCATCCGGTCCAGGATGCCGGGGCTCAGCACCGTCCACCCTTCGTCGGTGTGGTCACGGAGAAGTCTGGTGGCGCGCGTCAGGGCGTCGACGTCGTCAGGGTTGCTCACCGCCACTCCTTCAGGCTAGTCGCCAGGGCCGCTCGGGCACGTTCCAACAGTCCGCGTACGACGGTCGAGGTCTCTCCGAGAACGGTCGCGATCTCCTCGTAGCTGAGATCCTCGATCTCCCGCAGCAGCCAAGCCGATCTCTGCCGGGTCGGCAACCGGCGTAACGCGGTGTCCAGGGCGCCCAGCAGCCCGGCGCCCAGCTGGATGTGCACCGGATCGGCGAGCGGGTCGGCCAGCCGGTCGCGCAGCTCCGCCACGTCGACCGGGGGCCTGGCCGGCCGGCCCCGCAGCGCGCGGGACACCCGGTGCCTGGTCAGCGTGAACAGCCAGGTCCGCAGTGAGGACTCGCCGCGGAACGAGGGGAGCCCCCGCCAGGCGTCGATGAAGGTCTCCTGGAGGACGTCCTCGACGCTGCCCGGTTCGTCGAGCAGGCGGTAAGCGTACCGGTAGAGGGCCGGGCCGTGCCGGGAGACGATGGCCGCGAAGGCGCGTTTGTCCCCGAGCCGGGCCCGTCTTACCAGTTCGGAGTCGGGACCCTGCCCGTCCTCGGTTTGCAATGCCGTCAGGCGCACGAGCCGCTCTTTCTCCGCAAGTCACCCACTGCTCCCATCTTTGTGACATGCATCACATTGCTTCGACCGTGAGGATCGCCCGGCCGGTGGCCTCGAACTCAGTGAAAGCCGGCGCCATCCAACAAAGGGAGATCGTCATGACCGACTCGGTCACCACCACCCAGGCCAAGACCGCACCGGCCACCTCGGCCGGGCTGGCCGTCCGGGACAACGACCTGCGCAGCCCGCAAGGTACGACCTCGATCGCCGACACCGTGGTCAGCAAGATCGCCGGGATCGCCGCCCGGGACGTGGTGGGCGTGCACTCGCTGGGCAGCGGAACCTCGCGCACCGTCAACGCGCTGCGCGAGCGGATCCCCGGCGCCCGGACCAACCACGCCCAGGGCGTCTCGGTGGAGGTCGGGGAGACCCAGACCGCCGTCGACATCGACCTGATCGCCGAATACGGCGTGGCGATCAGCGACCTGGCCGCCGGCGTACGCCGCAACGTGATCACCTCGGTCGAGCGGATGACCGGGCTGCAGGTGGTCGAGGTGAACATCGCCGTCGCCGACATCCACCTGCCCGAGGACGACAGCGCCCCGTCCGGTGAGGCGGAGCGTTCCACCCGGGTCCAGTGAACGAGCTTCCGGACGAGGCCGCCGGCCGGGTGATCGACCCGGTCGGGCAGACCGCCGAGGACGTGGCCATCCTGGTCCGCGGCGTGCCCGGCGTCCAAGGCCTGCACAGCGGCCTGTTCGGCGAGGTCGCCACCTATCTGGCCGGCCACCGGGTGGCCGGTGTCCGGGTCGGCCCGGGCCGCATCGAGGTGCACGTGGTGCTCGACGGCAACGTCCCGATCCGGATGACCGCCGAACGCATCCACGCCGTCGTCCACGCGGCCACCCGTCTACCCGTCCACGTTGTCGTCGAGGATGTCGCGGCGTGACCGCGGCATCCGCCGCTGAGGAGTGAGCATGAGCGCATCAACCGCCGGCCTGCTGGCCGGTCTCCTACTGGCACTGGTCGGTGCCACCGGTGGCCTCGGCTGGTGTGTCGTGGCAGTACTACTGGGGGCCGTCGGATACCTGGTCGGAGCACAACTCGACGGCCGGATCGACCTGACCGACCTCGTGCCGGGCCGGCGCCGTGGGTGACGGTCCGGGCCGTGACACGGCCGTCCCGGCCGGCGACCGTGGTCACCTCCACATCGCCGACCGGGCCGTGGAACGCATCGTGCTGGCCGCGGCCGGTCAGGTCCCCGGAGCGGTCCGCGTCACCGGCGCCCTGGCCCGGTCCTACCCGCGCGCCGACGTGGTCGTCGCCGGGAACCGGGTACGCGCCGCGGTCGCGGTCGCCGGACGGTGGCCGGTCTCGGCCACCCGGCTGGCCACCGAGGTCCGGTCCACGGTCGCCGAACAGCTACGGCGGCTCGCCGGGATGCGGGTCGACGCCGTCGACGTCACGGTCGCCTCGATGGTGCGCGACGACCGCCGGCAGAGGAGGGTGCAATGAGCACGGTGCAGCAACGCGGACCGGCCCCGGCCGCGGTCCCGATGGCGGCGGCGCCCGCACCCACCGGCGCCGGCCCGGTCGGCGTCGTCGGCCCGGTCCTGGCCGTACTGCTCCTCGGCGCCGGTGCCGTCACGATCCGCGAGGCCCTCACCGGCTTCGGGATCATCGGCGGAGCGCCACTGCTGCCGGGGATCGCCCGGACCGCCGACAACGCCCTCACCGGCGCCTGGCCGATCCCGCTCGGCGCCGCTCTGCTGCTGACCGGCCTCGGGCTGATCGGGACCGCCCTGCGGCCACGAGTGCGCCGCACCTTCACCCTGACCGGCCGGACCGGCATCTTCGTCACCCGCCGTGACGTCGCCCGGATCGCCTCGGACGCCGCCGCCGAGGTCGACGGCGTGCTGGCCGCCCGCTCGACGGTCTCCCGCCGCCGGGTGGTCACCACGATCCACACTCTCGGCGCCGAACCCGCGCCGGCCGCCGCGGTCCGCGAGGCGATCGGCGCACGACTACAGCGCCTGGCCGAACCACCGGCGGTACAGGTACGGACCCGGGTCTCCCGGCCCGTCGACGGAAGGATCGCCTGATGCGCCGCACCGTACTGGGCCTGGACCGGGTCGTCTCGCTCCTGCTCGGCATCGCCCTGGCCGGGCTCGGAGCGGCCCTGCTCTCCTGGCGGGCGGACTGGCCCGGCGGTCTCTGGCGGGACCGCCGGCCCTACCCGGGCACCGGGTCCGTCCAGGCCGCCACCGGCCAGCCGTGGTGGCCGTGGGCCTGCGCCGCGGCCGGCACGGTGCTCGTGCTGGCCGCGGTGTGGTGGCTGATCGCCCACGTGCCCCGCCGCCCGGTCGGCGCCCTGCTGCTGCCCGGCTCCGACCGGGACGGCCGGCTGCTGCTGGACCCGGGTGGGCCGGCCGGCATCGCCGCCACCGTCCTCGCCGACACCCCGGGGGTACGGTCGGCGCACGGCCGGGTGGTCCGGGAACGCGGCCGGATCGTCGTCGTGCTCACCGCCGTCGCCGAACCCCACGCCGATCTGGACGACATCGCCGGGGCCGCCGACGCGGTCACCGCCGATCTGCGGACCGTCCTGGACCGGGACGACGTGGTGGCCCGGGTGACCGTCACGGTGGCGGCCCGGCGGCGATCCATCAGCCGGGTCGACTGAGCACGTCACCGGGCGGGTCAGTGCAGGCGGGACAGGTAGCGGACCCGTTCCAGCAGCCGTTCGACACGTCTGGCGGCGGTTCCGTCGTCCGGCTTCCGCAGGTCGTCCAGGAGCTCGGCGTATTCGGCGGCCAGAGCGGCGTACCGGCGCTGGAACTCCTGGGTCCCCTTGCGGTAGCGGGAGTCCAGGTCGATCAGTTGCTGGGCGATCACCGCCGCCGAGGCGCTCACCGCCACCCGGGCGTCGCCGGCCGACTCCAGGCGCTCCCTGCGGTCGACAGCCGAGCGGGCGGTACGCCGGCCGGCCGTCCAGATCAGCAGGGAGCCGAGCAGCACGGACAGCACCGCCGCGCCGGCCATCAGATAGCGCGGCAGGTACGGGTCGATCGTGCGGGGGCCGTCGGTGAGCAGGCCGGTGCGGACCAGCCGGTCGTAGTTGACCGCCGCCACCTTGACCACCGCGAGCGGGTCGCCGGGGAACTGCTGGATGCCCCGGCTGATGCCGCCCTCGATCTGCATGAGCTCGTAGCCGCCGTCGAACATCGCGCACGCGTAGCTGTTCCAGCCGTCCGGCTTGGGGCGCAGCAGCATCACCAGGGTGCCGTCGGCGGCCCGTTCCAGGTCGTCGCAGATCGGGCCGGGTTCCGGGGTGCTCGCGTCCAGGAAGATCAGGATGAGGCGCCGGTTGCCGACGGCCCGCTCGGCGGCGGCCACGTCCAGGCCGGTGCCGGGAACGGTGTAGATCGAGGAGGTGCGCACCTGCCGGGCGATCGGGCCCTCGAACACCCCGCCGGTCCACAGCGACCAGCCGGCCAGCACCAGACACGCCGTCGTCGCCACGCTGAACGGTGTCACCAGTCTCCGCAGCACCCGGCCGATCCGCCGCCGGACCGGCACCCGGTGCTCCACGACCTCCCGCTGTCTCCGGCTCATGACAGCTGCCGTTCGAAGTATTCGGCCGGACGGTATCCCCGGTACGGCAGCAGGCGGGCGGCCACGTCGAGTTCCTTCTCCGCGGTGCGCAGCAGGGAACGTACATGCTGATCGGGAAGTTTCGTCCGCAGAGCGTCCCGGGCAGCGGTCAGGGTGATCAGCGCGCGGGCCAGCGGAGCCTCACTGCGCCGGCCGGTCAGCGCGGACATCTCCACCGCCAGGGTGGTCAGCGCGGCGAGCTGTGCCGGAGCGCTGCCCGCGGCCCGGCGGACACCCGCGTCGGCGGGCGTACCGACGATCGGGCGCAACGACAGGCCGACGAACACCAGCACACAGATTACGAAGATCCACGGCAGGGCGGGCAGCGCGACGTCGAGCGGGTCCGGTGGGGCGTACGGCAGCGGGCGGTCGGCGAGCCCGGCATACCGCACGTCGGTGACCTGGTCCAGGTAGACGGTGAGGGCCGCCTGCTGCGGGTACGCCGCCCGCTGCAGCAGCAACTCGGCCCGGTCGTAGAAGATGGCACCGGCGGTCTCGGCGAAGTCGGCGGCGTGCGGTCCGGAGTACTCGATCCAGTTGCCGTACATCACCACGATCGGGGTGTCCGGGAACAGTCTCGCCAGGGCCGGGCCGTACTCCGGAGTCGGTTCGCCGAACGGCTGCTGGGGCAGCGCCACGTACAGCGCCCGGCCGTCCGGGAACGCCGGGGAGTTCTCCGGCGCCGCCTCCAGGGTGGCCCCGGCAGCCCGGTGGAAGCCACCCGCGCGCAGATCCCGCGCCACCACCTCGGTCTCGGCAGCGGTCGGCTCCCGCCAGCGGAACGGGTCCACGGTCTCCGGTTTCGGCTGTCCGCGCAGCTCGGCGATGATCACCTGAAGGTCACTGGTCACGTCACCGACGGCGAACTTGCCCCGCCAGTCGTCCAGATGCGAGCTGCCGATGGCGATGGTGCCGGTGCCGACGTACGTCCCGATGATCCGGATGTCCGCGTCGTCGAGCTCCCCCAGCCGCTCGTGCGAGGCCTCGTCGATGCCCGGCGGGGTGACCAGGATTCGCAGGCCGCTGTCGCCGATCGCGGCCGCCACCACCTCGGTGTCCCAGTGCGCGACCGAACCCGGCAGGCGGACCACCGGATCGTCCCGGAGCATGGCGGTGATCTCGGCGACGGACGGGATCGTCGCGTCGCCGGCACCGATCGTCGGGGGAGTGGTGCTGGTGTCCACCGGTGACTGTGCGTAGCTGATCTGGATGTTCTCGTGCTGACTGCCCAGAAACACGATCATGCACAGGGCGGCGATCGCCAGCGCACCCCAGCGCAGCACCTCGTCGATGAAGGCCGCACCCCAGGCGGTCAGGTCGGAGATCTTCCGGGCGACGGAGAGCAGGATCAGATCAATGACGGCCACGGCCACCCCAGATCCGGTCGGCGCGCCGGGCCAGGCCGGCGGCCTCGCGGGCGGCGTCCGGCCCACCCCGGGCGGCCGCGATCATCTCGGCCCGGTGCAGCATCTCGGTGGCCTCCGGGTCGTCGGTGCGGGCGGCGTCCCGGCTGATCATGGCGGTGGCGATCGCGGTGTGCGCCTCCGACCAGGCCACCCGCCGCTGGACGGCGCGCTCCCGCAGCCGGGGCACCGCGATCATCGCAAAGCCGGAACCGAACAAGACGACCGTGCCGGCCGCCCAGATCCACCACACCGGGTACGTGTCTCCTGTCCGGTCCGAAAACGGGTCCGAATATGACAGCCGATCGTCCGTACCGCGTCAATGAGGACCGTCACAGTGAACGCAACCAGTCACGGCGCGCCTCCGCGGCCGCGACCAGGGCACGCAACACCGGCAGCGCCTTCTCCGCGGCGGCCCGCCCGGACTCCTCGAACGCCGGAATCCTGGACAGCTCCCAGAACGCGTACGCGTCCACCTCCGGATTCAGCACCAGATCGGCGTCCTCCTCCAGCGGATCGCCACCACCCGGCTGCAACGTGCTGACCGCGACCATCACGTGCACCAGCGTCGTCGGCGGGCGGCGCGGCAGCGGCCCGGACACGTCGACGGCCACCACGATGTCGGCGCCCATCTCCCGGGCCAGCCGGGCCGGAACCATGGTGACCAGCCCGCCGTCGACAAGCAGATGACCGTCCCGGTCCACCGGCGGGAACACCCCCGGAATGGCGGCGCTGGCCAGCACCGCGCTCGCCACCGGCCCGTCCCGCATCACCACCTCCCGCCCGGTGGCCAGATCACAGGCCACCGCGGCGAACGGCCGGGCCAGATCCTTGAAATCCGCCCCGTCCAGGGTGTGCTCCAGGAACGCGGCCAGCTTCGACGTCTCGAACAGCGCCTTACGGGTCATCCCCGGCCGCACCAGCCGCGACCAGCGCAACGTCTGCGCCACCTCGGCGATCTCGGCGGCCGTCATGCCCTTCGCGTACAACGCGCCGACCAGGGCGCCCACACTCGTCCCGGTGACGATCGACGGCTCCAGGCCGGCCTCGTCCAGCACCTCCAGCACACCGATGTGGGCGGCGCCGCGCACCGCGCCGCCGCCGAGCGCCAGACCGATCCGGATCTTCTCCCGCATGTGCCCAGGTTAGAGCTACCGTCGTGCGGCTCCGACGACGGTGAGCTGCTGTGTCGGAACCTCTCCCCGGGCCGGGAGACCGGGGCCGAGCGCCCACTTCAGCGCCGGCTGCGACCGGCCCCACCCGACCAGGCGGGCGCCGTGGCGGGCCAGCAGCAGCGTCAGCACGGCGGTCACCGTCGCACCGAGCAGATAGCCGACGAGCACGTCATGCGGGTAGTGCACACCGACGAACACCCGGGAGAACGCGGCGATCGTGGCCACCGGCAGCGCCACCAGACCCCACCGCCACGACACCAGGAACGCGGCGATGAACAAGGCCCCGGCGATCGTCGAATGATTGCTGGGGAACGACCAGTCACCGACCGGCGGACACTCAGCCGCCACGATCGGCAGGCCGACCGCGCGACAGGGCCGCTCCTCGGTCAGGACGGTCTTGCTGACCTCACTGGTCAGATAGGCGAACACGCCCGCGGCCGGCGCCATCACACTGATCGCCATCAGCGTGTCGCTCGCGTGGCGGGCCCGCCACCACAGCCACACCACGATGCCCATCAGAATGATGATCGAGAACTCGGTGAAGTGCTCCATGAACCACTGCACGCTCTCCGGCGATCGATCGGCCACGCCGACGACGACACGGTAGAGCTCGGTGGAGAACGCCGGTGGCTGCAGACCCATATGCACGGATCCTAGTGATTGTTCACCTGAAAGACACCTGTGAGGGCCGGGGTGTTCAACTTCCGTCCACAGTCCGGCTCCGACCCGCGCGCTGACCTCGAGGACCGGCGTGTACGGGATGATCATCCGGGTGACGTACTACTGGGATGATCAGATGGGTCCGTTCCGTGCGGCGCCGGCCGGAATCGAGCGGCGTGACGGGCCGGCCCTGGCGATCCGGGCGATCGGCGGGACGCTTCAGCGGATGGGTCCGATCGAGACCGTCCCGGCCCGGAACTGGATCGCCGCGGCACTGGACTCCGGACGCCAGGCGGTGGCGGCCGGGCGGGACCGGCCGGGGCTGTCGGGCGAACTGGTGTACGGCATCCTCGACTTCTGTCATCAGGCCGTCCGCGATCGTGAGGATCTGCCTGAGTGGACCCCGGAAGCCGAATCCCGGAACGCGGCCTGTGTGGAAGCGATCGCCTTCGCCCAGCGATGTGTCCGCGGCGACGAATGAGTTCCGGTGGAGAGCCTCGCTAAGCTTAGGGCGTTCAAGGCTCTAGGAATGGTGACACCCACATGACGTACCTCCGGATCGGGGAAGTCGAGCTCTATTCGGAGATCGCCGGGGACGGGGAGCCGGTGCTGCTGCTGCACGGGGGTTTCTGTTCGCTGGAGTCGATGCGGGCGCAGGCCGACTCACTCGTACACGATCATCGGGTTCATGCCTTTGAACGGCCCGGGCACGGGCGCTCGGCGGACATCGTCGGGGAGTACGGGTATGAGCGTGGGGTCGCGGACACCCTCGCCTATCTGGACGCCGTCGGGCTGGAGTCGGCGCATGTCGTCGGGTACAGCGACGGGGCGATCATCGGGCTGCTGCTCGCGCTGGATCATCCGGAGCGGGTGCGGTCGCTGACGGCGATCAGCGCCAATCTCGACCCGTCCGGTTTCGATCCCTCGGTGGCGGGGCTCGACGACCTCGTCGGTGAGGCCGAGGAGAAGCCGGACGTCGAGCGGATGCACTACGAGCGGCTCTCCCCGGACGGGCCCGAACACGCCGACGTGGTGCTGGCCAAACTGTTCCGGCTGTGGACGAACGAGCCGCACATCGACCCGGCCGATCTGGCCCGGATCGACGTGCCGGTGCTGGTCATGTCGGGCGACCGGGACACCATCCGGCCGGGGCACAGCCTGCGGATCGCCGCGGGGATCCCCGGCGCGCAGCTGTGCGTGGTGCCGGGGACCTCACATCACCTCGTCGCCGAGCGGCCGGAACTGATCAGCATGCTGATCGGAGATTTCGTGCGGGCCGCCGCGGTGGCCGTCCGGCAGACCGCCCCGGCGGCAGCGCCGTCGTGATCGGCCCCGCGGGTCATGCGGGAACGTGGCTCTCCCGCCCGCGCAGACGGCGGCGGACCTGGCCGGGACCGGCGCCGTCGGTGGACATCGCCACGGCGGCGCGTTCCAGATCACGCAGGAAGGCCGGGGCGCCGTCGAATCTCGGGTCGGAGCAGAGCCGGAGGATCGCGGTGCTGTCCAGCTCGTACACGAAGAGGAAGAACTTGGCGTCCTTCTGCCTGCCGTCGTCGGCCAGCGGTCGCAGGACCGTGCGGTCCAGGTCCGGCGAAGGTGGGGCGGCGCCGGCGGCCGGCGTGACCCGGGCGGCGTCGGGGCGTACGTCGTTGTAGAAACAGAACCCGCCCGCCTCGATGCCACGGTCCCGGGCGGTGGCGGTGACCAGGTCCTCCATCTCGTCCGGCTCGCATTCGGTGGTGGCCAGGGCGACCAGCGCGGCGGTGCGGGCCCGCCGGAAGAACGCCGCCTGATCCTCGTCCGTGACGGTCAGCCGTAACAGGGCGTTCTGGTTGAACGCGGCGACCAGCTGGGCGAATTCGGGCTGGGACCGGGTGGCCACGATGCAGCGCAGCCCGGTCTCCGTCTCGTCCTGCCGGATGGCGAGGACCAGGCTGACCAGGGACTGAAGCGTCATCCCGGTGGTGAGCCGGTGGATCGCGGACAGGTGCCGCACCGCCGCGGCGAGCGCGGGGGAGTCCAGTTCCGCCCACCGCCCCGTGATGGTGTCGTCGCGGTCCAGGCCGGTCATCCAGATCGGCGGGAGTTCGGCGGCGCCCCGTCGCCAGTGTTCGAAGGCCCGTTGCTGGCGGCGCCGGGCGATCGGGCCGTCCTCCCACCGCGCCCGGGACAGCGGCTGGGCGGAGCGGGCCGGGAGCCGGCGGCCGGCCAGCAGATCGGTCAGGTCGGCGCCGAGGATCCGCATGCTCCAGCCGTCGGCGGCGAAGTGGCTGACGGCGAGGACCACCTCCCGTGGCCGCCCGTGTTCCAGCCGGACGGCCACGCGGACCAGCAGATCGCGGCCGTGGTCGAACGGCGCCGCGGCGAGCCGTCGCTCGATCTGCGGAAGGTCCGCGGCGTCCGCTTCGATGACCTCGATGGTGATCGAGCCCCGGCCGCGCACCACCTGGCGGGGGCCGGTGGGTTCCCGGCGCACCGTGGTCCGCAGGGAGGCGTGGCGTTCCACGACGGTCCGCACCGCCGCGGCGACGTCGGTCAGCTCACGGCCGGGTGCTATCGGGCAGACCTCGACCAGGTTCAGTGAGGCGTCGTCCGGGGGCAGCCAGGCGAACACCGCCCAGATGGCTCGCTGGCCCCAGGTGAGCGGCCCCTCGCCGGAGTCGCCCTGGAATTCCACGCGGATGTCGTGGACCGGCTGACTCATGTCGAAGACCTCCTCAGTCGGGAGGATCGCCCCCACGATTGTCCGATATCCACGTCGGACCCTAGATATCGAAACAAGATGATGCAACCTTAGAGCGGAACGTTGCAAAAACTCGACTTTGCGGTTTAGGTGGTCGCATCGACACGTTGCGCAACTGACGAGACGGGGGTCCGGTTTGCCGACGAACGACAGCCGCGACGGTGCTGTGCTGGCCGCGATGACCACGGCCGCGGCCGGCGGACCCGGAGGCCTGCGCTACGGCGAGGACTGGTATCCGTACTCGACGATCGGCGCCTGGGCCGACCGGATCGCCGACGATCTGCGCCGTCGCGGGGCCGGCCCGCACACGGTGATCGCCGTGCGCCTCCCCGCCGGCCCCCTGCACCTGGCCACCGTCTGGGCGGTCGCCCGGGCCGGCGGCGTGCAGCTCTACCTCGACCCGCGGTGGCCCCGCGCCCACGCCGAGCAGATCCTGCGCCGATCCGGGGCCCACCTGGTGGTGACCACCGGCGGAGCCGCCGACACGCCGCCATGCACGCTGGAATTCCTGGCCCGCCCGGCCGCCGGCACACCGGATCCGGACCATCTCGACAGCGCGGGTTCACCACTCGCCTGCCTGGTCAGCACCTCGGGCACCACCGGAGGCGCCCGGCTGGTGGCGCTCACCCACGCCGGTATCGCGCACCTGGTCCGCGACAGCGACCTCACCGGGCTGCACGCCGGTGACCGGTTGCTGGCCCTCGCGCATCCGGGCTTCGGCGCGTCGCTGTGGGAACTGTGGGCCGCCACCGACGCCGGCGCCACCCTCATCGTGCCCCGCGACCGCACGATGTCCCTGGACGATCTGCTCGACCAGGTGACCGGTACCCGTACCTCGGTGGTGCATCTGCCGGCCGGCGTCTTCCGGCAGATCGAGGCGGACCGGTTCGCCCGCCTCGACGGTGTGCGCCTGCTGATGACCGGCGGCGATACCGTACCGGCCGCACACTTCCACGCCGTGGCCGCCCGGTTCCCCGGCACCCTCGTGGCCTGCTACGGATGCACCGAGAACAGCGTCTTCACCTCGCAGTACCGGGCCGGGGACAGCCCTGCCGACGATCGTCCGCTGCCGCTGGGCACACCGCTGCGCGGCACCCGGCTGCGGGTGCTGGCCGGCCCCGGCGGAACCGGTGAGATCCAGGTAGCCGGGATCGGGGTGGCCGCCGGCTACCTCAACGACGCCCCGGCGACCGCGGACCGGTTCACCGCCGACGAGACGGGCGCCCGGGCGTACCGGACCGGTGATTTCGCCGCCCGGCACCCGGACGGTACGGACCGGCTGACCGGCCGCCGCGACCGTCAGGTACAGGTCCGCGGCTTCCGGGTCGAACTGGCCGAGGTCGAGGGCGTCCTGTGCGGACTGCCCGGCGTCCGTGACGCCCACGTCCTCCGATGGGACCCCACCGGCGATGATCCGCAACTCGTCGCGGTGCTGACCGGCGACCACCAGGCCGACGCCGGCGCGGTGCTCGCCGCGGCCCGCGAATCCCTGCCGGATTTCATGGTGCCCGACCGTGCCGTCGTGACGAGCGGCCTGCCGCTCACCGAACGCGGCAAGGTGGACGCCGCCGCGGTGCGCCGGCTCCTCACCGGGCCCGCGGCACCCACCGGCCCGGCGGCCCCGGCCGGCGACGACATCACCGCCCGGGTGCACCGGATCTGGCGGCACGTGCTGCACCGGGACGACGTCGGCCTCGACACCCACTTCGCCGACTGCGGCGGCCACTCCCTGCGGGCCACCCAGATCATCGCCCGGATCCGGGACGACCTCGGCATCCGCCTCAGCATGCGGCAGTTCTTCGACGCCCCGACAGTCCGCGAGCTGTCGGCACAGGTGCGCCACCTGCACCAGACCCGCTCACGCTGACCCGACTCCTACGCTCCGGGAGCCCTCGCCGTGCCCGAACCGCTGTCCACCCTGCCCGCCACCACGCACCAGACCCAGATGTTCTTCCTCCAGCAGATGCAGCCGGACAGCCCGTTCTACAACGTGGCCGTCCGCGTCGACCTCGACGGTGAACTGGACGCCGACCGGCTGGCCGACTGCCTGCGCCTGCTCGTCCACCGGCACCGGAGCCTGCGCACCGGGTTCCGGCTGGACCCGGACGGCACGGTACGGCCGGTGACCGCCACCGCCACCTCCTGGGATGTCGGCCGCCGCGAGACCGGTGACGGCGCCGACGACCTGCTGCGGGAACTCGCCACCCGCCCGTTCGACATCACCGAGCCCCCGCTGATCGCCGCGCACCTGATCCGGACCGGACCGCGACACCATGTGCTCGCGCTGATCGTGCACCACGCCGTCATCGACGCCTGGTCGGTCGGTGTGCTCTTCGACGAGCTCGCCACGCTGTACAACGCTCCCGGCCGGCCCTCGGCGGCGGTACTGCCACCACCGGCGGCGTACCCCGCCGCGGAACGGACCGAAGCCGCCGACGCCGACCTCGGGTACTGGCGGAGACGGTTCGCCGACCTGCCCGCCGGCCAGGACCGGCCCGACCGGATGCACCGCGACACCGTGGCCGGAGGACTGCACCACTTCCGCATCGACGCCGGCACCACCGAGGCCCTGAACCGGGCCGCCCGTGGATACCGTTGCACCCCGTTCGTGCTCATGCTGACCGCGCTGCGACTCGCGATGGGCCGCATCCGTGGCGTCCACGACCTCACCATCGGCTGCCCGGTGGCGGACCGCTCCGACCCCGGCGTCGAACACACCGTCGGCTACCTGGTCGGCACCCTGCCGATCCGCACCGTCGTGACCGACCTCGACGACATCACCACCGCCGTGGAGACCGTGCGCGAGGCGCTGCTCGACGGCTTCGACCATCGCGGCGTGTCCCTGGACCGCATCGTCGCGCAGGTAGCCCCGGCCCGCGACGCCGTCGACGGCCCACTGTTCGACATCACCTGCCAGCTGCAGAACGTCGGCGACGAGCGACTGCGACTGCACGGCGTACGCAGCACCTTCACCCACATCGACAAGGGCACCGCCCAGTTCCCGCTCAGCCTCGACATCATCGCCGCCGACGGTGGGCTGAACTGCATGCTGGAGTATTCGACCGAACTGTTCGAGCCGGCCGGCATCACCGAAGTCGCCACCGCGATCGAGACCGCCATGCGCCGGATCGCCGGCCACCCGCCCGAACCGGGCCACCCCGCGGGCGCCACCCCGGACATCGCCGGCCGGCTCGCCACCCGGATCACCACCGCCCTGCGCGACGCCCCGCCGGACCACCCGGCCCTGGTCACCGAGGAACGTGTCTGGACCTACGGTCATCTGCGCACCGCTGTCGAGGAGGCCGCGACCGGCCTGCGTGCGGCCGGGTTACGGCCCGGCCACCGGCTGGCGGTCGCCGCCCCGCGCGGTGCCGACGCGATCGTCCTGATGCTCGCCGCCTGGTCCGCCGGCACCGCCTACTGCCCACTCGACGAACGGATGGGACGAGAGCAGACCGCCACCGTGGTCCGGCGGCTGCGGCCCGCACTCCTGGTCGGACCGGCCGCCGAGGACCACCGGGCGGAGACGACCGGAGTGACACCCGCGCGGGACACGCCACCACTCGGGTACGTCGTGCACACCTCCGGCTCCACCGGCGAGCCCAAGCAGGTGCCGGTGGGCGTCGAGGCGCTGTCGGCGTACCTGGACGCGGTGGCGTCCCCGCTCGGTCTCCGGCCCGGCGACCGGGTCCTGCACTTCGCGGCCCCCGGCTTCGACGTCACGATCGAGGAGGTGCTGCCCACCCTGCTGGCCGGGGCCACCGTGGTGGTGGCGCCACCGTCGCTCGGCGGCACCCCGGAGGCGTTCCTGACGGCCGTCGCCGAGCACCACGTCACGATCGCCAACCTGCCCTCGTCGTACTTCCATCGGGTCGCCTCCGGCCTGACGGCGTCCGGGCGTCCGGCCGTGACGCCGCTACGGATGCTCATCGTCGGCAGCGAGACCCTCCGGGCGGACGCGGTGCGCGCCTGGCGGGCGGCGGGTTTCGGGCCGGTACGCCTGATCAACGCCTACGGTGTGTCGGAGTGCACGGTGACCGTGGCGATGTGCGACCTCACCGGACGGCCACTGCCCGGCGACGGCCGGTTCCCGATCGGGCACCCCCTGGACCACGCCCGTCTGCGGATCGCCGGCCCGGACGGGGCCGAACCGCCGGTGGGGGTGGCCGGGCGGGTCGTCATCGAGGGCCCGTGTGCCGGGCCGGGCGGCACCCACGCCACCGGGGACGCCGGCCGGCGGCTGGAGTCCGGCGAGATCGAACTGCTCGGGCGGGTCGACAGACGGTTCAAACGGCGTGGCGTACTGGTCGATCCGGAGGGAATCGAACAGCTGCTGACCGGCGACGGCGACGCCCTGGTCGCGTCCCGCCCGGACGGCGCCCTGGTCATGATGCTCGAGGTGCCGCCGGCCGGAGAACCGCCGGACGACGGCGGCGAACGGGTCTCCGAGTGGACCGACGTGCACGACGACGAGGCGCACAACGAGCACAGCGAACGCGACGACCCGACCTTCAACATCAGCGGGTGGGTCAGCGCGATCAGCCGTGAACCGCTGTCACCGAGGGTGATGAGCACCTGGTTGACCGACACGGTCGAGGCCATCCTGCGGTTCCGGCCCCGGCGCGTCCTGGAGATCGGCTGCGGCACCGGCATGCTCCTGTTCCGCCTCGCCGCGACCTGCGAACGCTACGTCGGCCTGGACGTCTCCGCCGCGGCGCTGGACCACGTACGGGCCACCATCCGGACGGTGCGCCCCGACCTCGCCCATGTGGAACTGCGGCAGGGCGCCGCCGACGCGCTCGGCGCCCTGGGCGTCGACGGGCCGTTCGACGCCGTCGTCATCCACTCGGTCGCCCAGTACTTCCCGGGCCGGGACTATCTCACCGAGGTACTGCGCCAGGTGTGTGCGGTGCTCGACTCCCGGGCCGTGATCCACCTCGGTGACCTGCGTGGCTTCGAGTCGCGCCGGGCGCTCTACCGCGAGCAGGTGCTGGCCCGGACCCCGGAACTGGACCGGGCCGCTCTGGTGGCCGCGATCGAACGGTACGCCGACGGTGAGAACGAACTGCTGCTCTCGCCACGGCTCTGGACCGGCCTGGAACTGCCCCGTCCGGTGTCCGCGGTCGAGACCTTCGCCCGCCGGCCGTGGATCGACTCGGAACTGAGCCGATACCGCTACGACGCCCGCCTCTTCCTCGGTGACTGGGCCGTCGCCGAGCCGGCCCGGGTCGAGGCCGCGGACGTGACCACGGCTCTGCGGGCCGGCGTGCCGTCCTTCACCGTCGGCGACCGGCCCCGTCCGCACTCCGGCGAGGCCCTGCTGGCCACCGACCGCGTCTACCGTGACCTCGGCCTGGGCGCGCTGCTGGATCTGCCCGCCGAACCGGCCACCGAGACGGTCGAGCGGTGGCGCGACTGGTACCTCACGGCAGCCGCGCACGGGTACTCCGTGATGCTGCCGTTCGGCACCGGGCCGGCGCGTGTGGACCTGACGTTCGTGCGCCGCGACGGTGGACACCCCCTCGCCCGGACCGTCTTCCCGTCCCGGCTCACCGGCGACCGGGACGCCCACAACGATCCGATGCGCCGCGACCGGCTCGCCGCCGCGGTGCGCGCCGCCGCCGCAACGGTCGCCGCCCGGCTCACACCCGAGTCGGTGCCCACCCACGTCATGGTGCTGGAACGTTTCCCCCGGGCCAGCGACGGCCAGCTCATCCGGCCGGCACTGCACGCCCTGCTGCCGTACGCCCGGGAGGTCTCCCCGGCCGGTGACGCCGCTCCCGCGGACACCCCGCGGGAACCGGTCGCCCGGATCTGGTGCTCGGTGCTCGACCGTGCCACCGCCCGCGACGACGACAACTTCTTCGCCAGCGGCGGTGACTCCATCCTGGCCCTGCGACTGGTGGCCCGGCTGAGAACAGCCGGCTTCCCGGTCCGGCCCGACCTGATCTTCCGGTACCAGACACTCGCCGAGCTGCGGCGGGCCCTCACCGGCGCCGTCACCGGCACCGGGCCGGACCGGCCCGCCGTGACCGATACCGCACCGGCACACACACCGATGGCCCACTGGTTCGCCGAGCAGCGGTTCGCCGACCCGGACTGGTACCACCAGTCGATCGAGCTGACCCTGACCGGGCCGGCGGCACACCGATTCACCGCCGCGCTGCGCGCGGTCACCCGGCTGCACCCGGCACTCGGCCCGCACGAGCCGGTCATCGTCGACGCCGACGGCGACCTCGACACGGCCGTCGCCGCACACCGGCACACCGTCCGCGCCCAAGGCCCGGCGGTGCTCGCGGTACGCCACGGTGCCCGGGTACGGCTCCTGATCCACCATCTGCGCGTGGACGCGGTGTCCTGGCACCTCATCCTCGACGACCTCGACGCGGCACTCGGCGGCGACGACCCGACCGGCCGCCCGGCGACCGCGCTCACCGGATGGGCCGGCCGGCTGACCGTGGCGGTGCGCGCGGACGACCACGAGAACCGGTACTGGCGCGACCGGCTCCACGACGCGCCGGCCCTGTTCGCCCCGGCCGGCCGGGGACAGCTGAGCTGGCACCGGCTCCGGGTGCCCGGCAGCTCCGACACCCGGCCCGCCGAACCCGCCGAGGCGGCACTGCTCGGTGCGATCGCCACCGCCGTCGGCTGGTGGCGCGAGGTCCCGGAAGTGGTCCTCGACCGGGAGATCCACGGCCGTGACCCGTCCGATCCGGACGCCGGCACACTGGTCGGCTGGCTCGCCACCAGCCACCCGCTGCGGGTCCGGGCCGACGGTGACCCGGCGGCGGCGGCCGGCCGAGTCCAGCGGGCCCTGGCCGAACTGCCGCACCACGGCCGCCGGTTCCTGGCACACCGCTTCCTGCGCGCCGACGCCGAACCCCTGCCGGCCAGCCCGGCCCAGGTGTGCTGCACCTACCTCGGCGCCCACCCCGTCGCCGCGGGCGGCCACCACAACTTCGGCACCGCACCGACCACACCGGCCGACGACACGGCGCCGCGGAACACGTCCTGCTACGCCCTCGACATCGTCGCGCACGGCGACACCACCCGAGGCTGGGAGATCAGCTTCGCCGTCGACACCGCCCGCGTCAGCGAACCCGAGGCCGGCCGCTTCGCCGGCCTGCTGACCGCGGCCCTGACCGGCCGGACACCGGACCGGGACCTGCCGCTGACCCCGATGCAGACCTCGATGGTGCTGCACACCATCGCCCGGCCGGACTCCCTGGTGGGCATCGAACAGACCCTGCTGACCATCGCCGGAACCCTGACCGCGACTGCGTTCCAGACCGCGGTCGACGCCGAGATCGCCCGCCACGACCTGCTGCGATCCACGTTCCACCTGGACACGACACAGCCGTACCGGCGGGTCCGGGCCGGCGTCTCCTGCCCGGTTCGGGTGCACGACCTCACCGGCCTGGACGCCCGCGACCAGCTGCGGGCCATCGAACGGCACGCCGCCGACGACCGGGCGCGGGGCCTGGACCTGACAACGGCCCCGCCGATGCGCTGGCACCTGTTCCGCCGGGGCCCGGCGCTCACCACCCTGATCTGGACCCACCATCACGCCGTCCTCGACGGTGCCGGCTCATGGCGGTTCCTCGACGCGGTCCTGCGGCGCTGTCACGGCGACGTACCGGCCGGAACCGAACCCGAACCGCCGGCACACCACTACACCGACTGGCTGAACCGGCAGGACCGGGCCGAGGCACGCGACCACTGGCGGCAGCGGCTGGCCGGGCTGACCGGCCCGCTCCTGATCTTCGGCGACGCGCCGCTGCCCAGCGCCGGCGGCCACGAACTCGACGTGTCGCGCCGCACCCTGCCCACGACGTCGAGGGACGGTCTGCACGACCTGGCCGCCGCCAGCGGTGCCACTCCCGCCACCATCGTGACCTGCGCGTGGCTGGTGCTGCTCGCCGAGATCTCCGGACGTGACGACCCGGTCTGCGGCGCCAGCGTCACCCGCCGGCCGGAGGACGACGAGCAGGCGATCGGCCTGCACGTGAACAACGTGCCACTGCTCGCCGTCGCGTTCGGCGGCCTCCCGGTCATCGAGTGGGTGCGGCGTACCCAGACGCAGATCGCCGGAGACCTCTACTACTCCTACCTGGACCCGGTGGAGATCGGCAGGTCCGGCGGCCTGCCCGGGCGGTTGTACGACACCCACGTGGTGTACCAGAACTACGCCCGGCCCCAGCCGCCCGCGGACCCGGACGCGCCCCGGGTCGTCTCCACCACGACGGTCACCCGCACCGGGAACCCGCTGACCCTCATCGTGGACGAGGATCCCACCGGGGCGGCGACGGTCGAACTGGTCACCGACCGAACGGTGCTGGACCGGCCGGCGGCGGCCCGCCTGCTCGGGCGCTTCCTGGCGATCCTCGGGCGGATGGCCGGCGAGCCGGACCTGCCGGTCGAGCGGCTGCGCCACGCCGATCCGGTGATCCGGCCGCTCGCGGGCACCACCCGGACGGTGGCACCGGCGGACGCTCCACGCAGCGACACGGAGAAGGTGGTCCGCGACGTCCTGGCCGGACTCCTCGGCCGGCCCGACGTCGCCCCGGACACCACCTTCTTCGACCTCGGCGCGCGGTCCCTGCTGCTGTTGCGGCTGCGTTCCGAACTGTCCGGCCGCCTCGGTGTCGAGGTGCCGGTGACGCACCTGTTCGAACATCCCACCCCGCGGCGGCTCGCCCGGGCGTTGCAGCCGGAATCCGGCATCGACGGAACAGAGGAGCACGCGTGAACGACGAGATCGCCGTCATCGGCATGGCCTGCCGGGCACCCGGCGCCGACGACGTGGAACAACTGTGGTCCAACCTGCTGCACGGCCATGTCGCGGCCCACCAGGTCAGCCGGGACGAGGCGCTGCGGGCCGGCGCCCGCCCGGAACACCTGGACCGCCCCGGCCACGTCCGCCGGGTGCACGGGCTGGCCGGGGCGTACCGAGACTTCGACTCAGCGGCCTTCGGGCTGACCGGACGCGAAGCCGACCTGATGGACCCGCAGCACCGGCTCTTCGCCGAAGTGCTCTGGCACGCCATCGACGATGCCGCCGTGGCCGGTGCCGGCCACGGCCGGATGGGCGTGTACGCCGCCGCCGGGATGAACCAGTACCTGCCGATGCTGTTGCGGGCGTACGGCTACACCTCCGCCGATGAGGACCCCCAGATCTGGCTGCTGAACGACCCGGACTTCCTCGCCACCCGGATGTCGTATGCGCTGGATCTGCACGGCCCCAGCATGTCCGTGCAGTCGGCCTGCTCCAGTTCGCTGGTCGCGGTGCACCTGGCCGCCCGCGCGCTGCTCGCCGACGACTGCGACATCGCCGTGGCCGGCGGCGCCGCCGTCGACCTGCTGGCCGAACGCGGCTACCTCTACCAGGCCGGTGGGATCAGCTCCGCCGACGGCTACTGCCGCCCGTTCGACGCCGCGACCACCGGATCGGCACGCGGCAGCGGTGCCGCCGCCGTCGTCCTGAAACGGCTCAGCGCCGCCCGCGCCGACCAGGACCGGATCGTGGCCGTCATCCGCGGCACCGCCGTCAACAACGACGGGCGGCGCAAGGCCGGATTCACCGCGCCGAGCGTGTCCGGGCACGCCGACGCGATCCGTGCCGCGCTCAGCCGTGCCGGGCTGACACCCGGCGAGGTGAGCTACGTCGAGGCACATGGCACCGGCACCGTGCTCGGCGACCCGATCGAGATCCGTGCGCTGGAGACGGTGTTCTCCGACGGCCACCGCCCGCACGGCCCGTGCCGGATCGGCTCGATCAAGGCCAATGTCGGCCATCTCGACGCCGCCGCCGGTGTGCTCGGCCTGATCAAGGCCGCGCTGGTGGTCTCCCACCGGGCCGTGCCACCCCAGCCCGGCTTCGGCGACCCCTGCCCGGGGCTGGCCGGCAGCACCGTGCTGCGGGTGCCGACCGCGACGGTCACGACACCCGGCGACACACCCGTGTACGCCGGTGTCTCCTCGCTCGGCTTCGGCGGCACCAACGCGCACGCCGTGCTGGCCTCACCACCGCGGGTGAACGCGTCGCCGGCATCCGCCCCGGACAGCCCGGTCCTGCTGCTGCTGTCCGCCGCCACCGCGTGGTCACTGCAACGCTGGAGCGAGAGCCTGGCAGACCTGCTCGACGCCGAACCCGGTGACGAGCGGCTGGCCGACATCGCCTACACGCTGCGTACCGGCCGGCGGCATCTCGGCCATCGGCGAGCGGTGGTGGGCCGGACGGCCGAGGAGTGCGCCGCCGCGCTGCGTGAACCGGTCACCACCGCCGGCGGCCCACCGGTGGTGACCGCCGACGGTGGCCACGCCGAACGGTATGCCCGCCTGGGGATTCCCGTCACCGCCACCGGGCCGGTGGACGAGGCCGCGTTCCTCACCGCCGCCGGCCGGTTCTGGACCGCCGGCGGGGAGGTGGACTGGCGGCGGCTCGACGACGCCCCGCGCCGCCGGCTGTCCCTGCCGGCATACCCCTTCGACCGCCGCCGGCACTGGCCCCTGGCCGGCGAGGCCACGCCGGGCGACGCCCGGGTCCACCGGCGACGGTGGGATCCGGTCCCGCCTGCCCCGGTATCCGGGCACACCACGGACAGCGACATCCACATCGTCGGGCCGGCCGGCGACCTGCGCACCGCGCTGGCGGACGCGCTGGGGGCCACCGGCCGCGCCGTCACCGTGGCCACGGCGGCCGACCCGCTGCCCGGTGGGGACAGCCCACTCGCCGTCATCGACCTCACCGGGTTCACCGCGGACCCGCTCGACACCGGCGGCTACGCCCGTCTGGTCCGGCGTGCCGCCGCACTGCGGTATCGCACCGCCCGGTTGACGTACGTCGCGGCGGGTGTGTTCGCGGTCTCCGGCACCGACGTCGTGTCCCCGTCGCACGCACTCGCCCTGGGTCCGGTGACCGCCCTGTCCCGCGAGTCCACCGGGGCCCGGGGCGCCCTGCTGGATCTGGACCGGCGGCTGCTCGGCCGGCCCGCCGCGGCGGCGCAAGCGGTGGCGACGGCACTGGCCCGGGACGAACCCGTGCTGGCCGTCCGCGACGGTTCCTGGCTGGTTCCCGGCTTCGAACCGGTCACCGTCGCGGCGGCCGGCCCCGGCGGGCGGCGCCGCTGGCTGATCACCGGTGGATCGGGGGGCATCGCCGGCGCCCTGGCCGAGCGGCTGCGCCACCGGCACGCCGCGGACACCGTGATCCTGGTGAGCCGTTCGCCCATCGTCGGCGTCCGGCGGCTCGGGGACACCGGCCCCGACGATGAGCCCGGCATCCGGACCGTCCAAGCCGACCTCACCGACCCGCAAGCCGTCCACGACCTGCACCGGCGGTGCGAAACGGTGCTCGGTGGCATCGACGTGGTGTTGCATCTGGCCGGCGACGGCGGCGGACAGACCCTGACGGACTGGGATCCGGATCTGTCCACCGGGATCCTGACCCCGAAGGTGACCGTGACCGACCGGCTGCTGGCCGCGTTCACCGGTGCCACAGTGGTCGGCTTCTCGTCGCTGACCTCGGTCAAGCCGGTGGCCGGCGCATCCGACTACATCGCCGCCAACAGCTATCTGAACGCCCTGGCCGACACCGGGCGGCCCGGCCGGCTGACCATCGCCTGGCCGGCGTGGCGCGGACTGGGCATGGCCCGCCGGTCGCCCACCGGCATCGACGCCGACACCGGGCTCGACCTGGTCCTGCGGTTGCTCGGTACCGGCGCGGGCACCTACTTCGTCGACGCCGACGGGGACCGCCTCACCGAACCGCGTCCGGTGCTGGCCACCGCACCCGGTCCCGGGGACGTGACCGCCGCGATCGTGGACATGTGGGCCGAACTGCTCGGCTTCCGGATCGAGGATCCGCGGACCGACGTCTTCGACGCCGGCGCGGACTCCTTCACCATGCTGCGCATCCTCGACCTGATCGAGCAACGGTGGCCGGTGTCGGTCGCGCTCGACGAACTGTTCGCCTGCCAGTCGGTGGCCGACCAGGCGGACCTCATCACCCAGCGCCTCGGCCGGCAACCGGACGAGGCCCGACCGGAAGGAACGCTCCCGTGAACGGTCATCCCCCGATCCACGGCATCGCCCACTGCGACATCGCCGTCGGCAACGTCGACACCGCAGCCGAGACCCTGCGCCGCGAATACGGCTTCACCGACCAGGCCGACGTCGCGGTGCGCACCTGCGCCGACGAGCGCACGCTGATGCTCGGGCAGGGCGCCATCCGTCTCACGGTCTCCGGCGCCACCCGGCCCGGCGCGCCGGCCGGTACCTTCGTGCACCAGCACGGCGAGGGTGTGCGCGACATCGGCCTGCTGGTGCCGGATCCGGACGAGGCGCAACGCCTCGCCGTCGCCCGCGGCGGGCGGGCCACCGACCGCACCCCGGCCTGGGCGCCCGCCGGCAGCCGCTCGATCGAGGGACCGGGCGTCTTTACACACACCTTCGTCGCGGCCGGCGAGCCCCGCGGCGAGGACCCGGCCGGCCCACTCCGCCTGCTCGATCACTTCGCGCTGGCGGTGGCGTGCGGCGACCTCGAATCGTGGGCCGACTTCTACGTCACCGTGCTCGGCTTCGAGGTCGTCATGAAGGAGACCACCGACACCGGCCGTACCAGCATGCGCAGCATCGTGGTGCGGCACCCCGGATCGCGGATCACCTTCACGATCGTCGAGCCCGGCGCACCGGGCGACCGGAGCCAGATCAACGAGTTCGTCGCGGCCAACGGTGGCGCCGGGGTGCAGCACATCGCCATGCTGACCGGCGACATCGCCGACACGGTGGATCGGTTGCGGGAAGCCGGCGTCACCTTCCTGACCACCCCGGCGACCTACTACGAGCGTCTGCACGACCGGGTGCCGAACCTGCCGGACCCGATCGAGCGTCTGCGAAGCCGGCACATCCTGGTCGACAGTGACGCCGGCGGTGAGCTGCTGCAGATCTTCACCCGCCCGGTGACCGGCCGGCCGACCCTCTTCTTCGAGGTGATCGAGCGCCGGCACGGCTCCTCCGGCTTCGGCAGCGGCAACATCAAAGCCCTCTTCGAGGCCGTCGAAGCCGACCAGGCCGGCCGGGGAGTTCTGTGAATCCTTCGCCGCCGGCCCGCGACGCGGTGCTGCGGCATCGGGACTTCCGGCTCTTCCTGGCCTCACAGGCGGTCAACGAGGTGGGGCGCTCGATGTTCCCGGTCGCCCTGGTCGGGGTGGTGCTGCTGCACCACGGGCCCGCCGAGCTCGGGCTGCTGCTGGCGATCCGGGGCATCACCGCCTCGATCGTCGGCCTGGGTGCGGGCGTCCTGGTGAACCGGGGGCGCAAGAGCCGGGCGCTGCTGGCCAACGACATCGCGCAGTGCGCCGTCGTCCTGGTCTTCGCCACCGAGCCGGGCTCGTTCGCCGTGCTGCTCGCGCTGTCGGCGGTGTCCGGCTTCTTCAGCTCGGTCGGTGAACCGGCCGCGGGATCACTGGTCCCGGTGCTGCTGGCCGAGGACCAGCTGCAACGCGGTAACGCGCTGAAGAGCATCGCCAACCGGGGCGCCGCCATCGCCGGACCGGCGCTGGCGGGAGTGTTGCTGACCGTGGCCGACACCCGGGCGGTGTTCCTGGCGAACGCGGCGACCTTCGTCGTCAGCGCGACCCTGCTGCTGGCCATCCGGGAGAAACGCGGCCGGACCACCGGCGAGCGGCTCCGTTTCCTGGAGGATCTCGGTACCGGCCTGGCCGAGGTCCGCCGCCGGCCCTGGGTGGTGGCGATCATCGCGATCGCGACGGCGCAGGCGCCGCTGATGGTCGCCCCGGGGTTCGCGTTGCTCCCCGTGGTGGTCGCCGAGACCTATCCGGCCATGGTGTACGGCCTGGCACTGTCGTTCATGGCGGCCGGCGAGGTGGCCGGTGGCGTTCTCGGCAGCCGATGGCAGCCGCGCCGGCCGGGCCTGGTGTCGCTGGCCGGGGTGCTGCCGTACCCGCTGGTGCTGCTGGCTCTGGCGGCGGCGCTGCCGTCGCCGGTCATCCTGGCCGGCTACCTGGCGGCCGGCACCGGGTTCATGCTGTTCGGCATCTACTGGTACACCGCTCTGCAACGGGCGATCCCGGCCGACCGGCTCGGTGTCGTGCTCAGCATCGACCAGGTCGGCAGCTTCGGCCTGGAACCGATCGGGTACGCCGTATCCGGCGTGCTGGCCGAAACGATCGGCCCTCGCCGGGTCCTGTTCGGCGCGGGGATCATCGGCCTGGTGATGACTCTGCTGCCGCTCGGGGTGCGCGGTGTGCCCCGCCTCGCGGACGACACCGGCATCCCCGCCGGATCGCCGTCCCGCTAGGTTCCGGGTGGCGTTCGGTGGTGAATCGAGCCACCGAACGCCACCCGGAAGCTAGGCCCGCCGCGCGCTGTCCCCGGCCGGGGACCAGCCGATCGCCGGGGCGATGTGCTCGGTGATGGTGGACAGCAGGCGGGTGTTGTATTCGACGCCCAGCTGGTTCGGCACCGTGAACAACACCGTGTCGGCGGACCGCACGGCCTCGTCGGCGGCCAGTTCCTCGGCGATGCGGGCCGGATCACCGGAGTAGGTGCGGCCGAACCGCGACCGGACCCCCTCCAACAGGCCCACCTGGTCCTTGTCGTCCTCGCGCCCGAAGTAGATCCGGTCGATCTCCGCGGTGACCGGGAGCACGCTGCGCGACACCGACACCCGAGGCTCCCAGTCGTGCCCGGCCTCCTTGAACGCCTGCCGGAACAGCGCGATCTGCTCGGCCTGCAACTGGTCGAACGGCACCCCGGTGTCCTCGCTCAGCAGCGTCGAACTCTGCAGGTTCATGCCGACTCCGGCAGCCCATTCGGCGGTGGCCCGGGTGCCCGCACCCCACCAGATCCGCTGCCGCAGACCGGGGGACTGCGGCTGGATGGCCAGCCCACCGCTCACCCCGCCGGTGCGGGCCGGATCGGTGCGGGCCACCGGTGCGCCGTCGATGGCGGCCAGGAAGACCTCGATCTTCTGCCGGGCCAGATCGGCGGCGGTCTCGCCGCCGACCGCGACATACCCGAACGATTCGGCGCCGCGCAGCGCGGTCTCCGGGGATCCCCGGCTCACCCCCAGCTGGAGCCGCCCACCGCTGATCAGGTCGGTGGCGGCGGCCTCCTCGGCCATGTAGAGGGGATTCTCGTACCGCAGATCGACCACCCCGGTGCCCATCTCGATCCGGCTGGTCCGAGCCGCGATCGCGGCCAGCAGCGGGAACGGGGCGGCCAGCTGACGCTCGAAGTGGTGCACGCGGACGTTGGCGCTGTCGACGCCCAGCTCCTCGGCGGCCACCGCCAGCTCGATGGTCTGCAGCAGCGAGTCGGCGGCGCTCCGCGTCTGGGAGCCGTTGACGTCACGCCAGTGGCCGAAGGACAGGAATCCGATCTTCTTTCGCACGTCCGGACCAACCACGTCACGACACCGGAGCATTCCCGGTGGAATCTCCTCCGCCACCGGCCGGCCTGCCGTCCTCCGCCCCGGCCGCGGGGTACCGACCGCGCTCAGGGCGTGGAACCGGTCGAAACTCCTTGCCACGATCACCGGCGGCTGCCAGCATTTCGGCACCGGAATCCGGTGTGGAGCACTCCGAGGGGAGAGTCGGCATGCCTGGTGCCTTCATCGACGACGTGCACATCTTCAAATGCGGCAAACGCCCCGACGGCACCGCGATCATGTGCTCGGAGATCCTGTTCGACGTCAAAGTCCCGTTCCCCATCCCGGAGAACGCGCCGAACGAGACCGGCTGGCAGGAGCCCGGCCAGGAGGACGTGCACATTCCCCTGGCCGCGCTGATCCAGGCACTGCGGAGCCAGGGCGTGCCGGTGACCTTCGACGAGGACGAGTGGGAGCGGATCCGGGCGGCCCGCGCCGAGCCGTCCCGGTGACTCAGAATGCCCAGCCGCTGACCCGCACCACCAGCTCCTGAACCAGGATCCCGACAGCGGTGGCGGCACACACACCCGCGGCGAGCACACCCAGCCGCCGCGATCCGCCGGCCGGGACCTCGCCGGCGATCACCGCCACCCGGATCCGGGCCGGTGCCGGCGCCGGTGCCTTCGGCCGTACCGGAACCAGGTCGAAGGTGCGGCGGTCGGCCTCCCGGGCCGCCTCGATCAGCACTGTCACGTGCTCGCACGCGACGGCCAGCCGTTTCTCGTCCAGCTCACCGAACGGCGCCCGGGCGATCAGATGCGCGGCCCTCGTCACCGCGACCACCACCAGATCGTCGCTGACGTAACGCGGATTCCCGGCCAGCACACCCGCGATGACGTCCTTGTCGACCGAAGCCCCCGGCGCCAGCCGGTGGGTGCGGATCACCTCGGCCAGGTGCCGCAGCGAGGCCGGTTCCCGCCGCCGGCGTGGCTGCGGAGCCCCCGGCGGTGCGGTGTAGGTGCCGTGCCGGGCGGCGTGGGTGACCGCTGCCGTGACCGTCGACGCGATCAGCTGCGCCGCCTCGTCGACGGTCCGCCACCACGGCGGCGTGGTCGTTGAGTTCATCAGAATCCCCCCGCATCGACTCCCGCCACTATTTCACCGCTATCTGTCGGAGGGCACCGGAAATCCCAGGTCACCGACAGTTGCGCATTGTCCGCCCCGGTCCCGGACGGCCACGCTGCCGATATCGATCGCCGCCGCACTCAGCGGCGACTTCCCGGTAAGAGGAGGACACCCGCATGTCTCGAATCCGCACGATCGCCGCCCGCTTCGCCTTGGCGGCCACCGTCGGACTCACGGGGTCGGCGGCTGCGGCCGCCCCGGCCCACGCCGCGACCAACTACATCTACAACGATCCGGCGCTGCACTCCGTCGGCATCGGCGTCGGCTACTCCGGAGAGCACCTGTACGAGGGCATCCTGGAGCCCGGGAAGAGGACCAGTCAGGCGCCGCTGTACTGGGGCTACGCGAGGACGATCTTCATCGGAGCCGGGTTCTGCGCCCAGCTGTGGAAGGGCTCGCCGGGCGACTGGGCCCGGGCCCGCTCAGACATCAAGGGCCCGGGCGGCGAATCCAATCTCGCCTTGAACACCAACTGGCGGGTCGTCCCGTACAAGGCGAGAAGCAGCAGCTCCTGCGTCTGACCAGTGCCGGCGATTCCCCGGGCGGCGCAATCCGCGTCGTCCGGGGAACCACCCTGAACAGGCCGGCTCCTCCGTCGAAGCGGGCCGGCGGCGGCAGGGCAGTCGAGAATGGGCGGATGAACGACAATGAGCCGGCCGGTTACCTACGCCGCTGCATCGAGGCGGACAAGGCCGGCCTCACCTACGCGTTGAGGATCCTCGTCCAGGCCTGCCACCAGGGTGATCTCGCGTAACGGACGCGTTTGAACCCGCCGTTCCCTCGCACGGAGATCTCGGCGGATCAACCATTCTTTGGAGCCTTCCGCGCGCTATCCCGCCGCGCTCCGGCCGATTCCCCGCGCACCTCCTCGCGGCGATCTTGGCGGATTCACCACCGGAAAGAGTCTTGTTCTTGGCTGCTGGCCCGCTCGCGGTCAATTCCTCGCGGGAGTGTCCGCGTTCCAGCTCCGCCCTGGCCGATCTTGGCGGATTTACCACCGTTTCCGGTGGAAAATCCGGCAAGATTGCTGCTGAGTGGGTCGCCCGCTTGAGGGATTGACCGCAAGTGATCAGGCAGCCGAGAACAAGACTCAGAAGCGGTGGTGAATCTGCCAGGGTTGTGGTCGCGGCCGGTTGGACGCCCCGGTGAGGGATTTGCCGGCGCGTGGCACGGAACCGTGCAGAATTCTCCATTCCGGCTCTGGATGGTCGAGATGCGTCCGGGTGGGGGTCGGATGGTGGACGAGGTTCGACAGTGGGAGCGATGAACGCGGCCAGTCCTGCAACCTTCGGAACGACCTGAGGGGTGGGCTCGGCGGGCGGGTGCGGGCACGCGCCCGCCGAGACTGGCGAGGATCACTGGGGGTGGCCGTCACCGCCGCATTCGCCCGGTGGGCGCCGGGTGGTCCGGGGTGGCGCATTGCTCGCGGGGACGAGGCGGGGCGGCCCGATCTCTGTGGGGCCGATTGGCGTACCCCCGAAAGGTTTTAGGTGTTGGCCAGCCATTTCAGGATCGCCTGCGTGGTTTCCTCGGGGCGTTCCTGCTGGATCCAGTGGCCGGAGTCCAGGCTGATCACCTCGGCGTTGGGGACGGATTCGGTCAGTCGTTGCGAGCGGGCGACCATGTCACGGTCGCCGTAGATCATCAGGGTGGGCTGGTGGATCACCGGGTCGGCGGTGGCCAGCCGGTGCCAGTTGCGGTCCAGGTTGCGATACCAGTTGATGCCCCCGGTGAAGCCCGTCGACTGGAAAGTGGTGACGAAGACCTTCAGTTCCTCGTCGGTCATCAGTGGGTCGCCGGCGGGCTTCCCGGCTCGGGCCAGATCGATCGGTGAGATGCCGGGTTCCGGCAGGTTCTTGCGGAACATGTTGGTGAGGAAACGGTGCGGGTTCTCGGCGAAAAGTGCGTCCGCCACGCCTGGCCGCCGGTTGAAGTGGACGAAATAGTTGTCCTCGCCGAGCAGGTCCGCGAGGAATTCGATCCACGGACGATCGCCGCGTTCCATATAGGGCACGCTCAGGTTGACGATCCGGTCGACGCGGCCGGGATGCAGCAGGGCCAAGCCCCAGACCACCATCGCGCCCCAGTCGTGGCCGGCGAAAACGGCGTCGTCATACCCGTAATGGTCCAGAAGGGCGACGAGATCACCGGTCAGATGGTCGACGTCGTATTCGGTGACCTCCGCCGGACGGGATGAGCCGCCGAAGCCCCGCTGATTCGGCACGATCACGTGGTAGCCGGCCGCCGCGAGCGTGGGCACCTGATGACGCCACGACCAGGCGAGTTCCGGCCAGCCGTGACAGAGCACAATCGGCTGGCCGCTGCCGGCTTCGAAGACTTCGAGTTCCACACCGTTGACCGGAATCATGGTGGGTTCGGGGAAATCTGTGTTCATGCCGATCAGGATGCGGACCGAAACCGGTCATCCTCTGACCGGTTTCATCGGAAAGATCAGCGGCATGCGAGCCGACCGCCTGATGGCCGTTCTCCTTCTGCTGCAACAGCGCCGGCATCTGACCGCGGCCGAGGCCGCCCGGGAGCTGGAGATCTCCGAGCGCACCGCCCGCCGCGACCTGGACGCGCTGTCCACGGCCGGCGTGCCGGTCTACGCGACCCGGGGCCGGGGTGGCGGCTGGCGTCTGGTCGGCGGCGCCCGCACCGATCTGTCCGGGCTGACCGAGGGGGAGGCGCGCGCCCTGTTCCTGGTGGCCGGCCCGGCCGCGGCGGCCTCCCCGGCGGTGAAGGCGGCCCTGCGCAAACTGGTGCGGGCCCTGCCGGAGCCGTTCCGGGATCGGGCCGAGGCGGCGTCGACCGCACAGGTCCTGGATCCGCACCGATGGGGGTCCAGCCCGGTCGACCGGCGCCGGCCACCGCTGCTCGACGCCCTGCAGGACGCGGTGATCCACGGTGTCCAGGTGCGACTCGGCTACACCAGCGAGAGCGGCACCGGCGAGAGCGGCACCGGGGGGAGCGGCACCGGGGGGAGCGGCACCGGCGGGAGTAGCACCGGGGGGAGCGGCGCCACCACCGACCGGATCGTCCACCCGCTGGGTATCGTCGGCAAAGGCCCGTGGTGGTATCTCGTCGCCGGCACCGAGGCGGGCCGCCGCACGTTCCGGATCGACCGGGTGTCGTCGGTGGACCCGACCGGCGAGCCGGTGCACCGGCCGGAGGGGTTCGACCTGGCCGGGAGCTGGCGTGAGATCGCCGGTGAGGTCGAGCGCCGGCGGTCACCGGTCACGGTCCGGGCGGTCTGCGTCCCGCACGAGCTGGCCCGGCTGCGGATGGTGGTCGGCGACCGCCTCGACGTGGGTGACGCCACCGCCGACGGCCGGATCGCGGTGACCATTCGCGGTCACAGCGAGTACGCCCTCGCCGGTGAACTGGCCGGCCTGGTCGACTGGATCGAGGTGATCGGCCCGCCGGGCGTGCGCGATCACCTGGCCACCATCGGCGCGGTGCTGGCCGAGAGATACCGGGTCAGCCACCGACCCGGAGCACGTCGGCCAGGCGCAGACGCCGCCGCACCAGTGCCTCGGCACCGACCACCACCGCCACGGCCAGGGGGAACCCGGCCGTCACCACCCCGATCCACGCCCACGGCAGCACCAGCGCCGGAGTGTCGACCTGACCGGTGAGCAGCGACAACCCGAGCGGCCCGGCCACCACCGCGACCACCGCCATCCCGAGCAGCGGCCCCGCGACCGCCGCCAGCAGGGCCAGTGGCAGCAGTGATCCGGCGGCCACCCGCCGGGCGTCGCGCGGGGTCAGGCCGAGGGTGCGCAGCCGGCTCAAGGTCTGCCAGCGTTGCGGCGCCCCGGCCGCCGCCGCCAGCACGAACCCGACCAGGCCGGCCACCAGCAGGAACACCGCCGCCACCCGGGTCAGCAGGATCAGCCCGGACACCAGGGGAGCGGATTGCCGGGACGCCAGCACCTCCGTCAGCAGCACCGCCGGCATCCCGGCGACGGCCTCGGCGGCACCGGGCCCGTCGACCCAGATGGTGTCGGGGACGCTCGGCACGCCGGCCTCGGTGCCGACGATCAGCACGTCGGTGGCCCCGCCGACGGCCGGCGCCACCCCGGTCGCGGTGACCTTGATGCTGGGCGCGCCGTCCTGTGGGATGTCCAGGGTCATGCCGGGGGTCAGCTCGCCGCCGGCGGATCGCACCAGCACCTCCGACGGCCGGTCCATGATGACCAGCCGTAACGGCGCGACCTTACCGGCGGCGACGATCCGGGCCCCGTCGATCACCTGACCGGTCATCACCGCTGTCACTCCGGGCCGGCCGGCGATCCGCGCGGCCTCCTCCAGGGTCGATCCGGCGGCGTCACCGCCGAGATCCACCCGGGCGTCGGCGCCGACCGAGACATACGCCCCGTCGCGCAGCCCCTGCGTCACCGTGGCCCCGACGACCAGCGCGAACGTCGCCAGCGCGGCCGATCCGGTCAACGCCAGCACCGGCAGCGCGCGGCGGGACGTCGCGGCGGCCTGGGCCGTACCGAACAGGGGCAGGGGCCGCCGGGACCGCACCGCCAGCCGCAACCCGGTGCCGGTGACCAGGGGTAGCACCCGGACCAGCAGCAGCCCACCGGCGATCACCGCGAGTGTCGGCGCGACCGCCGGCAACCCCGACTCCAGACCACGCTGGCGCAGCGCGATCAGGGCGAGGGCCGCGGCGGCCAGCACGGTCAGTTCGGCGGCGAGGCGCCGCAGCATGGCGGTGACCGCGATCCAGCGGCGGGCGGCACGGTTCGCGGGCGGCCTCCGGTCGCTGGTGGCACGACCGGACACCACGATCGCGTACGCCGGAACCGCCACCGCCGCCACCACCAGTACCGGAATCGTCCACCACCAGACGGCACCACCGGTGACCAGGACCGCGACGGCACCGCCCAGCCCGGCCGCGAGCACCGCCACGGTGAGTGACTCCAGCAGCAGTTCGGCGCCGAGCACCGGCAGGGACACACCGCGCTGACGGCCCAGCACCAGGGCCGCCGACCGGCGCCGGACCACGAGTTCGGCGGCCAGCAGCAGCACCAGCACCGCCCCGGCCAGCACCGACGTGAGCAGCACCGACGCCTGCACCAGGGCCGCCTCGATCTGCGCGGCCACCGCCTTGAGGACGCTGTCGAGGCCGGACTGCCAGCGGGTCGACAGGCTGACGGAGGCCGACGACGCGGAGGTGGCCTCCAACTGGACCGAACTGTCCACGATCCGCTGGACCGCCGCCCAGGAGAGCTGGGCCGGGTCGGGGGAGAAGGTGACCGTACGCCGCAATTGGTCCTCGTCGAACGCCAACCGCGCGTCGGGCAGCGACGCCGCGGTCAGCAGCCCGCCGAACCGGGTGGTGCCCCGGCCGTCCAGGCTCGCCGCTGGTTCCAGCAGCCAGGGGGCGATCCGCCAGGCCGGGTCGGCCGGGTCGGTGGGCCGGAAGACGCCGCTGACCTTGACGTTCTTGGCCGAGCCCCGATCGTCGTTGATCTTCAGAACCGCACCGGCCCGTACGCCCATCGCGGTGGCCGCCGTCTCGGACAGCCCGATGTGGACCCGCCACGACGAGGTCTCCGGGATCTCCCGCTGCCCCTCCTCGGTGGCCTCCGGGGCGGCACCCGAGATCCAGTCGACTCCCGGACCCTCGCCGGAGGAGAGATAGGCCATCCGCAGGGTGCGCCCGGCACTGCCGTCACTGACCTTCAGCGTCGGCCCGATCACCGACGCCACCGGCGGCCGCATCACCGGCCGCAGCTGTTCGCCGAGTTCGTCCAGCGCCCGGGCGGTCATGTCGTCCATGTCGTCGGCCAGCCGCGGCATCCGGAACCGGCCGCCCAGCCCGTAGTCCGGCTCCCAGCCGCTGCTGACCACCGTGTCGGCGGCCGGCCCGGCCTGCCGGACCGCGTCGCGCACCGCCGCGTCGGCGGTCTCCCGGGACACCACCGGCACCGCCGCGGCGAGGGCGCTGACCAGCGTCACCACCCCGGCCACCAGCAGCAGCGGCCCGGCGTCGGCGCGGGCCCGGCCGCGGATCCCGGCCCAGTGCAGGCTCATGACGTGACCCGCAGGTGCGCGGCGTCGGCCCGCCGGGCGAGCACCGTCACCACGACCGTGACGGCCAGCAGCGACGTGGTGAACAGCACGGCCAGCAGCCCGGCCTCGGCCGCCCACGGCCACACCGGCGCGGCGGCCGGGTTCGGCGCCGAACCCGACTCGGAACGGACCAGCAGCGGACCGATCGTCCAGGTGGCCAGCGCCCCGACCAGCGTTCCGGCGGTCAGCAGCGGCACCAGCACCAGGCCGTGCTGGCCGAGCAGGGTGGTGCGGATGTCGCGACGGCTCATGCCCAGGCCACGCAACCGGGCCACCTCCACCGCACGGGCCTGCAGATCACAGGTCACGTGCACGATCAGCCCGGCCAGCACCAGCAGCAGCGCCGCCGGGGTCAACAGTCGCAGCATCGCCGGCAGCGCGGCCGCGGTGGGGCCGTTGCTCAGGCGCTCGGCCTCACCCGTACGCGTGACGGTCTCGCCCAGATGGAGGCCCGCCGCCGCGTCCGGGTCCCGCGGATCGGTGACCCACCAGGCGTCGATCGGATAGCGCGGGTCGCCGCGCAGCAGCAGCGCCCGCGACAGGGTGTCGATGTCGGCGCGCAGCGCGGGCGCGCCGGGCGCGGACGGCACCGCCGGAACCACCTCGGCGACCGTGATCGGCACCGCCGTCGTGTTGACCATCATGTCCAGTTGGTCGCCGGGTTTCAGGGACAGTTCGCCGGCGAACCGTTCGGCGACCGCCACCGGGATCCGGCCCGGGTCACCGAACGCGGTCGCCACCAGGTTCAGCGCCGCGTCCGGGTTGCCGCCGATCTGGACCTGAGCGGTCATCCGCAGGGCTTTTCCGGTCACCGTCACCGCCGGGGACAACACCTGTTCGGGGTACGGCTCAGCCGACGTCGCGATCCACTCACCACGCCCGGGAATAGCGATCGTGACGTCCATGTCGATGGTGGTCGGCGCGTCGAAGCTGAAGAAGTCCGCGGTCACCGGCAACATCACGGTCACCAGTTGCTGGCCCGGGGCCGGGACACAACCGGAGATCGTGTGGGTACGCCCGTCGAGCGGCACCGCCGAGGCCACACAGGTGGTGCGCAGCCCGGTCGCCTCCTCCAGGATCAGACGCGGGGTGACCGACACCCCCGGAGCGCGCGACACGGTGATCCGCAGCGCGGCCCCCTCGGCCAGCGGGATGCCCTCGACCGGCACACGGCCCGGCGAGGTGGTGGCCACCAGATGCGGCGGGTCACCGGCGCCCAGCCACTGCCCGATCGCCACCCCGCGGTCACCGGCCGGGCCGACCGTGCCGCCGACGGCCTCGGCGATCCGCTGCCCCTGACCGGCCAGCGCCGGCGTGGACAGGGTGATCGCCAGATCGGTGCCGACGGCCAGGTCGGCCTGATCGATCTGGGACTTCTGCCACGTACCGCCGAACGCCACCGCGAACGTCGCCGCCGCACAGCCCAGGGTGACCAGCAGCCCGGCCGCCGTGGCCCGCGGCCGTCGCGCCGCCTCGAACACCGCCAGCGGGAACGCCAGCCCCCGCGCCCCGCGGGCCAGCCGGTCGGCGGCTCCCAGCGCGGGTGGGACCAGCCGCAACACCAGCGCACACCCGGCCACCAGCAGCAGCCCCGGCGCCAGCACCCGCACCGCGTCCACACCGGTCGACTCCGTCGACCGCAACTGCCACCAACCCCCGATTGCCAGTACGGCCAACGCCACGTCCCCACCGGCGCGCGCCACCGACGGCCACTCCTGCGCCCCGGTGCGGGTGGACAACCCGGCGAACAGCAGCGCCCCGCCGAACACCACACCCACCTGCACCCCGGTGACCAGCGGATCGGTGCCCAGCCCGGCCCCGGACAGCGGTGCCGTCCGGGTCAGCGCCGAGTGCACCAGCGACGACAGCGGCACCGCCAGCACCGCCCCGGCCAGCGCCAGCAGACCCGCCTCGGTGCCGGCGCGCAGCGCCAACTGCGGCCGGCTGGTGCCCATCGCGGTCAGCAGCGCCGTCTCCGAGGCCCGCACCCCGGCCGTCAGCCGCCCGGCCAGCGCCAGCGCGGTACCGGTCAGCACCGCCCCGAGGACCGCCACCGACAGCACCGCCGACGTGGTCACCCGCTGCCGTTCGGCGTCGGTGAGCAGCAGCGACGGCAACCGCGAACTGATCCGCTGGATCTGCACCCGGTCGCCGACCACCGCCGACAGCCGGGCGTCCGCGGCCCGCACCGAGGCCGTCACCCGGACCAGATCCCGATGATCCGGATCGGACAGATCCGGGGTGGCGGTGACCTCCAGACGGGCCAGCGCCGACCCGTTGGACAACAGCTCCCGATAGCCGATCAGAAACGGCCCGAACGCCCGCGCCGGCTGCAACGACGACCCGTCCCGGAAAGCCGGGTCGTAGCCGGCGCCGCCGAGCGGATCCCGGTCCCAGCCGGCCCCGGGCAGCGCCCGCACCACCCCGACCACGGTCAGGCCCATCCCCGGCGCCGGATCCCGGCCGTGCTCGGCACCCAGCCGGACCCGGCTGCCGGGGGAGAGATCCAGAAGCCGGGCCGTGGTGTCCAGCACGACGGTCTCCCCGGCGGCGGCCGGCCAGCGCCCGGTGACCAGAGTGGCCCGGCCGGGCAGATCCTGCACCCCACCCAGGTACGCCACCGCGCCCTTGACGTCCGGCAGCCCGCGCACGATCGAGGCGGCCCGCCCGCGCGGCTCGGCCGGAAACGGCCGCAACGCCTCGATCAGCACGTCAGCGGTGTCGGCGGCGACCGAGGCGGCGTCGGCGGCACCGATCGCCACCGTGTACGCGGTCACCTCGGTACCGGTGGCCCGGGACGCCGCCACCTCCCGCGCCCGGTCCGCCGAACTCGTCACCAGCAGCGCGCACACCCCGAGCAGCGTCGCCCCGATCACCACCACCAGCAGCAGGGCGGCCAGCAGCGGCCACTGGGCCCTGGCCCGTCGCAGCAGCACTACCCGTCCACCCGGCCGTCACTGATCCGGACCACCCGGTCCGCCAGCGCCATCATCACCGGGTCGTGGGTCGACACGATCGCCGTCACACCCTCCGACTCGACCACCGCACGCAGCAGAGCCATCACGGACCGACCGGTCTCGGCGTCCAGCTGCCCGGTCGGCTCGTCCGCGATCAACAGCCGCGGCGACGCCGCCAGGGCCCGCGCGATCGCCACCCGCTGCTGCTGCCCACCCGACATCTCACCCGGCCGCTGCGCCGCGTGATCAGCCAGGCCGACCAGCTCCAGCAGCAGCGCCACCCGCTTCTCCCGCTCGGCCGGGGCCATCCGGGCCAGCCGCAGCGGCGCGCCCACGTTCTCCGCCGCCGACAGCACCGGGATCAGGCCGAACGTCTGGAACACGTACGCCACCCTCTCCCGCCGCAGCCGCGACAGCCCGTCCTCGTCGAGGGCGGTCACCTCCACGCCGTCGACGAACACCTCACCCTCGTCCGGCTTGTCCAGCCCGCCGACCACGTTCAGCAGCGTCGTCTTGCCCGACCCGGACCGCCCGGCCAGCGCCACCATCGTCCCGGCCTCGACATCGAAGGACACCCCGCGCAGCGCGTGCACGGTCCGGTTGAACGTCCGGTGCACGCCCCGGACCCGCACCAGCGCCGTCACGACGGGTCGGAGTGGATGGTCACGTGGTCGGCCTCCAGAGCCAGCCGCACCCGCCGGGTCAGCTCCAGGGCCTCCCGGTACTCGCGGGGGATCTGCACCCGCCCGGCCCGGTCCATCACCGCGTACTCCTCCGCGATCACCCGTGTGTCCCCGTCCTCGCCGGTCTCGGTACGCCGCAACACCTCACTGCTGGTCCGCCCGTCCCGGATCGCGATCGTGCGTTCCACCTGCCCGCTCACCTCCGGATCGTGGGTGACGACCACGACGGTCACCCCGAACTCCCGGTTCACGTGCCGCATCGCCTCGAACACCCCCGCCGAGGTGACCGTGTCCAGCTCGCCGGTCGGCTCGTCGGCGAACAACACCTTCGGCTGGTTGGCCAGCGCCACCGCGATCGCCACCCGCTGCTGCTGCCCACCCGACATCTGGCCCGGCCTCCGGTCCGCGCAGTCCGCGACATCCAAGGCCGCCAACAGCTCGGCGGCCCGCTCCCGGCGCGCTCCGGCCTTGACACGGGCCGCGGTCATCGGCAACTCCACCACCTGACTCGCGGTCAGATAGGGCACCAGGTTGGCGGCGGTCTGCTGCCGGACGAACCCGACGGTGTGCCGCCGGTACCGCACCCGATCCCCCCGCGACATGCCCAGCAGATCCCACTCACCGACCCGGGCCCGGCCCGCGGTCGGCGCGTCGATCCCGGCCAGAATCGACAGCAGAGTCGACTTCCCCGACCCCGACGCCCCCACGACGGCGACCATCTCACCCTCGCCGACCAGCAGGTCCAGCCCCTGCAGCGCCTGCACCTCGATCGACCCGGTCTGATAGATGCGCACCAGGCTCTCACACACGATCAGCGCCTCACGCCCGAATTCCGGCGCCCGCTCCGGCGGCCTCGGCAGCGACAGGGGTGTCCTGGGGATCGCTCTCACGCTCATTTCCTCAAGGTTTCGATCTTGGGGCCTGCCTATCTAACGCCCGCCCCCGCCCACCGTCAACGCCGGCGCCCGCCGATTCCACCATGGTCCTGTCGGGGCCGCAGCCCGCCGGTCTTCCTTGCCGCTCGCCCGCTCCAGACGGCCCTGTCCCGGCTCGCTCGCGGTCGATCTCCCACGCGGGCGTTCGCTTCCTGCCCCACCCTGGCCGCTCTCGGAGGACTCGCCAACGTTCCGGAGCCGGGCGACTCGATCATGATCCGCCATCCGCCATCCGCCATCCGCCATCCGCCATCCGCCATCCGTAAGCCGTTAGCCGTTAGCCGTTAGCCGTTAGCCGTTAGCCGTTAGCCGCCACCCGTCACCCGCCACCCAGCAGCCGCCACCCGTCAGCCGCCACCCGCCACCCGTCACCCGGCAGCCGTCACCCGTCAGCCGTCACCCGCCCGCCGGCGGCCGCCGGTACCGGCCCTGGGCCCGCGGCGATCTTGATAGGTTTTTCCACCGGAAAAGGGTCTTCCTCTGGGCTGCTGGCCCATCCGCGGTCAATTTCCTGCGCGAGTGTCGCCGTTCGCGGTCAATCTCCTGCGCGAGCGTCCGCCGTTCGCGGTCAATTCCCTTCGCGAGTGTCCGCCGGCCGGCCCCACCCTGGCCGATCTTGGCGGATTTTCCACCGGATAGAGCCCTGCTCTCGGCCGCCTGATCACTTGCGGTCAATCCCTCGCGCGGACGACTCGCCCAGCAGAGATCTTGGTGGATTTACCACCGGAAACGGTGGTAAATCCACCAAGATCGGTCACGGCGGAGTTGGAAGGCGGACACTCGCGCGAGGAATGGACCGCAAGCGGGCCAGCACTTGAGAAGAAGGCCCGATAAGGTGGCAAATCCACCAAGATCTTGGCGGGACGGGTTTGCCCGCGCGAGGGATTGACCGCAAGTGATCAGGTGGCTGAGAAAAGACTTAGAAGGTGGTAAAACTACCAAGATCGGCTAGGGGCCGAGTCGGAAGTGGGTGGACACTCGCGCGGGAATTGACCGCGAGCGGGCCGGCGGCCAAGAGCAAGACTCCGGGACGCGGGACGGCGTTCCGCTCCGGCCGACTCGGGGTGGCGGTGGATCTCCCGGCGCGGTTCGATCAGCTCGTCGTCGAGTCTGGTCACCGCCCGATCATGCCCACAGCCGTCGTCGACGGCGCGCACCACCGACGGTCTTGCGGGTGAATGCCCGGCCCGCGAGAATGGGCGGAAAAGTGGAGGGGATGGCGGCTTGAACGTACACCACGCATTCATCGCCGTGGGCAGCGTTTTAGTGCTGGTGCAGGGTGTCAAGCTGATCGGGACGGTGTCGAACATCAGATGGATCTTCCGTCGCGGCCCGGATTTCATCGCCGAGATCAATGCACATGAGAATGATTTCACCGAGTCCGCCTACTGGACAGCGCTGGATCGCTCCGGTGGACGGAACGTTCTCCCTCTGGGTGTGCTGGAATACCCGCTGATCAGAGCCGCAAGCCGTCGCGGCCCAGCCGTGAAGGCGATGGTGAGGTTCATCCGCCACGGCATCTACGATTTCACCGCGCTCGGCCTCTACATCGCATTGTTCCTCTTCCTGGCGGGCACCCCGATCCTCGATCCACCACCGGCGGTGGCCACACTGGCCTGGGCGTCGGCCACGTTGGCCGTACTACAGTTGCTGGCGTTCTACGGCGAGGCCTGTGTGTCGTACGCAAGAATCGGCTCGTATGGTCTGGGTTTTCACGGCGCCGGCCGCTATTTCGAGAACCGCGCCTCCGGAACCTACCTCGCCGAAGTCAAGACCCTGGTCGGTGCGGCCATCTACTCCCTGTTCATCAGCACCCTGATCCTCTATTTCGCCGTCGGCCAGGGCGCACGATTCGGCGCGCTGACGGTGACCCGGGAAACGGTGCCGGGTATTCTCTCCGACCTGCTCACCTGCCTCTATTATTCGGTCGCCGTGTTCTTCACCGCGGACACCCCGGAACCGGAGAACGGAATGGCCCGGCTGGCCGTCGGCATCATTATCCTGCAAGCGGCCTGCGCCCTGATCCTGGCGGTCACCAGCGCCTCCATCCACATCGCCCCCGAGCCGCCCACGGCAGAGCCCGCGCCGGCCGAGGAGGCCGAACCCGTGCCGGTGAATCGACCGGGGAACCACCTGCTCACCGGTTTCCTCCTCGGTGCCGCGGTGGTCGGCGCCGCCGCCCTGATGAGAAGACGAAACCGCGGAGACTGATGGAGTACGTGTCCCGGCCCCCGCGCCCACCACTGCACGAACTGATCGCCGACCTCTACTACCTGGCGGGCACCCCGCCGTACCCCCGCCTGCTGTTGCCACCCGCACCGTCGGCACTGCTCGTCGTCAATCTCGGCGCACCGTTCCGGATCCGCGCCGGCGCCGACCGGAAAGCAGGCGAATACGCCGACGGCTGTGTGATCACCATGCCCACCCGCGCGTACGAGTTCGGCTACCCGCCCTGTTCCCGGTCGGTGGGTGTGCATTTCAAACCGTGGGGCGCGGCCCCGTTCCTGCCGATGCCCGCCGCCGAGCTCCGGGACTGCCCGGTGACGATCGAGCAGGTGTGGGGCCGCCGCGCCGCAGTCGAATTGCGGGACCGGCTGGCCTCGGCGGCCGGTCCGGACGTGATGCTGACGCTGCTGGAGGACGAGCTGACCCGACGGCTGGACGAGACCGCCGGAATGGGCCTGGTCCGGCACACCGGCGGTGTCATCGCGGCGACCGGCGGCGCGGTGCCGATCGGCGAACTGGCGACAGCCGCCGGGGTCAGCGGCACCCACCTCGTACAACGGTATAAGGAATTGATCGGGGTCACCCCGAAACGTCTGGCCCGCGCCCACCGTTTCACCGCCATGGTGTTCGCGATCGACCCCACCGGACCGGTCGACTGGGGTGCGCTGGCCGGGGCCGCGGGCTATTTCGACCAGGCCCATTTCGGTCACGAGTTCCGGGCGTTCACCGGGTTGACGCCGACCCGCTACATCGAGGTCCGGCGGCGATTCCTGCGCGAATACCCGGGTCACACACTCGATGGATGGTCATTGCCGGCCGATTGATTTCTTACAAGACCGATGGTGCACGGGCCCCGCAGACTGAAGGGGTAGCCGAACCAGAGGGAGAATCAGTGGGCACAGTGGTCATGTACAGCTCGGTGTCGGTGGACGGGTTCATCGCCGACGACAACGATCGGCCCGGCCCGCTGTTCGACTGGCTGACCGGTGGTGACGTCGCGCTGGACGACAGTGGCGTGCTGAAGGTGTCGCAGGCGTCCTTCGACCACACCCGGCCGTACTGGGACCGGGTCGGGGTGACCATCGCCGGCCGGCACGTCTTCGACGTGACCGGCGGCTGGGACGGGAAACCGCCGAGCGGGGTCGCCCACGTGGTGGTGGTGACGCACCGGCCGCCGCCGGACGGCTGGGATCCGGCGGCGCCGTTCCACTTCGCCGACGGTGTCGAGGCGGCGGTGGCGAAGGCGCGGGAGCTGGCCGGCGACCGGATCGTGGAGATCGCCGCCGGTGACGTCGGCGGCCAGGCGCTGGCCGCGGGGCTGGTCGACGAGGTGCGGATGGATGTCGTCCCGGTGGTGTTCGGCTCCGGCAAACGCTTCTTCGGCTCGGTCGACGCCCAGCACCTGCTGGAGGACCCGGACGTGGTGATCGCCGGCAACCGGGTGCTGCACCTGTGCTACCGGGTGCGCAGGCCGGCCTGAGTCAGCCAGGTCACGGCCCGTTCGGCGTCGGCCGGGGTGATCTGCCGGTCCGCGTCGGCGACCAGGTCGGCGAGGGTGACCGATCGCAGCGACTCCCGCCAGGCCCGGTCGGCGGTGTCCATCACCCGGGCGATCGGGCACGGCTCGGTGCACTTCTCGGCCGGTGTGGCCATCGGCCCGCGCTGCCGGACCTCACCGCACCGGAACGCCGGCAGCGGCCCGTCGATGGCCTCGACCACGTCCAGCACGGTGATCCGGGACGGCTCCCGGGTCAGCGTGTAACCGCCGGCGTTGCCCTGCGCCGAGCGGACCAGGCCGGCCCGGGACAGCAGTTGCAGCTGCTTGGCCAGATAGCTGGGGGAGACGTCGTGGTACTCGGCGAGCCGGGCCGCGGGCACCGGCTCGGTGACCCGGCTGAGCAGGGTGCAGCAGTGCAGGGCCCATTCGACGCCGCCGGACATCTTCACCCGGCCAGCCTACTGATCCCGGCCGGCCCCCTGATCCGGATCAGCCGCGGGCCGGGGCCGGCACCCGAAGCGGTTGAACGCGTCCATCAGGGCGACCCGCGCGCCGGGTTCCTCGTCGGTCATCACCTCGGCCGGGGCGGGTGTTCATGATCAGGCCGGCTGTTTCGCGGACCAGTCGGCCCAGGTGGTCCGGGCGAGGCGGGCCGCTCCGACCGGGACGAGCGAGTCCCGCACCACCGGCACCCCGAAGTAGCGGGCCGCGGCGTCCGGGCGGATCGGGCGGTCGTCGCCCTGTGCGGCCAGCGCCGCGCCGACGAAGCGGGCGAACGGCGCGCGTTCCGGCCCGGCGATCTCCACGGCGCCGTTGTGGGGTGTGCCGGTGACGACGTCGGCGAGCGCGGCGGCGACGTCGTCACCGGCGATCGGCTGCAGGTCGGCGGTGGGCGGCACGATCGCCCCGTCCTGGGCGAGGCCGGCGCCGATGGTGGCCAGGAATTCGAAGAACTGCGTCGCCCGTACGATCGTGAAAGGCAGTCCGGACCGCTCGACGAGCTTCTCCTGTGCCGCTTTGGCGTTCAGGTAACCGGGGTGTGAGAGCCGGTCGGTGCCGACGATGGACAGCACCACGTGGTGGCGTACACCCGCGTCCTTGCCGAATTCGATCAGGTTTCGGGTCGACGTGGTGAAGAAGGCCTGGATCGCCTCGGGCTCGAAGACCATCCGGTTGGTCACGTCGACCACCGCGTCCGCCCCGTGCAGGGCTGCGGCGACGCCTTCACCGGTGATGGTGTCGACGCCCGTCTCTGGTGCGGCGGCCACCGCGTCATGACCTTGGGAACGTAGTGACGCGACCAGTTTCGACCCGATCAGGCCGGTCCCGCCGGCGACGACGACGCGCATGATCCCCACTCCTCAACTCGGATAACTTGTATCCGTGATGCTACGTGAGCAGGCGTTGTGTGAGTCAATGGGAAGGAGGTGCGACGGTTTTCACGGCCGCGCGCTGTCACCGAACCGGGGGAGCCCAGAGCAGGTCGAGGTGGGTGTCGAGGGCGGCGACGGCCAGGTCCGGGCTGAGGTGATCGCCCAGCAGGTACATGCCCAGGCCCTCCATCATCGACAGCAGGCCGGCCGCGCGTTCCGCGGTGCCGTGCGGGAGCTGGCTCGCGACGTACCCGATCATGGTGGGGGTGCCCTCGCGGAGGAAGGCGGTCGCCTCCGGGCGGACCGCGGCGTACGCCATGAAGGCCAGCGCGACCCGGCCGGCCTCCCGGGAGGCGTCGTCCAGCGGCAGCAGTGCCATGATCAGGGTGCGCAGCTGGGCGCGGGCGCCGGCGTCCGGGCCGAGGGCCGCCATCGCGGCGTTGATCCGGGCCTCGCTGCGCTCCCGGACGATCTCCATGGCGAACGCCATCATCTCGTCCTTGGTGCGGAAATGGTGCTGCACCATGCCGGTGGTGCAGCCGGCCTCGGCCGCCACGTGCCGGAGACTGATCGCCTCCAGGCCCTCCCGGGCGGCCACCCGCATCAGGGCGTCCGCGATGCGGGTGCGGCGTTCCTGGTGATCTACCTTGCGGGGCATGCCGGGAATGCTTTCACAGAGCCGGGGCGCCGAGGCGGGCACGGGCCGCCCGGACGAACCCGGCCGCGTCGTCGGCGTGCAGCCGTACCTCGGTGACCGGCTCGTGGTGCGGGGCCAGCAGGGTGGGAGTGGTCAGCCGAACGTCTACATTGGTTTGACTACCCGCAGTGACCATCAGGGTGTCGCCGTCGACCTGGATCGTCTTGTTCCCCTCCAGCGATCGGATGCCCTTGGTGACCGATTCGACAACCTCCCAGGGGATGGGGAAGTCGATGCCGTGGCCGGACCGGACCCGGATCCCGGACGGTCCCACGGTGTGCGGGTGGACCTTCATGCTGGCGATCAGGCCGAGGCACCAGAAGACACCCCAGATGCCGATGATCAGCAGTACGCCACGGGCCTCGTCCCAGCCCAGCGCGTATTTCAGCAGGAGGTCGAGGATCGGGATCTCGATCACCGACATGACCAGGAAGGTGTAGAGGACGGGGGCGATGATCCCGTCGTACGCGAAAGGGGTCTCGCCCTCGGCGAGCGGGTGCCGGGGCTTGCGGCGTACCCAGAGGTAGAGGCTGCGCCACATGGCGACCTCCCAGTTCCAGACGGTGCGGATCAGTCTCACGGCGTCTCCCGTTCACGTTACGACTGCAATTTAACCGAGCGTAGCATTGCAGTCGTAACGCAAACAAGAGGAGGGAGCCGGCCTTGCTAATGTCGCCTTCCCTCCTCGAAAGGGGCATCGCCACCCGCGACCTGCTGGAGATCTACGTCGCCGGAGGCCACCTCCACCGCCGGCTTGAACGCCACCTCGGTCACGTCGGCGACCAGCTCGGTGAAGTCGGTGCCGTAGGCGGCCGGCTCGACGATCCGCAAGACCAGAGCGAAAGGCCGATCCGCGCCGTACGTACGGTCCAGCTCGGCATGTCGTGCCGCCAGGTATCGGGCACCGGCCAGATTGCTGCCCGCGCTCAGACCCCCGATGAAGAACACCGGATGCCCACCGGCCGGGCCCCAGAACCGGGCCAGCAGCACATAGCCGGTCTCCGGGCTGAACACGTACTCGACACCGCCGACGGTGAACGCCAGCCGGCGCTCGACGGGGTCGAACTCGGCGTACCGGACGCCCTTCAGGATCGTCCGCACGTGGGTGGCGCTGCGCGGGCTCGCCTCACCGGGGCCGCCGACACAGAACTCGGTCAGCCGCCCGATCTCGCCGGACGGCTGGCTCTCCCCGACCCGGTCGGCGTGGGCGCCGCACTCCCGGGCGATCGTCGCCAGCTCCACCAGGGCGGCCACATCCCGGCGGTGGACACTGGACTCGTTCGGCGACGACGAATGCCGGGACACCACCAGCAGACAACTCGCCCCGGCGGTCAGCCCGAAGAAGGCCCGCTCCCGGCTCAGTTTGCGCCGGCGCAACAGGAAACCGGCGAGCCAGACGGCCGTACCGGCGATGACGCTTGCCAACAGATTGATGAAGAGATCGCCCACATCTCGATGATGTCCGATGCGGTCGAACCCGAGCGGGTCCCGGTCGTGTGCCGCGCTGCGGCTCGAATCGAGCCGCAGCGCGGCACACGGTCTGACCTCGCGATCGTCACAGCAGATCCGAGCGCTGCCACGCCGGATCGGCGTACGCCGGTGGGGTCTCCCGGTCCGCCCTGATGCTGTGCCACGTGGCGGGCCATCGTGACGCCGGCCCGGTCAGAGTGCTCCGGGCCGCGGCGGCGCACTCGTCCGGGTGCTGCTCGTCCCAGGGGACGCGGACGAAGATCTGGTACTCGCCCGGTTCCTCGAGCCAGATCTCCAGGTCGCCGCCGTCCACGGTGACCCGGACCCCGGTGAGGCCCGGTGGGAGGGGCAGATCGGTGAGGATGAGCCGGCCGGCCCGGCGTGGCCCGGTCTCCCAGCCGTGGTCGGCGGCGAAACGGGCGACCTCGGCGTCGTAGGCGTGTGCGTCGAACAACGCCGTGCCCCCGTCCCACTCCCAGCGCACGGTGTCGTCCTCGCGCCGGACCCGGGCCTCGACGGCGAAACAGTCCGGCCCGCAACCCCGGCATCCGGCGAGCAGCGTGGCCGTCGGCTCACCGGTCGCGACGAAGCGGTTCACCGGAACCAGCACATGCCACGGATCCACCCCGTCGTTGCCGTGGGCACGACTGACATCGACCCCGTCGATCCGCACGATCACCCGAAGCTCCTCGACGGCCAGCGACAGGGTCGATCTCATCAGGGTGTCCTCGGTGCGCTCAGGGCCGCGGTCAGGAAGGTGATCGCCCAGCGGCGTGACTCGGGGCCGCCGGCCGGGCCGGGGTTCTGGTAGAGCTGAACCCGGTCGACAGTGGTCACCGCCAGCATGCCACGCAACCGGAACCACAGCTCGTCGCCGGGCAGGCCGGGCAGCGCGCGGGCGAACGCCGCCGCGAAGCGGTCGCGGATGGTGTCCTCGGCCGGGCCGTTCCAGGCGCGCATCTCGTCGGCCGGGTCGCTCAGGATGGTCACGATCAGGCGGTAGGCGCGGGCGCCGCCCAGGTCGAACATCGGGCCCACGAACGCCTCCACCAGGTCGGCGACCGCCGGATCGGGGGTGCGCTCCAACAGCCGGTCCAGCCCGGCGGCCTGCGCGCTGGTGATCGGCTCGACGGCCCGGCGGCACACCTCGGCCAGCAGGTCCGCCTTGGACCCGAAGTGGTAGCCGACGGCGGCCAGGTTGGCCCCGGCCCGGTCGGTGATGGCCCGCACCGAGGTGCCCCGGTAACCGTGCTCGGCGAAGAGATGCTCCGCGGCGTCGAGGAGCTGCGTCCGGGTCTCGGGTGTCGCCATGTGGTTATCATACAGTCGTTTGATTCAAACGATCGTATGAAAGTGGGTTCGGGTGAAACTGCTCGTCTACGGCGCCGGGGTTCTCGGCAGCCTGTTCGCCGTGCGCATGCACGAGGCCGGCCATGAGGTCGCCCTGCTGGCCCGTGGGAAACGCCTGGCCGCCCTCCGTCGGCACGGTGTGCTGCTGGCCGAGGGAGACAGCCCGGACGTCCGGGCTGTCCCGGTGCCGATTGCCGAACGCCCCGAGAACGGGTACGACCTGACCGCCGTCCTCGTCCGCACCCACCAGGTGGACGCCGTGCTGGAATCGCTCGCCGGAGTCGACGGCGACGTGCTGTTCCTGCTCAACTGGGCGGCCGGGCCACAACCGCTGCAGGCGGCGCTCGGCCCCGGGCGGGTGCTGATCGGCTTCCCGATGAACGGCGGCACGATGGACGGTGACGTGGTCCGCTACCGGGCGTCCAGTGCGGTGACCCGGCTGGTCCCGATGCCGATCGGCGAGCCCGACGGCAGCCTCACCCCACGCCTGGAACGGATCGTGCGCACCTTCCGGGCCGCCGGGCTGCCCGCCCAGGCCGAGCCGCGGATGAACGACTGGCTACGCACGCACGCCGCTCTCGAAGTGCCCCTCGGCCAGGCCGTGCACGCCGCCGGTGGGCCGAAAGCGCTGGCCGCGGACACGTACGCGATCCGGTCCTTGATCCACCGCTGGCGCCGCGAGTTGCCGGCCGAGTTGTTCCCGCGCTGGTCCGGGCTGGTCCGGACCGTGCCGGAAGGCGTCATGACGACGGTGCTGCGACGGTTCCTGCGCAGCACCGTCGCCGGGCACAGCGGTCTGGCCGACGGCGGCCCCGCGACGATCGGGGAACTCGACCGGCTGGCCGAGCAACTGCGTCACAGCTGAATCAGGCCGGCGATCCGCTCCGGCAGGCCGGGGGAGAAGAAATTGTGACCCATTCCCGGTACGACGGTCAGCCTCGCCCCGGGGATCGCCGCGGCGAGTGCCTGCCCGTGGTCGAGCGGGAACACCGGATCCTGGTCGCCGTGCACGATCAGGGTCCCCGCGCGGCAGATCAGAGACGGGCGGCTTCCACACCGACGTCGGGCGGTGCCCCATCGGTGCGGTGGTCAGCAGCGTCAGCGACCGCACCCGGGACGGCGCGTGCACACCCAGCCACTGCGCGAGCATCCCGCCCATCGAGGCTCCGGCGATGTGGGCTGAGGCGATCCCGTACCCGTCGAGCACGGCCAGGCAGTCGGCGGCCAGGTCGGCTGTCGCGTACGGGTGGGTCTCGAAGTCGACGGTGCTCGACAGCCCGGTGTCGCGGTGATCGAAGCGGATCACCTGCACGCCCCGTTCCACCAGGTGTTCGACGAGGGTGTCCGGCCAGGTGAAGCCCTGTGCGGCGGCGCCCGCGATCAGCAGCACCGCCGGATCGCCGGGGTGGCCGGAACGTTCGGTCCACAACCGCAGCGGCCCCGAGACCACGAAACGGCTCATGCCGGAACCCTCGTTCCGCCGGTGCGATGGATCCACAGCGCCGACGCCCCCACATATGATCATCGATGGGTGCAGGATAGTGCAGTGACCTCCTACATCTCGCACACCTCCATCGACTGTGCCGACGCCTACACCCTGTCGCGCTGGTGGCAGACCGTCCTGGACTGGACCGACCCGCCGGAGGGCCCCGACCAGCCCGGCGACGAGGAGTGCCTGATCGTCGCCCGGGAAGGCCGGCACCAGCTGCTGTTCATTCAGGTGCCCGACGCCAAACAGGTCAAGAACCGGATCCACTTCGACCTGCGCCCCACCGAGGGCGACCGGGACACCGAACTGGCCCGCCTGCTCGCCCTGGGCGCCATCGAGGTCGACGACCTGCGCAGACCCGACGGCACCGGCTGGGTGGTCCTGGCCGATCCGGAGGGCAACGAGTTCTGCATCCTGCGCGGCGATGCCGAGCAGACCGGCTGACGCCGATGCACATCCGCCGGTTCCGGCCGGGCGGCGAGCAAGCGGTCGCCGTGATCATTCAAGACTGCTTGCGTACGGTGAACAGCCGCGACCGTCCGGCCCAGTTGATCGACCGGACGTCGCGAGTGTCGAGCCCGCCAGACGATGCACCGGACGCCCTCCGTGCTCGACCGTCCGGGTGGCCCCGCCGAACGCCCGCACTGTTCGGCTCGTGTGCCGGCGTCTGGCGGCCCACCCCGGCGGTGTCACGCGCACGCCGCACGCCGGACGCACGCCGCTCGCCGGACGCACGCCGCTCGCCGGACGCACGCCGCACGCCGGACGCATGTCGCGGGCACTGGGGTCTTGTTCTCGACCGTCTGATCCCTCGCGGTCAATCCCTCCCGCCGGCGACTCGCCCAGCGGCGATCTTGGTGGTTTCACCACCGGAGAAGAGTCTTCCTCTGGGCTGCTGACCCGCTGGCGGTCACTCCCCGCGCGAGTGTCCGCCTCCCGGCCCCGACTTGGCCGATCTTGGTGGATTTACCACCGGAAACGGTGGTAAATCCACCAAGATCTCTGCTGGGTCGGGTCACCCGCGCGGAAGCTGACCGCAAGTGATCAGGCAGAACGCCACCTGTGCCCGCAGCGCCGGCTCGGAGATGTCCACCAGGCCGGCGGAGGGCGGTGACCACCGCATTCGCCCGGCGGCCGCCGGACGGTCCGGTGTGCCGCCCGGCTCGCGCGGACGAGGCGGGGCGGCCCGATTCTGGGGGGGCGTCGGGCGTACCACCAAGAGGTGTGTGGGTGACGACAACCGTGCGCCGGGTCACTATCGTGGGGGCGATGGGAGCGAGCGGCTTGGATACGTCGGTTCCGCACAGCGCGCGGATCTACGACTACCTGCTGGGCGGCAAGGACAACTTCGAGGCCGACCGGATCGCGGCCGAGCAGATCATGAAAGGTTCGCCGAACCTGGCGGTGTCGATGCGCGCCAACCGGCAGTTCATGGCCCGGATGGCCGGGCATGTGGCGCGCGAGCACGGGATGCGGCAGTTCCTGGACATCGGGACCGGCCTGCCGACCGCGCCGAACCTGCACGAGGTGGTCCAGGACATCGATCCGGCCGCGCGGGTGGTCTACGTCGACAACGATCCGATCGTTCTGGTGCACGCGCGGGCGCTGCTGACCAGCACCAGCCAGGGGCGTGCCGCCTATCTGGACGCCGACCTGGCCCACGCGGATGCGATCATGCGGTCGCCGGAGGTCCGCGGCACCCTGGACCTGAGCCGGCCGGTGGTGGTGAGCCTGATCGCGATGCTGCACTTCATCGTCGACGATGCCCAGGTGAACGCGGTGATCCGCACCCTGCTGGACCCGCTGGCGCCGGGCAGCATGCTGGCGATCTCCACACTGACCGCGGATTCGGCGCCGGAGGAGGTGGCGCGCGGGGTGGCCGGGTATCGGGCGCAGGGGATCGCGGCGAAGGCCCGCACGCGGGAGCAGGTGGAGGCGCTGTTCGGCGGTCTGGAGCTGCTGGATCCGGGGGTGTGCCTGGTGCATCACTGGCATCCGGTCCCGGGCCGGCCGGTCCCCGCCGACGACGAGGTCTTCGTGTACGGCGGGGTCGCGGTCAAGCGCCCGCGCTAAAAACAAGAAACCTTACATATCTTTACACGTCGATGTACGACGGTGTTGCATATGAGGTAGCCGCGGCCCCTTGGCAGAATCGACAAGGACGGACTTCCTTGCATGAGCATCCCTGACGTGCGTAGGACCCTGCTCGCTGTTCTCATCAGCCTGGTCACCGCGGCCGGTCTCGCCGGTTTCTCGATCTCGCCCGCCTCGGCCGCCACCGGCACCATCACCGGGCTGGGCGGCAAGTGCATCGGCGCGGCCGGTGGCAACACCGCCGACGGCACGGCGATCGACCTCTACCCCTGTGTCGGCGACGCCACCCAGCAGTGGACGCGGCCGGGTGACGGCACCGTCCGGACCGCCGGCAAATGCCTGGACGTCTCCAACGCGGGCACCGCCGACGGCACCAGGATCCAGCTGTGGACCTGCAACGGCACGGTCGCGCAGCGATGGGAGTACAGCGGCGCCCGCGACCTGGTGAACCCGAACGCCAACAAGTGCCTGGACCTGAAGGGCGGGTCGTCGGCCGACCTCACCATCGTCCAGTTGTGGACCTGCAACGGCACCGGCGCGCAGAAGTGGAACGTGCCGGCGGCCGGCGGCAACCCGGGTGGCGGTTTCGTGGTCAGTGAGGCCCAGTTCAACCAGATGTTCCCGGGGCGCAACGGCTTCTACACGTACAGCGGGCTGATCAGTGCGATAAGCGCCTATCCGGCGTTCGCGGGCGCCGGCGGTGACACCGTCCGGCGGCAGGAGGCGGCGGCGTTCCTGGCCAACGTCAACCACGAGACCGGCGGCCTGGTCCACATCGTGGAGCAGAACACCGCCAACTACCCGCACTACTGTGACTGGAACCAGCCGTTCGGGTGCCCGGCCGGGCAGGCCGCCTACTACGGTCGCGGCCCGATCCAGCTGTCCTGGAACTACAACTACAAGGCGGCCGGTGACGCGCTCGGCATCAACCTGCTCAACGACCCGTGGCAGGTGCAGAACAACGCCGCGACGGCCTGGAAGACCGGCCTGTGGTTCTGGATGACGTCGACCGGCGCGGGCAGCATGACCGGCCACAACGCGATGGTCAACGGGGCCGGGTTCGGGCAGACCATCCGGACCATCAACGGCACCCTGGAATGCAACGGGGCGAACCCGGGCCAGGTGCAGAGCCGGGTCGACGCGTACCTGCGGTTCACCCAGATCCTGGGTGTCGCGGCCGGCAGCAACCTCTACTGCTGATGGGACGCCGGATCCTGCTGGCGGTGGCGGTGCTGTTCGCCGTGCTGCTGCCGGCCGGCCCCGCCGCGGCCGTCCCGATCGGCCAGGTCATGACCGGGAAGACCACCTTCTACAACGACGCCGGTTACGGCTCGTGCGGCACGCCGATCAACGCCGCCACCGAGATGCTGGTCGCGGTCTCCCACACCTGGTGGACCACCGCCAACCCGAACCTGGACCCGATCTGCCAGGGCATCGGCGTCGAGGTGACCTACAACGGGCGGACGATCACCGTACCGGTGAAGGACAAATGCCCGTCCTGCGCCGCCGGCCACATCGACCTGAGTCAGGCGGCGTTCGCCCGGTTCGCCTCGGTCGATCCGTCGAACACTCCGGGCGTACTCCCGGTGACCTGGAAGTTCGTCAACACCGACGGTGGTGGCGGTGGCGGGCGGACCGGCCCGATCACCGGCCTGGCGGGCAAGTGCATCGGCGCTGCGGGCGGCAACACCGCCGCCGGCACGGCCGTCGACCTGTACTCGTGTGTCGGCGACGCCACCCAGCGGTGGACGCTGCCCGGCGACGGCACGATCCGCACCGCCGGCCGATGCCTGGACGTGTCCGGCTCGGGCACCGCCGACGGCACGAGGATCCAGCTGTGGGACTGCAACGGCACCGGCGCCCAGCAATGGGTCTTCAGCAGCGCCCGCGACCTGGTCAACCCGAACGCCGGCAAATGCCTCGACCTGACGGGCGGCTCCTCGGCGGACTTCACCGTGGTCCAGCTCTGGACCTGCAACGGCACCGGAGCCCAGAAGTGGACGATCCCATGAAACCCTGAGAAATCCCTTTACGGTACGCCCGTCGGCTCCACAGAAATCGGGCCGCCCCGCCTCGTCCCCGCGAGGCGGGCGTCCCACCGGACCGCCCGGCGACCACCGGGCGAATGCGACGGTCACCAAACGTGTGGTCATTTCCGGCTCGAATCGAGCCGGAAATGACCACACGAACCGCGCAGCCGCCCGGCGGCGGAATCGCGACGACTGTGGGGGCGGAGTGTCTCAACCAGCGGGGCGGGCCGCACCCGCCCGTTCGGCCCGGCCGGGCCTCCGCGCGGGCCGGGGCCGTGCCACCCGTCCCGTCCCGACGGCCGGGCCACGATGAACAGGCCCGCCTCCTGGCCGGCGGCGATCATCCTGGTCCTGGTCTGCGGCGGTCCGGCCCCGCGCCACCGGCCTGAACACGCTGCTCCTCTGCCCGCTGCTGATCATCGCGGTGATCGTCGTGGGAGCGGTCCGGGCATGGTCGGCCCGGCGAGACTGACACCGTTCGGCACCGCGCCGGCGTCGTCGATCAGGTAGCGGGGGAGGCCGGCGGTCGCCGCCGGGTCTCGGCCCAGGCGCCGTCCGGGCCGAGTCGGCAGGCGCGCTGCCGGATGTCACGTTCACCGATCGGATGCGGCGGGCCGCTCCCGGCGTGTGATCGATCGGCGGATCCCGCCCGGCCGGACAGTGGCTCCGGCCGGGCGGGCGGAGGTCACATGACGATGGTGGACTGTGGGCCGGAGCTTGCCTTGACCAGGGCGGGCACGCCGGCCGCCGGGTCGAGGGTGTAGGAGTAGAAGCTGCTCGGGGTGAACGCCGAACCGGACGTCTCCTGCCGGCCGCTGGAGTTCACCACGATGCTGCCGGTCTGGCGGAGCTGGGCGCCGGTCGCGGTGTCCGGGTAGTAGGGGTTCTTCACGTTCTCGAAGTAGCTGTTCTCGATCACCATCCTGGTGGCGCCACGGGCGTAGTTGCCGTACGAGGTGATGTTCTGCATGTAGTTGTTGTAGAGGTGGGCGTACGCCAGATTGTCGGCACTGGGGTTTCGCTGGTTGGTGTTGTGGATCCAGTTGTGGTGGATGGTCATCCGGGCCACCACGTTCTCAGTCCAGCCGATGCCGAAGTTCTTGTTGTGGCCGCCCATCCGGTTCCACGACACCGTCACGTGGTTGGTGTCCTTGCGGGAGTCGATGGTGCCGTCGTTGATGTTCTGGAACGTGTTGTGGTCGATCCACACGTGGTCGGCGGTGTCCATCTGGATGCCGTCGTAGTCGTAGTCCTTGTCGTCCGGGTCGTCGGCGGCCATGTCGGTGTCACCGATGGTCAGGTTCCGGATGATGACGTTGCGGACTCCGGCGCCGAGGAAGAAGCCGCCGCCCTTGAGCCGCCCGGTGGTGCCCACACCGACGATGGTCTTGTTGGACTTGACCGGGATCTCGTAGCCGTAGGTGGCCGAGGTCATGGTGCCGTTGACCCGGATCACGTACGGCTCGGTGGCTGTCGCGTACCGCAGCAGGTCGGCGTAGCCGGAGACGGTGACGGTGGCGCCGCCCGCGCCGCCGGTGGTGCCCTGCGCGAACCCGTCGGCGACGTTCGACCAGCTGGAGCCGGCCGACACCTGGTTGAACGACCACTGCATGCGGGCGACGTCCGAGCAGGTCTCCTGCACGATCGGGTTGTTCCCGGCGGTGGAGCCGTCCTTGTTGCTCAGGCACAGGCCGCTGGACGCGCTCTTGACCAGGAACCTGCCGGATGCGGCGGTGGAGGCGGTCAGGGACCAGGTCTGGTTGGCGCCGGCCCCGCAGGTGTACTGCCAGAGCTGTGTGCCGGAGGCGGTGCTGGAGTTCGGCACGTCCACACACTTGGCGCTTCTGGTGTTGGTGAGGCCGAACGCCCCGTTCTGGGCGACGGCCTTGAACTGCTGTTCGGTGGCGGCGGTGTGGCAGGCGACCTGCACCAGCGGGGCGCTGTCGGCGGTGGAGGCCCCGGACACCACGACACATTTGCCGCTGGAGCCGGAGGCCAGGGTGTAGACGCCACCGGACACGGGGGTGGTGGCGGCCGAGGAGGGGAGGGTGGACAGGGCGACGATGGCGATCGGCACCGCGAGCAGCACGGCGGATCCGATGAGCCGCTTCTTCATGGAGCGCACTCCCTTGGGGATGGGGACGGTCACCCGAGTAGATGCGCGCGGTGGACTGCGGATCACCGAAAATCTTGGCCGGATCCGGCGCGCCGGTCACCTCCCGTCGCGGCGGCGCAGTTCGCGGCGGGAGGTGATGCCGGTCTTCTGGAAGATGCTGCGCAGGTGGGCGTCGACGGTTCGGGGGCTGAGGAACAACTCGGTGGCCACCTCCTTGGTGGTGGCGCCGGCGGCCACCAGCTGGGCGATGCGCTGCTCCTGAGAGGTGAGCCCGGTCGACGGCTGGGCGGGCCGGCCGGCTGTGCCGGTGGCCGTCAACTCGGTGGCGGCACGTTTGGCGAAGGCCTCCATCGAGGTGTCGGTGAAGATCCGGTGAGCCGCCTGCAACTGCCCGCGGCTCTCCCCGAGCCGGCCGCGGCGGCGCAGCCATTCGCCGTACAGCAGGTGGGCGCGGCCCCGGTAGGGCAGCAGCAGGCTCTCGCTCAGCAGATCGACGGCTTCGCGGTACTGCCCCTCGTCGTCGGTGGTCAGGGCCCGGCAGTACGCCGTGACACCGAGCGCGGTGGCGGTGGCGCTCGCCGTGGTGCGCCGGGCCAGGTCGGTGAGGGCGGCGGTGGCCCGGTCCGTGCGCCGGGTGCGCACCGACGCCTCGATGAGTTCGGGGAGGGCGACACCGATCAGCAGCGGGTCACCGAGGGCGACGGCCTGCTCGGCGGCGGCCATCGCGGCGGGATAGGCCGTCCGGGCGTTCGCGGTCACCGCTGTCGCCCAGTGGGCGTTGGCCGCCAGATAGCCGGTGCGGTCGGAGGCGTCGAGGATCCGGGTGACGAGTTCGCTGGTCTCGCGGGGCCGGCCGGCCATCGCCGCCACGTGCAGCCGATGGCACAGCGCGGGCGGCCTGCCCCCGGCCCTGGCGAGTGCCTCCTCCCGCGCGGTCAGGGCGTTCGCGGTGGTCAGATCGCCGGTGAACGCGGCGTGGGAGGCGCCCAGCGAGAGGCCGAGCCGCAGGGTGTCCGGTGAGCCGGATTCGCGGGCCGCCCGCATCACGTTCCCGACGCCGTCCGCGGACGCCCGTGGATCCCACAGCACCGCCGTGAACAGGTAGCTCAGCGCCGGCCGTTGCTCGTACAGCCGGTTGTCCTCCCGCAGCAGATCCCGCAGCAGCGGTACGGCGGCGTGGTGCTCGCCGCCGAACAGCAGCCGGCCGACGTCCAGCAGATCGGGCACCGGGTCACCGGGCCCGCCGGTCAGCAGGCGGCCGGTCACGGCGTCGGAGCGCCCGGCCATCAGGCTCATCTCCACCGCGTCGAGCCGGTACTGGCGGGACCGGCGCGGATCCTGTTCGGCCAGACGTTCCGCGGCGCTCAGGAGAAGCCCCGGCCCGTCCCCACCGTCGTTCCGGGTGAACGCCACCCGGGCACGTAACCGGTCGTACCGCACCTGTCCCTCGGTGTGGAGCGCGGCGCTCTCGACGGCGGCCAGCAGGGTCGCCGCCCGTCCGGTGTCGCCGGCGTCGAGATGGGCCTGTGCGGCCCGCAGGACGCGGTCGGTGCGCCGGTCGTCGTCGACGGTGAGTGTCGCCGCGCGTTCCAGGAAGGCGGCGGCGCCGGCTCCACCCGCGGGCGGGCTGACACGTTCCAGTTCGGCGGCCACCTCGTCGTCGGGGCCGGCGCAGGCCTGGGCCCGGTGCCAGGCCCGCCGGTCCGGCGCGAGATCGGGGTCGGTCACCGCGGCGAGCGCCAGGTGGGCGATCCGCCGTAGCCGGGGGTCGGCGGCCCGGTAACAGGCCGAGCGGGCGAGCGGATGGCAGAAGAGGACCCGGGCGCCGACCTCGGCCAGCCCGGTTCCGGTCAGGACGGCGCCGGCCGCGGGCATGCCGACGCCGAGCCGCCGGGCGGCGGCCCAGAACAGCGCGGGACTGCCGGTGGGGTCGGCGCTCGCCACCGCCAGCAGCAGTTTCGCGGTTTCGGACGCGCGGGTGAAACGCTCCTGGTATCGCCGTTCGACCCGGCACGGTGCGGTGGCCGTGTCCGCGGGTGCGTAGCCGCCGGCCACGAGGCGCTGGCGAAGACCCAGCGGGTTTCCGCGCGCCTCGGCCCGGAGCCGTTCGAGCACCCGGGGGTCGCCGCCGTCGGGCAGCAGGGTTCGTGCCTCCTCGTCGGCCAGCCCGGTCAGCACATGGGCCGGAAGGTCGTCGAGTCCGCAGGCCCGGCACGGGGTGCGCTGCGCGGCGAGCACCACGACCGGTTCCGCGGACAGCCGACGGGCGGTGAAGGCGAGGGTCCGGGCCGACACGGTGTCCAGCCATTGGGCGTCGTCGACCAGGATGAGCAACGGCCGGTCCCGGGCGACGGTGGTGACCAGGGACAGCACGGCGGTGTTGGTCCGGAACGCGCCGGTGGGCGCCGAGCCGTCGTCGAGGGCCCGCTGGACGGCCTCCCGCTGGGTGTCCGGGAGCCCGGCGCCGTGCGGCAGCAGGGAGAGGCACAGCTGATGCAGTGCGGCGAACGGCAGGTCGGACTCGAACCGGGAGCCGGAGCAGCGGACCACCCGGAATCCGGTGGCGTCCCGGCCGGCGAAGTCGAGCAGGGCGCTCTTGCCGATGCCGGCTTCGCCCCGCAGGACCAGGGCGCCGCCCGTGCCGGTCCGGGCCGCGCCGAGGAGCCCGCTGATGTGCCGGGTCTCGTCCCGACGGCCGATCAGCACGGGTTCGGTTCCGTGCTCCATGCTGGTGGTGATGATGATCCCTCCCTGTGCGGGTACCGCCCCGTGGTCGCAGGGACGGTACCCGTCGGGTGTTACGTCACCGGATCAGCTCCGGGCGGCGATGTCCGCGTTGGACGATCGAGGTCGGTGGGCGCCGCCTCCCGTGATCGTTCCGGCTCTGGAGCATGTGCTGCGCGGCTATCAGGAAGAGCGTCATCACGCCCAGTTCCCCGGCGGTCTCGGTGAGGGTGAGGGCGACGTACTCGCGGGTACTGAGCCAGGGCTTCAGAACGAAGGGGGCCATGTCGACGACGACGGCGAATCCGGCGAGCGCGGCCATCAGCGCGAGCAAGGTCCAGGAGTGCCGCCGGGCGAATCCGCGGGCACGCACATGGGTGATCAGCACCGCGCTCCCCAGAACGGCCATCGGCCCGGCCCAGGCGAGCAGTTCGCCGAGGTCCTGCGGACGCAAGCCGATGACCGAGGGCAGGCCGACCGTCCGGGCCAGCAGGCCACCGAAGTGTTCGTGCAGCAGCAGGAAGTCGTCCGCGACCAGGAAGCCCAGCACCAGCGCCCAGACCCCGTGAGCGGTCGAGTGCCGTTCGCGCCAGATGATGATCAGGACCACGGCCGCCGCCAGAAGCGTGACATGGCCGAGCAGTTCGGAGTACGAACCGTCCAGGTGGCCGGCCCATCGGCGATCGGTGAAGTGCCCCTTCGCCCGGATCTTGACCACGTTCGCGACCAGGAGGAACACGTTGACCAGCGCCAGCGACACGGCCAGGATCCACCACGAGGGCCGGAACCTGGGCGGCGCCGCGTGCGCGCCCGGCCGGCGCCGTCGCTGACCGGGTCCGCTCAAGTCACTCATCGCCCTCTCCCCGCTCGGGATGGAGGGCAGCCGGCCGACCGGACCGTCACATCAGCGGCGCCCGGCATCCCGGTGTCTCAACAATGTCCGGGAGGATGATCGGGGGCTCTCCGTGAATTCCGGTGGCGGCCCGGTGGCGACCAGGCGTTTTCGACATGAACATGCGGCGACCATCAGATGAGGATTTCTTCATGGTGACCGCCGGCGGCACCCACCGGACGGTGCCGGCGCGTGGGCGCCACCGGCGGGCCGGTCAGCCGGCGGGAACCGCGGTGGCCGGGTCGGTCAGGGTGACGATGCCGACCGGCTCGCCGTCGCGGGCCAGCAGGATCCGGCTGGCGCCGCCATTCTCGGCGGCGATGTCCCGCAGCGTCGTCAGGCGGTCGGCGGGCACGTCGATCCGCTTGCCGCCGTCCCCGGCGATCACGGTGACCTTGCCGTACGGGCCACCCACCGTGGCGCAGATCGCCGCACCGGCCGACTCGACGTGCCAGGCGTCGACGCCGCACGGGAAGGTGTAACGGTCGAACCAGCCGCTGTCGGCACCCATCACCGACGGGGTGGTCAGCTCGGGGGATTCGTCGATCACGTAGACGTCGACCCGGGACGCGCCGTCGGGCAGGACGGTGGGTGACTTCGGCCAGCCGAGCCAGAGGACGGCCGCGACGATCAGAATGGTCACCGAGGTGGCCGTCCAGATCAGGATCGGGGTGCTACCGGGTCGCACCGGGTGACCGGCCCGCTCGCTCATCTACACCAGTCCGTTCGTGTGGGCCCAGATCACCGCGTGGACGCGGTCGCGGGCGCCGATCTTGGCCAGCACCCGGCCGACGTGGGTCTTGACCGTGGACTCGGACAGGAACAGCTGCCCGGCGATCTCCGGGTTGGACAGGCCCTGACCGATCGCGATCAGCACCTCCCGTTCCCGGGCGGTCAGCTCGCCGAGCACGTCACCACCGGCCGGGGACGGCACCCGTCCGCCCTGGTAGACGTCGAGCAGGGTGCGGGTGATGCGCGGCGACACCACCGCCTCACCGGCCGCCACCGTGCGCACGGCGTGGATCAGGTCGGCCGACGGCGCGTCCTTGAGCAGGAACCCGCTGGCCCCGGCGCGCAGACCGTTGAAGGCGTACTCGTCCAGGTCGAAGGTGGTCAGGATCAGCACCCGGGTGCCGGGGCAGTGGGCGACGACGTCCCGGGTCGCCTCGATGCCGTCCATGATCGGCATCCGGACGTCCATCAGCACCACGTCCGGCCGCAGCTCGCGGGCCATCAGCGCACCGGCCCGGCCGTCGCCGGCCTCGCCGACGATACGCAGGCCGGGCGCCTGCGACAGCACCATCGCCATGCCGTCGCGGAGCAGTTCCTGGTCGTCCACGAGCAGCAGGGTTATCTCAGTCATCGGTTTCCTCGGTCGGGTGGGGCAGGGTGACGCGGACGGCCCAGCCGACTGTCTGGGGTCCGGATTCGACGGTGCCGCCGTAGAGGGCGGCCCGTTCGCGCATGGCGTTGAGGCCCTGCTCGCTGCCGACCGACGGGGCCGGGCCGGTGCCGCGGCCGTCGTCGGTGACCACGATCCGGATCGGGCCGGTGTAGTCCAGGTCGGCCAGGACCTCGGTGGGATGTTCGGCGTAACGCAGCGCGTTGGTCAGCGCCTCCTGCACCACCCGGAACACCACCCGCTGCAGGCCGGGCGAGGTCGGGTCGGCGCCGCGGCGGCGCAGGGTGACCGGCAGCCCGGCGATCCGGAACGTCTCCACCAGGGTGTCCAGGTCGCCGACCACGTCGTCGCTGCCGTCGTGCAGCACCCCGAGCAGCCGGCGCATGTCCTTCATCGCCTCCCGGCCCAGGTCGGCGGCCCGCTGCACGGCCCGGCGCGAACGCTGCGGGTCGGCGTCGGCGACGGCTGTCGCGCCGTCGGCCAGCCGCACCATCACGGTCAGGTTGTGCGCGACGATGTCGTGCAGGTCGTGGGCGATCCGGGCACGTTCCCGGGCGGCCGCCAGCCGGCCCTCCTGCTCCTTCTCGTGGGCGAGCTGGGCGGCCCGGTCGACGAGCGCCCGCACGTACTGGCGGCGGATCGCGACGTTCGCGCCGATCAGCACCGCGCCGATCACGGCCAGCCCGTAGAGGCCGAGGTAGGCGATCTCGTCCCGGCCGCCGCGCAGGAACAGCTCCGCCCCCAGCACCGCCAGGGATCCGGCCGCGCCGGCCGTCACCGCGGCCAGCGAACGGTGGGCGGCCAGCGAGTACACCGCCACCGCGTACACCACCACCTGGGTCTGCGCGGTCAGGACGTCCCCGGCCACGATCACCGCCAGCACCCACCACGGGTGCGACCGCCGCCAGAGCAGCGAGAACGTCACCACCGTGTTGACCGCCAGAGCCCACCAGTCCTCGCCGGTGGGCGGCCCGTCGACGAGCACGTCGAGGTCGAGGCCGAGCGGCAGGCAGCACAGGATGATGAGCGCGGTGCTCCAGTGCGGGCGGCGGAACCGGGCGGGCCGGGACGGTGAGTTCACTCAGGCGTCCCGGCGGACCAGGTTGACGGCACCGACCACGGCGGGCACCAGCAGCCACGCGGCGACGACCGGCAGGGCCGACGACAGCGGATCGGTCCAGACCCGGGTCGCGGCCGGCGCGAACGCCAGACTCTGCAGATCGAACCGGACCAGCGGGTCGAGCATGAACAGCACCACTCTCAGCAGAAGGACGGCACCCAGGGTGAGACCGACACCGGCTGCCGTGTTGCGGACCGTGAGCGTGACGGCGAATGCGAACAGCGCGACGAGCACGCTGTATCCGATCTCCGCGCCCAGCAGCGCCTGCATTGTGCCGTACCGCGGCGGGGTGAGCCCACCGCGGTCCAGCAGGGGGAACGCGACGGCGTACGCGATGGTCAGGGACAGGCCGGCCAGGACGGTCACAGCGACCGTGACCACCGCCGCTTTCGCGGCCGTCAGACCCAGCCTGCGGGGTACGGCCACCAGGGTCACCCGGATCGCGCCGCCGGTGTATTCGCTGCTCAGCACGAGCACGGCGAGGACCACGACGGCGATCTGCAGCCCCGCCGAGGCCGACGCCAGGACCTCGGTGACCGCGTCCCGCGCGCTCACCCCGCCGGTCAGCTCCGGATCGGCGAAACCCAGCGCGGACAGCGCGCCACCACCGGCCGCGAGCAGCGGGGCCACGGCCAGGCAGAACCAGGACGAGCGCAGCGTACGCACCTTCAGCCACTCGGCGCCGATCAGCCGGGGCAGGGTCAGGCGTACCTCCGGTGTGCTGGTGGTCATCGGCGGGCCTCCTGGGTGAGAGTGAGGTAGGCGTCCTCCAGGGAAGCCGCGACGGTGGTGTTCTCGTACAGCAGCACGCCGCTCCGGTGGGCCAGCACGGCCACCTCGTCGCCGGTCAGCCCGCTGATCTCGCAGCTGCCGTCCGGCCGCCGGGCCACCGCCGCGCCGTGCTCGCGCAGCAGCTTCTCCAGGCCGTCCGGGTCGTCGGTGCGGGTGCGCACCACCCGGTGCGCGTGCCGGGACACCAGGTCGGCCAGCGACGCGTCGGCCAGCACCCGGCCCCGGCCGAGAACGATCAGCCGGTCGACGGTCTGCGCCAGCTCGCCCATCAGGTGGCTGGAGACCAGGATCGCCCGCCCCTCCCGGGCCAGGCCGCGCAGCAGCGACCGGATCCAGATGATGCCGTCCGGGTCCAGGCCGTTGGCCGGCTCGTCCAGCAGCAGCGCGGCCGGGTCGCCGAGCAGGGCGGCGGCCAGCCCGAGCCGCTGCCGCATGCCCAGCGAATACCCGCCGACCCGCCGGTCCGCGGCACCGGCCAGCCCCACCATCTCCAGCACCTCGTCGGCGCGGCGGGCGGTGATGCCGTGCGAACGGGCCAGCACCCGCAGATGGTTGCGCCCACTGCGACCGGGATGGATCGCCTCCACGTCGAGCAGCGCGCCCACCGAGCGCAGCGGCGCCGGCAGCCCCCGGTAGGGCCGGCCGTCGATCAGGCAGTGCCCGGACGTCGGCCGGTCCAGGCCCACCATCATCCGGATCGTCGTCGACTTGCCGGCCCCGTTCGGCCCGACGAAGCCGTTCACCACACCGGCTTCCAGCCGGAACGACACATTCTGTACGGCCGGGACGGCACCGTACCTCTTGGTCAGTTCATGCACCTCGATCACGGCAAGGACGCTACGGACGGGCGGCTGCCGTGCCATCCGACCGCGGTGCCCACTCCGGCTGGTACCGCGGTACCACGCCCTCGGCGCGCAGCGCGGCCAGCAGCGTCGGCAGGCTGACCGCCGCCGCTTTGGCGTATCCGGCGGCCGACGGATGGAACCGGTCCGGGCCGAACATCCGCGCCGGATCGGCCTCGAAGTGCGGGTTGAGCAGCTCGGACAGCGAGATCGGATGCCCACCGGCGGCGAGCACCGCGGCGGTCTGGGCGGCGGCCAGCCGTGCGCTGCGCCACGCCGCCAGCCAGCGCAGCGGCGGTCGCAGGGGTGGCAGGATCCGCAGGTTGGGGCAGGTTCCGACGAAGACCCGGCAGCCCGCCGCGCGCAGCCGCGCCACCGCCGCGCCGAGCTCACGGGCCGACCGGTCCAGCGGGGCGAACCGGGTGACGTCGTTGCCGCCGATGTAGACGACAGCCACCTCCGGCTCGTGCCGCAGCGCCGCGTCCACCTGGTGCGCCAGGTCGCTGGACATCGCGCCGACGACCGCGACCCGGTGCAGCAGCACCCGCCGCCGCAGGTGCCGGGCGACGGCACCGGCCAGCAGCACGCCGACGGTCTCGCGGGGCTTGGCCACCCCGTACCCGGCCGCGAACGAGTCCCCGAGCACCGCCATCCGCAGCGGCGGCCCGGGAGACCGCGGCCCGAACAGCCCTTCCACCCGGGGCGGCGGCTGCACGGCCAGCGGCACGGTCCGGTCCACCTCGCGGATCTGCGCCACCAGAACCGCGAGCACCGCCACCGGCACGGCCACCACGGTCAGAAGACCGAAAAGGATGATCACCGGGGAAGGGTAAGCCGCGATTGTGTAGAGGATGTGTGCACGCCGGATCGCCACCGAGACGATCCCGATGATCTAGGCGGCGATCCGGTACCCCCGATCAGAACAGGACACCCACGCCCCGGCCGGCCCGGTCAGTCGTGGCGCCGGTCGCGGGTGGGGCCGGCGCTGCCGCGGACCACGAACTCCACCGGTGGCAGGTGGACCGGCTCCGGCTCGCGGCCCTCGACCGCGGCGACCAGGGTCTCGGCGGCGGCGGTGCCCCAGGCCACCACGTTCTGCCGGACCGTGGTCAGGGGCGGGCGTGCGTAGGGCGCGAGCGGGATGTCGTCGAAACCGACGACGGACAGGTCCTCGGGGACGCGGACGCCGCGGTCGATGGCGGCGGAGATGCCGGCGATGGCCATCAGGTCGTTGCCGTAGACGATGGCGGTCGGCGGCTCGGCCAGATCCAGCAGCTCGTGGGTGGCGCGGGCGCCGGACGCGCCGGTGAAGTCGGCGGTCACCACCGTGCCCTCCGGCAGGCCGAGGTCGACGAGGGTGTCGTGCCAGGCCCGGCGGCGGGCCTCGGTGTGCACATACATCGGGGCGCCCATCACGTGGGCGATCCGCCGGTGGCCGAGGGAGTGCAGGTGGTGCACGGCGCGGCGGATGCCGTCGGCGTCGTTCATCCCGATCGGGATGCCCTCGCCGGGCGCGGCGTCCTCAGGCGCCAGCACGACGGCGTGCAGGCCCAGCTCGCCGACCTCGCGCGGGCGGGTGTCGCCGATGCGCACGTCGGTGAGGAAGACGCCGTCGACCCGGGAGGTGTCGGCGAACCGCTGGTAGGCGGCCCGCTCGGACTGCTCGTCACCGACCACCTGCAGCACCAGGGAGTAGTCGTGGCGGGTCAGTCCGATCTCGACGCCGGCCATGAACTGGGGGAAGAACGGGTCGGTGCTGAGCAGCTCGGGGTCGCGGCGGATGACCAGCCCGACGGCCTGGGTGCGGCTGCGGGACAGGGCGCGGGCCCGGGCGCTGGGGCGCCAGCCGAGCTCGGCGGCGGCGCGCAGGATCCGCTCGCGGGCCGAGTCGCTGACGCCGGGGCGGTTGTTGAAGACGAAGGAGACGGCGCTCTTGGAGACGCCGGCGCGGGCTGCCACATCGGCGATCACCACGCGCTTGCGAGGGGCGGGCGGTTCGGTCACGGCCCAAACTCTACCGCAGAGTTTAGAAGAAGTTTAGTGGCAGCTCAGCTGGCATATCGCCGAAAATCCGAAACACTCCAGGCACTTTAGTTAACGACCTTGACACACATCACCTAAACCGGTTTGATCGCCATGTCGAGGGCGGAGCACCCCGGCGACGAAAAGACTTGAGGAGAGAACGCGATGAGGCGTCTGACACGAGTGGCGGCGTCGGCCGCAGCCTCGATAATGCTGATTCCACTGGCCGCGTGCGGGTCCGACGGATCCGGCGGCGCGGGCGGCGAGCTGACCAGCGGCCCGATCACCATCTGGACCTCCACCAACGAGCAGGAGATCGCCTGGTCGAAGCAGGTCGTCGAGGCCTGGAACGCGGCCAACGCCGACAAGCAGGTGACCGCCCAGGCGATCCCGGCCGGCAAGTCGTCGGAGGACGTGATCGCGGCGGCGATCACCGCGGGCAACGCCCCGTGCCTGGTCTTCAACACCGCCCCGGCCGCCGTCCCCGCCTTCCAGAAGCAGGGCGGCCTGGTCAACCTGTCCAAGACGTTCGGTGACGCCGAGCAGTTCGTCACCGGCCGCTCCGGCCCGGCCGCCGACGGCTTCCGCAGCGCCGACGGCGACCTCTACCAGCTGCCCTGGAAGACCAACCCGTTCATGCTCTACTACAACAAGACGGCCTTCCAGAAGGCCGGGCTCGACCCGGAGAAGCCGGCCCTGCGGACCTACGACGAGGTCCTCGCCGCCGCGAAGGCGATCAAGGACGCCGGCGCCGCGGACGTGGCGATCTACCCGCCCGCGACCTCCGACTACACCAACGTCAACTTCGACTTCTACCCGTTCTACCTGGCCAACTCCGACGGCACGCAGTTCGTCAAGGACGGCAAGGCCACCTTCGCCAGTGCGCAGGGCAAGGAGACGCTGCAGTTCTGGCAGACCCTCTACGCCAACGGCTATTCGTCGGCCGAGGCGTACAGCGGCGACATGTGGGCCGGGCCGTTCGCCGACGGGGTCGCCGCGATGGGTGTGGCCGGGCCGTGGGGCAAGGGCCAGTTCGACGGCAAGGTGGAGTTCGGGGTGGTGCCGCTGCCCACCACCGCCGGCAAGGCCGCCGACGCCACCTCGACGTTCGCCGACTCCAAGAACATCGGCCTCTACACCGCCTGTGCGAACAAGCAGACGGCCTGGGACTTCGCCAAGTTCGCCACGAACAACGACAACGACCTCGCGCTGCTGACCACCACCGGGCAGTTCCCCACCCGTACCGACGTGCCCACCCTGGCCGCCGACTACCTGGCGGAGAACCCGTTCTTCCAGCCGTTCGCCGCCGCCGTCCCGCTCGCCGTCGACGTGCCGACGGTCGCCGGGCTCGCCGAGAAGATGCAGGCCTTCCGGGACGCGTGGAGCAGCACCGTGCAGTCCGGCAAGGGTGACCTGAACACCTTCGACCAGACGGCGGCCGACATCGACAAGCTGTCGGATTGATCCGGTGACCACCCTCCGTCAGACGGAGCCCCGGTCGCGGGGCCGGGAGACCGGGAGTGACACCCGGTCTCCCGGCGGGCCCCGCCGCCGCCGGCCCCTGCAGCGCCTGCTCGGCGAGCACCCGCTCGGACTGCTGCTCAGTGCCCCGTACACCGCGTTCGTCGTGGTCGTCTTCCTGATCCCGTTCGGGTTCGGGGTGTGGATGGCCTTCCACGACTTCTTCTTCACCGCACCCGGCGTCCAGGTGCCGCACCCGTTCGTCGGACTGGACAACTTCGAGCAGGTGCTCGGCGACCCGGTGGTCCGCAAGGCGTTCGGCAACCTGCTGATCTTCCTGGCGATCAACCTGCCGCTGACCGTGGTGCTGGCCCTGCTGCTGGCCAGCGGGCTCAACGCGGTGGTGCGCTGGAAGGTCTTCTTCCGGGTCTCGTACTACATCCCGTACGTCACGGCCTCGGTCGCCACCCTCGCGGTGTGGATCTTCATGTTCAACGGCAGCGGCGTGGTCAACCGGCTGCTCGGCGACCTCGCCCCGCAGACCACCTGGCTGGCCAACCAGGACCTGATCATGCCGCTGATCGCGGTCTACGTGACCTGGAAGAACCTCGGCTTCTACGTGCTGCTCTACCTGGCCGGGCTGCAGAGCGTGCCGAAGGAGCTGTACGAGGCGGCCGACGTCGACGGCGCGAGCACCTGGCGCCGCTTCCGGACGGTCACGCTGCCCGGCGTACGCCCGGTCACGTCCCTGGTCGTCCTGCTCTCGATCATCATGGCCGGGCAGATCTTCACCGAGCCGTACCTGCTCACCGGCGGCGGCCCGGACAACGCGTCGATGACCCCCGCGCTGCTGATGTACCAGCAGGGCATCCAACAGGCCAAACCCGACGTGGCCGCGGCGATCGGGGTGATCCTGGTGCTCGGTGTGATGACCCTGTCGCTGCTCTCGCGCCGCCTGACCGAAAGGAAGGGCTGACATGCCCACCACCCGCCGGCGGGGCGGCCCGCTCACCGCGCTGCGTTTCGTGGTCCTGGCCGTCGGGGCGTTCCTCGCGCTGGTGCCGTTCTACTACATGATCATCGGCGCGCTGCAGAAGGAACGCGACACCAGCGTCCTGGGCCTGCTGCCGCTGCCCGGCAACCTGACCCTGGACAACCTGCGCGGCGTCAACGAGTCCATCGACCTGGTCGGCGCCCTGGTCAACTCGCTGATCATGACGGCCGGGGTGGTCGGCTGCACCCTCGTGCTCGGCCTGCTCGTCGGCTACGCCCTCGCCGTGCTCTCCTTCCGCGGCCGGGGCCTGGTCTTCGCGCTGGTCCTGCTGGTCCAGGCGATCCCGTTCCAGCTGCTGATGGTGCCGCTGTACGTCATGGTGGTCCGCTACTTCCACCTGGCCGACAGCTACCTCGGGATGATCCTGCCGTTCGCCGTCAACTCGGTGGCCGTCCTGATCTTCCGGCAGTACTTCCTGCAGATCCCCAAGGACGTCTTCGACGCCGCCCGCATCGACGGCGCCGGTGAGCTGCGGATCCTGGTGTCCATCGCGGTCCCGCTGGTGCGCCCGGCGGTCCTCACCGCGATGCTGGTGACCTTCATCGGCCCGTGGAACGAGTTCCTCTGGCCGTTCCTGATCACCAAGGACGCCGAGATGCAGCCGCTGGCGGTGAGCCTGGCGAACTTCTCCCAGGCCAACTCGACCTTCGAGGCCAACCCGATGGGCGCCGTCCTGGCCGGCGCCTGCGTCCTCGCGATCCCGGCCGTCGTGCTGTTCCTGACCTTCCAGCGCTACTTCACCTCGGCGAACCTCGGCTCGGCCATCAAAGGCTGACCAGACCCCTCAAGGCTAGGTAATGATCCAGGCGAACGACCTCACCATCCCGTACCGGCTGAGCCGGATCGGCACCATCATGAGCCCCGAACCGGGCAACCCCCTGGAAGTCGAGGGTGTGCTGAACCCCGGCACCGCCCGGGGCCCGGACGGGCACCTCTACCTCTACCCCCGCCTCGTCGCCGAGCACAACGTGTCCCGCATCGGCCGGGCCCGCATCATCGTCGAGGACGGCGTCCCGGTCGACGTCGAACGTCTCGGCGTGGTGCTGGCCCCCGACGAGGGCTGGGAACGCGGCCGGCAGAACGCCGGCGTCGAAGACCCGCGGATCACCTTCGTCGAACCGCTCGGCATCCACGTGATGACCTACATCGCGTACGGGCCACTCGGCCCCCGCCCCGCCCTCGCCGTCTCCCCGGACACCGTCACCTGGCGCCGCCTCGGCCCGGTCCGGTTCACCTACCAGCCCGAACTCGGCACCGACCTCAACCTGTTCGCCAACAAGGACATCGTCTTCTTCCCGGAAGCCGTCCCCGGCCCCGACGGCCGGCCCGCCCTCGCCCTGCTGCACCGGCCGATGTGGGACCTGGACTGGCTGCGCCCGGGGGAGGGGGCCCCGGCGCCGGCCGGCATCGACGACGTCCGCCCGGCGATCTGGATCGGCTACGTCGACCTGGAGAAGGCGCAGCGGGACCTGTCGGCGCTCACCGTCGTGCACGGGTCGAAGCTGCTGGCCGCGCCGGAGATGCCGTACGAGGAGTCCAAGATCGGTGGCGGGCCGGCACCGCTGCGCGTGCCCGAGGGCTGGCTCGTGCTGCACCACGGCGTCACCGGGGCGAACGTCAAAGGCTTCGAACTGGCGTACGGCGCCCGCTACACCGCCGGGGCCATGCTCCTCGACCCGGCCGACCCCGGACGGGTGCTGACCCGGACCCCGGAACCGCTGCTCGTCCCGGAGACCGACGAGGAACTGCAGGGCACGCTCGGCAACGTCGTCTTCCCCACCGCGATCGAAGAGATCGACGGCCGCACCTTCGTCTTCTACGGCATGGCCGACTCCCGGATCGGCGTCGCCGAACTGCACCGTGAGGAGAGAGCGTGAGACGTATCGTCGCGATAGCCCTGAGTCTGCTGCTCATCGGCCCTACGCCTGCTCTCGCCGCGCCCTCCCCGTCCCATGAGGAGAGCGTCGCGACGATCAACTCCCGGTTGCAGGAGTACTACCTGGCCCAGGGCGACCAGGTCAAAATCGCCAACGGCATCTACCTGGGCCGTACGTCCGAAGCCCTCGACTACGTCGCCACGTTGCGTGCCGACGGGTCCTGGGCCGACGTGAACTACGCCGACCGGACCAGCTCGGCCAACGGGGCTACCTGGTCGGCGTACATCGCCCTGTACCGGATGGTCGCGATGGCCCAGGCCTACCGCGAACCGTCCGCCCCCGGCTATCAGAAGCGTGAGCTGCTGACCGCGCTCGGCCGGGCCCTGACCTACTGGGACACCGCCGACCCCGGCAACACCAACTGGTGGGAGACCGAGATCGGCGAGTCCATCGCGATGGGCCGCATCTCCACCTTCGTCGGCGACGAACTCAGCCCCGAAGCCCTCGCCGTCACCCTCAAGCACAACACCGGCAAACGTGACCCGGTCGGTGCGAACGGGGCCTGGCGCACCACCAACTACCTGTTCGAAGCCCTCGCCACCAAGAACGCCGACGACATCCGGGCCGGCTTCGACACCATGGTCCAGACCGTCGCCGTCGACCACTCCGGGACCGTCCGCGAGGCCGTCCAGCCGGACGCCAGCTTCTGGGCCCACGGCGCGCAGCTCTACAGCGAGGGCTACGGCATGGCCCTGTTCACCAACGTGGCGCTCTGGGCCGACGCCGCCCGCGGCACCGCCTACGCCCTCAGCCGCGACCATCTCGACACCATCGCGTTCTACATCGTCAGCGGCACCCGCTGGATGATCCGCGGTGAGGTCGGCATGCTCTACCTCAACTACCGTCCGCCGCAGACCATCGAGGGCGTCACCAGCCACGCCGCCGAGTTCATCGAGCCGCTGACCAAGATGGTCCGCACCGATCCGCTGTACGCCACGTCGTACCGCGCCCTGCTCGACAGCGTCCGCGGCACCACCCGCACCAACGGGGTGACCGGCAACAAGTACTTCTGGCGCTCCGAACTCAGCTCGCACCTGCGCGACGGCTACGGCATCGTCACCCGGCTGAACTCCAGCAAGACCGTCGGCAGTGAATACCGGTCCACCTTCCGGCCCGAGATCGGCAACGAGATCGTCTGGAACAGCGCCGGCGCCACCGCGATCCAGGTCACCAACCGCGAATATCTGGACCTCGGCCCGGCCTTCGACTGGTTCCACTACCCCGGAACCACCGCGCCGTACGTCAAGGAGCAGACCCGTGGCTCCACCGGCAACGGCGGCAGCTTCACCGGAGGCGTCTCCGACGGCAGGTACGGCGCCAGCGTCCACTCCCTGGACCGGGCCGCGACCAAGGGTGGCAAGAGCTACTACTACTTCGACGACGAGATGGTCGCGCTCGGCGCCGGCATCAGCTCCGACTCGGCGGCGGCCGTCCACACCACGGTCAACCAGGTGGTGGCGAAGGACAACGCCACGGTCGACGGTTCACCGGTGTCCGGCACCCGTGTCGTCGACAGCCCTTCGTGGGCGTACAACGATGAAGTCGGTTATGTCTTTCCGGTCGGCCAGCACCTGACCGTGTCCGACAAGGCGCAGACCGGCAACTGGATCGGGCAGGACGCCGTCAGCCGGGACGCCTTCACCCTGCACTTCGACCACGGGGTGAAACCAGCCGACGCCACCTACCAGTACATCGTTCTGCCCGCCAAGAAGGCCGAGCAGGTCAAGGCGTACGCGGCCCGCCCCGCCGTCGAGGTGCTGCGCAACGACGACACGATCCAGGCGGTCCGGCACGCCGGGCTGAAGCGCACCATGGCCACCTTCTACCAGGGCGGACGGCTCGACCTCGGCTCCGGGCGGACCCTCGAGGTCAGCCAGCCCGCGATCGTGATGCTCGACGAATCCGGCGACACCCCGCGGGCCAGCGTCGCCAACCCCAGCCGGCCCGGGCTCGTCGTGCACGTCGGACTGCACGGACCGAACACCAGCGGGTACGCGGCCGTGGCGCTCGGCTCCGGCGCGGATCTCGGCCGGACCGTGACCGTCGGCCTGGCCCCGGGTGGACGCTCCGCGTACACGGCGTCCAGTGGTGACGCCGCGCTCGCCGGCGACGGTGACACCGCGACCGAGTGGCGTGCCGAGGGTGACGGGACCGCCTGGCTGCGTAAGGAGCTCGAACCCGGCTCCCTGCTCACCAAGGTCACCATCGACTGGGGCGCCCGGCACGCGACGCGCTACCTGGTGCAGACCTCGATGGACGGCAGGTCCTGGACCGACCGCAGCCACGTCCCGGACGGGACCGGCGGGCGGGTGGAACTCGGCATCGCACCGACCCCGGCCGCCTACGTCCGGGTGCTGATGGTGGCCGGCTCCGGATACGCCGTGCGGGAACTCACCACCGAGACCAGTGTCAACCAGGCCCTCGGGCGGGCGGCCACCGCGTCCGGCTCCGGCAGTGGTGCGGGCAACGTCACCGACGGCAGCATGGACACCCGGTGGATCGGCAACAACGCCGACAACGCCTGGGTGCAGGTGGACCTGGGCTCGGTGCAGCCGGTCCGGACCGTGCGGCTGTGGTGGGAGGCGTCGTACGCCAAGCAGTACCGGATCCAGCTCTCCGACGACGGGCGGGACTGGCGGGACACCTCCACCGCCGCCACCTCCTCCGACGGTGGCGTCGACCTGATCAGAGTCGACGGGACCGCGCGTTTCGTGCGGATGCAGGCGGTGCAGCGCAGCACCACCCAGTACGCCGTCTCGCTCTGGGAGTTCGAGGTGTTCGGCGACGACCGGGTCACCGACGCTCCGGCCGCGTCGACCGGGCGGGAGAATCTGGCGCTGCGCCGGCCGGTCACCGTCGACTCGGTCTACAACGCGACCCTCGGCGGGGTCAACGCCGTCGACGGCAACCCGACCACCCGGTGGGCGTCGCTGCGGCAGGACGCGCCGTACACCACCAAGCGCTGGTTCCAGGTGGACCTGGGCTCGGTGCGGACCGTCAACCAGGCGGTCGTCACCTGGGAGGCGGCCACCTCGAACGACTTCCGGGTGGAAGGATCGGCCGACGGCTCTACCTGGACCGAACTGGCGCACGTGCGCAAGTCGTCGGACGAGCTGAAAAACGTGATCGACTTCGCTCCCGCCCCGGTCCGGCACGTGCGGGTGATCGGGTTGCCGGCCACCAAGTACGGGATGTCGATCTTCGAATTCGAGGTGTACGGCGGGCACACGCTCACCTGCGCCACCACGCCGCTCCGGCTGGCGCCGGGGGAGAAGAAGACCCTCGCCGCCGCCTCGATCTCGCCTCGTGCCCAGGTGTCGGTCATCGCACTCGACGATGCGGTGGTCAGCGTCGGCACCCCGAAGGTGGACGACGACGGCCGGGTCACCGTGGACCTGACGGCGGGTGACAGCGGGACCACCTCGCTGCTGTTCACCCACGGCGCGGGCGACGAGTACGTCCAGTGTCCGGTGACGGTGACCGTGCCGACCGGTGAGCTGGAGGCGCTCGTCGAGCGGGCGAACGGGCTGGACAGCCTGAGCTACACGCCGGCCAGCTGGCGTCCGCTGCTGCCCGCGCTCGAAGCGGCCAAGGCGGCACTCGCCGACGCCTCCCCGGCCCGGGTCGCCGCGAGCACCACGGCGCTCGCGGACGCCATCGCCGGTCTGGTCCGGAAGCCGAGCGACACCACAGCACCCACGGTGACGGTCAAGGACGGTGCGCGGGAGCCCTATCGTGAGGTCAGTTTCAAACTGTTCGACGAGGGGCTGATCGACAAGGCCGTCCTCAACGGCAAGGTGAAGGATCTGACCGACAACAAGTGGTCCGATCTGAACTTCGTCAAGCCCGGCGTGTTCGGTGCGATTCAAGGACCCAACAAGCTTGCGGTGTACGACCGGGCCGGCAACGTGACCATCGTCGAGTTCACGCTGCTCTGACCGTGCGGTGNCCGCCACCGCATTCGCCCGGCGCCCGCCGAACGGTCCGGTGTGCCACCCACCTCGCGCGGACCGGACAGGGCGAACCGATTTCCAGGGCCCCGAAACTCGTACCGTCAAAGGGTCCGCAATTGATTTTTGAGCCCCGGCTGAGTGTGCCGGCGGCGGGTGTCGAACCAGATCTCGACATCGCGGGTGAGCCAGATCCTGCCCTGCGCCAGATCGGCGACGGGCTGGGGAAAATCCGACCGCCCGGTGATGTGATAGGCCCGCTGACGGCTCACCCCACCCAGCAGCATCCGGATATCGTGGGCGTCCATGAGCCTGATCGGCGAATACGACATGCCCCCACTGTAGGGCACGCGACTAGTTGACCCATAACCGAAATCGCCGGCTGCAGGTCCGCGACTTTCCGGCCAGTCCCCGATCGACTGACCTCCTTGTGGCGGGACCGCTGGCAGCCGACGCGGGCGCCCTATGATCACCGCCATGGTGGCGCACCGGTTCCTGCACGCCCAATCGTGGTGGCTGGCCAGTCAACTGTTTCGTCGGCATCCAGAACTGGGTCTCGTCGAGGCGCACCCGATGGACGGCTTCTACGACTGCCTTCGACTGGTCCGCGGGGGAGAGGCCCTGATCGACATCAACCGTGGCGGCAGCATCCACGTGCACGAACTGTCGGAGCCCTTCGGCGTCGCCGTCGCCGAGCTGGTCGCGTTCGAGGATCCGGGGGAGATCGTCGGGCGGGTCGAGGAGGCGGCTCGGCTCGGTTCGCCGGAACGGGCGCCGGCGTCCACTCCGGCCGTGCTGACCTTTCGCGCGATCGCCCGGATCATGGAGATCACCGTGAACGACCGGGCGCGGTGGGACGCCCGGAACGTGGGCGCCAGCTCGCACGCGCCCCCGAGCAGCCTCGACCGATTCCCCGTGCAGGGGGAGCGCCGGCTGGACGACGGGCGCTTCTGGGTGGTTCTTCGTGACGGTGAGGCGATGGCTGTCCTCGATACCGACGGGTTCGCCTACGCCGGTCCGCAGATGCGGCATCTGCCCACTCTCTACCGGGCCGGCGGCCGCCGGGTGACCGCCATGGTCGCCGCCGCGTTCGGCGAGATCCTGCCGTGAGTCAGGGCAGCCCCGGCAGGTCGAAGACGTAGCGGTTGTTCGCCCGGTCGAACCTCGCCGGGATCTCCCGGGGCGGGAGCCCGAAATGTGCCGTCGCCCAGCCGGAGGCCGCCGCCGCGAGGCCCTCCGCCTGGAAATCGCAGTCGTTGTAGCGCAGTTCCAGCACCACGATCTCGGTGGGCGTGATCTCCTTCACCACCGACGTGAGCCCCAGCGCGAGCATGGCGAGCGTGCCCGAGTCCAGCGTCGCGCCGGGCGTGCCGTCGACCAGGGTCACCCCGGAACCGACGTCGACGGCCCGCGGATCACGGGTCCCCGGTGGCCGCGCGTCGGCGGTGAGGGAGATCCACACACCCCAGGAGGTCTTCAACAGCCGATAGACGTATGTGCTGGGCATACGGTGAACTGTAGATCGCGCATCTTCACTCACGTCATCGGCAGTTACCACCGCTGACCGGGCGGGAAAACGGTGGGCACCCCTGTCCGGGTACGCGCGGCGGCGATCCCCGTGCCCGGACGGGAGCGGTCACCGATCCGGCTCATCTGTTCCCGTCGCCCGGGAAATCGAGACGAGAGCCTGCCGTTACGGTCGGATCATGGCAGATCGATCAGTTCCCGAAGTACGCGTACGTAGTGGACGGCTGCGCGGCACACTCGATCATGGAGTGCCCGCCTACCTCGGCATCCCCTACGCGGCGCCCCCGTTCGGGGCGGACCGGATGCGCCCGCCCCGGCCCGCCGCTCCGTGGGACGGGGTGCGGGACGCGACCGCGTATGGGCCGACCGTGCCGAAGAGCGAGTATCCGGCGCCGCTGCGGCCGTACCTGATCGAGCCGGTGATCGCCGGCGACGACTGCCTCAACCTGAACGTGTGGACCCCGGACCCGGGCGCGGGCGGCCTGCCGGTGCTGGTCTGGCTGCACGGCGGCGGTTTCACCAGCGGGTCCGGCGCGGTCGGGGCGTACCGTGGATCCGCCTTCGCCCGGGACGGCGTGGTGTGCGTGACCATCAACTACCGTCTCCAGGCCGAAGGTTTCCTGCACCTGCCGGACGGCACCGGCAACCTGGGCCTGCTCGACCAGATCGCCGCGCTGGAGTGGGTGCGGGACGACATCGCGGCGTTCGGCGGCGACCCGGCCCGGGTCACGGTCGCCGGGCAGTCGGCCGGCGCGATGAGTGTCGCCACACTGCTGGCGGTGCCGCGGGCCGCCGGGCTGTTCCGGGCAGCCATCACCCAGAGCGGCGCCGCCTGGAACACCCTGGACGCGCCGACCGGCGCGAAGGTGGCCGCCGCGCTCGCCGCCGAACTGGGTGTGCCGCTCTCCCGGGAGGCGATCGCCGCGGTCCCGCCCGGCCGGGTGCTCGCCGCGTCCGAAGCGGTGACACAGCGGATCCAGGCGTCGTCCGACCGGGACGGATGGGGCCGCCTGGCACTCACCTCGCTGCCGTTCGCGCCGGTCGTCGACGGGGACGTGCTGCCCCGCGACCCGCAGGCGGCGATCGCGGACGGCGCCGGCCACCGGGTGCCGCTGCTGACCGGCACCACCGAAGAGGAGGCCCGGCTGCCGCTGGTGACCTCCGGCGCGCTCGCGGCCATCGGTGCGGCGGAGGTGCGGGCCACCTCGGAGGCGCACGGCGTCGCACCGCGCCCCCAGCCGGGCGACTCGCCGGGTGACGTGCTGGCCAGAGTGCTGACCGACTCGTTCTACCGGATCCCGGCGCTTCGGCTGGCCGAGGCCCGCGCGGCGACCGCGCCGACCTGGATGTACCGGTTCGACCTGCGCTCCACGGCGGCGGGCGGTCTGCTGGGCGCCGCGCACGCGGTGGACCTGGCGTTCACGTTCGACACGCTGGACTCCCCGGACGCGGCCCTGCTGGTCGGCGACAGCGCCTCCCCGGCGGTCGCGGCCGTCATGCACACGGCGTGGGTCTGCTTCGTCCGCGACCTCGACCCGGGCTGGCCGCGCTACCTTCCGCCCACCCGCACCACCATGCTCTTCGGCGAGCACCCCCACACCGTCGACGATCCGTACGGGGATCTCCTGTCGACCTGGCGGGTGACCTGAGCCCCGGCCGCCCCGGGGTCCCGGAATCGGCTGTCAGACGCGCGTGCGCGGTGGTGGTTCGGGCAGCGTCCGGGTGGTGTCGGCCACCCGGGTGAGCCTGGCGGTCAGCGGGGCCAGGACCGGTGCGGTGAGGGCCTTGTCGAAGACGCCGCGTACGGTCAGGCCCAGCTGTGTCTGCGGGTAGGCGAAGTGCTGGATCCCGGGTGGGAGCCGCTGGACGTCGTCGACCAGCGGGCGCATCCATCTCTCGTACTCAGTGAGTGCCGTCCGCGGGTCTCCGGGGTGCCGGGCCAGATAGGTGGCCAGCACGTACCCGCTGGTCAAGGCCAGGGAAGCGCCTCCGCCGCCGATGGGTGTCACGCACCAGGCGGCGTCGCCGGCCAGGACCACCCGGCCCCGGTGCCAGGCGGGCATCCGGATCTGGGTCAGGTAGTCGATGTAGACGTCGTCGGAGGTGTCGAAGCCGTCCAGGACGCGGGGTGCCTCCCAGCCGGCGCCGGCGTACCGGTCCCGGACCCGGCGGAGGGCGGTGGCCCGGTCCATGCCGGTGAGATCGTCGCCGGGGGAGTAGGACAGGATCGCCCGGCTGGTGCCCCGGTTGTCCGGCCGCAGGTGGATCTGGCGGCCGCCCACGAGGTTGCACCAGCGCCAGCGGCTGTCGTCGGTGGGGGTGCGCGGGATGGTCCCGAAGACCATGGTGATGTCCAGTTCACGGCGCTCGACCGTGGAGCCGAACAGCCGGTCGCGGGTGGTGGAGCCGACGCCTTCGGCGACGACCAGCAGGTCGGCGCGCAGGACGCGGCCGTTCGTACTGGTGACGGTGATGTCCTCGGGGCCGTCGGTGACCTCGGCGATGGTGTCGCCGTAGACGCTGGCGAGGGCGGGAAGGGCGTCGAGGATCGTCCGGGCGAGGTCGCCTCGGAGAACCTCCAGCTCGGCGGTGGCGCCGTCCGGGCCGGCCGACGGGAGGGCGGCCCGGACCTTTCCGTCCGGGTCGACCAGCACGGTCCCGGTCTCGGTGGTGTGCAGCGCCTTGACCTGGTCGAACAGGCCCATCCGCCGCAGGACTTCGCGGGCGACGCCGCGGACGTCCACGTTCTGGCCGCCGTCACGGAAGGCCGGCGCCCGCTCGATGACGGTCACGTCCCAACCGGTGCGCCGTAGCCAGAACGCGGCGGACAGCCCGGCGATGCTCGCCCCGGAGATCACCGCGTGGGGTGTGGTCATGGTCGGCCGGTACCCGGCAGAGGGCTCATCAAACGGCCGGCGCGCGCCCCCGCCGCCGTCCCGCCGCGGCGACGATCGCCGTCACACCGAGAGCAGCCGCCGTCCGTACGGTCGCAGCACGCCGCCGGGAGCCCGCGAGCGTGCCCAGCCCCCACGCCGACGCCAGCGCCACCGCCGGGCCGCCCCGGCGGCTGCGTGCCACCACCGCCGACACGACAGCGGCCACCGCGAGCAGGCCACCGGTGGCCGCGGTCACCACGGCCGGCCGGTCCCGGTCGGCGCGCGCGGCGACGACGTTGACCGCGCTCGCCAGCGTGGTCCAGCCCAGCAGCAGGCCGGTGCTGACCGGGGTGACCGCGAGCAGCCCCGGCTCGGGCGGCGCGTCCTGCAGCCGCCGGTGCGCGACACCGGCCAGCCCGGCGGCGACCGGCAGCAGATAGGGCGTGGCGGCGAACCGCCCGGTCTGTGCGGCCAGCGACCACGCCGCGTTCACCAGGTAGGCCCCGGCCAGCGGCCAGCCCACCAGCCGGGCGGTCGGGCCGTGGCGCCCGCCGTCCCGGCACTGGCCCACCGTGGACGCCACACACCCGGCGAAGATCGGCGCCCACACCGCGAACGCGTAGTCCGGCGGGGTGACCGCGGTGTCGTACCGCTCGGTCTGCTCACCCGCGCCGAACAGCGCCCCGAGGTTCGGGATCGCCACGAAGGCCGTGCAGGCACCGGCCAGAGCCCACGAACGCGCCACATCCGTCATTCCCCGATTGTGCGCGCGGGGATCAGGTGGCGGTCAACTCGGCGGCGCCGAACGAGACGGCGAACCGCTTGCACCAGATACTGACGCTGCGGAACGCCGCCGGATCCACCTCGGCGTCCAGCCGGTACACCTGGTCACCGTGGTTGCCTTTGAGCCTGCCGAGTTCGGCGAACTCGCCGTCGTCGAAGACCCTCCAGCCGGCGACACCCTCGCGGACCCGCTGGTCGGACAGCCACACCCGAAGATCGGGACCGTCGCTGGTCCGCAGGCCGGCGATCTCCAGCTGGTGGCTGCCGTCGGGATTGCGCACCATCCGGACGGAGCCGCTGGTGTCGTGCTCGTGGGTGATGAAGTCGCCGGCCGCGACCACCACCGGGTCCTTGACGACCGGGGCGGCGGAACCGGTCGGCCGCGGTCCGGCCGACGGCACAGTGGACAGGGCGTCGGTCACCACCGTGTCGGTGAGGAGCCGCCACGGCTGGAACCAGTAGAGCGCACCCGCACCACCGATGCCGAGCACCGCGACGACGATCAGGACGACGGGTCTGCTGACGAGGCGAATCACGGGTCCCAGTCAAACGGTCGGGCCCGTCGGCCACAAGACGGGGACGGCTTACGATCCCCTTACGGCCCGGGGCCATGGGGCCGGTTGCCGGCTCAGTCCGAGTCGAGACCGTGGCAGACGGTCGCGGTGCAGCCCTCGCCGAGGCCGTGGCAGGCCGGGCAGCGGTCGTTCTGCGTGGCCGGTGCGGTGTGCTCGTTCATGGTGGTCTCCTCGCTGGCTGTCGTTCGAGGACCACCTTTCCAGGAGTCGCGGCGCCTGCGCAGGACCGGACGGCCCGCCTCCGCGGAGTCCGACGGCCCTGCCGGCGGTGCGCGTCCGACTCAGCGTTCCGGAGTCTCGCCGGTCTCCGGGCCGCCGGACTCGGCCGGCGTCGCTGACGGGGTGGTGGTCGGCGGCACCGACGGGCCGGGTGCCGGCGGCGTGGTGGGCGTGGCCGGGGCGCTCGGTGTCGGTGCCGGCCTGCCCTTACCCGTGGCCTGCACCTTGCCGGCGGTGTAGACGGAGTCGACCCTGGTGCCGGTCACCGTGATCCGGTGCCCGGCGGCCAGCGCGCCCACCTCGGCCTTCCGGCCGTTGAGCAGGATCCGCACGCTCGACGGCACGCTGACGGTGACGGTCTTTCCCTTGACGTCCTTCGTGCCGCTCCTGGCAGCGATGGTGACCGTGCCGGCCGCCGCGTCGACCGCTGTCACCGTGCCGGTCGCCGAGAACGTCACCTTCACCTTCTTGGCCGGACTCGTGGTCGGCTTAGCGGTCGGCTTCCTGGCCGCCGACAGCTGTGCCGCGGCGAACGACGAACTCGTCTGGGCGTACGCGACCACACCGGTGGTGACGGCCGGGACAACGACCGAGACGGCGACGGCAACGGCGACCGCGGTACGGCGCATCCGCATGAACGGCTCCTCAGCTAGGGGTGTCCCATGCTTTCCGGGCCGGGGTTCGAACCGGTTGCCCGCCCGGTTGCGGCCCGGTTGCTCCCGGCGGAGGGCGGACCCGAGGACGGTCAGCCCGGATCGATGAGTCCGCGCCGGACCGCCTCGGTCACCGCCGCGGCGCGATTGTCGGCACCGAGCTTGCGGTACGTACGCACCAGGTGGGTCTTGACCGTGGCCTCGGACAGGAACAAGGCCTCGGCGATCGCCCGGTTGCTCAGCCCCCGGGCCACCAACCGCATCACCTCCACCTCACGGCGGCTGAGCGCCGACTCCGGATCGATGAGGTGGCTCAGCATGTGCGCCGCCGCGGTGGGACCGAGGCTCACCTCACCGCGGGCGGCCGCGCGGACCATCCGGAACAGCTCCTCCGGTTCGCCGGCCTTGAGGGCGTAGCCACGTGCTCCGGCCTGCATCGCCCGCAGTACGTCGGATTGCGTGCTGTAGCTGGTGAGCATCACCACGGGAGTGCCGGAACCCACCGTGATCAGGCGGGTGGCCTCGACCCCGTCGACCCCGCCGTCGGCCAGGCGCAGGTCCATCAGCACCACGTCGGCCGACGACGTGGCGGCCAGCCGGACCGCGTCGGCGCCGTCCCCGGTCTCGCCGACGATCTCCAGGTCCGTCTCGCTCTCGAGCAACGCTCGCAGGCCGGCCCGGAACATCCGGTGGTCGTCGACGAGCAGCAGCCGGATCATCCGGCGACGGCGAGTCTCGTCGCGGGCAGACGTCCGGTCAGCACGGTGCCGCCGCCGAGCGTGCTTTCGACGCTCAGCTCGCCACCGTGTGACCGGAGCCGCTGCCGCATGCCCGCCAATCCGTACCCGCGTGCCGGCTCGCCGGTGGAGCCGGGCATGGTGAAGCCGCTGCCGTCGTCGCTGACCCGGAGCGCGACTTCGCCGTCGCGGTGTTGCAGGGTGATCCGGACGTGGCGGGCGTGGGCGTGTTCCCGGACGTTCGCGAGCGCGCCCTGGGCGATACGCAGCAGCGTCGCGGTCTCCGGTGGCCCCAGCACCGGTGGATCGCCGATCGCCTCGAACTCGACCTCGGCCGCGGTGCCGCGGGCCCGCTCGCGCTCGCACAGCAGATCCAGAGCCGACACCAGGTCACGATCCTCCAGCTCGTACGGGGTCAGATCAGCGATCATGCGGCGTACCTGGGTCAGGTTGTCACCGAGTGACTCGGTGACGCTGAGCATCCGGCCGCGCGCCCGCTCGGGGAACGCCGGCCAGTCCCGGTCGGCGGCCTGCAACAGGGTGCGGTGCGCGGCGAGATCCTGTGCCAGCGTGTCGTGGATCTCCCGGGCCAGGCGGGCCCGCTCGCTGAGGACACCGGCCTGGTGCTGCCGGCGGGCCAGTTCCTCGCGGGCGCCGCGGAGCTGGTCGATCAGGTTCTGGCGCAGTTCGGCGTCGCGCATCTGACCGCGGTACAGCGCGGCGGTCGCCCAGACGACGGCGATCGGCGCGGCGGCCAGGTCGACCACGACGGCGCCGGGCTGGAACGCGCGATGAGGAAGAAGGCCGCGTGCAACAGGCGTTCGGCGTGCATGCCGGCCTCCCCATTCTCCGAAGATCGTCGGCACCACGATAACCATACCGGCGCGGTGTCCATCGAAAGGTTGAATCCGGGTTCAGTCGTAGCCGTGACGCGGCTCGGCCCCGGTGACCGGCACAGTTGCGGTCGTCGACAAGATCAGAAGGGAACGATGTGATGACCAGCTTCAGCAGACGCCGGGTGCTCGGCGCGGGCGCGGGCGTCGCGGTCGGGGCGACGATGGGCTCGGCCGGGTGGGCCGCACCCGGCAAGTCGTCGAAGGGCGCCACCGAGGAGCGTCGTTCGCTCGACGAGTTGTACGCCGACGCGCTGCGCGAGGGCGGCGAGCTGATCGTCTATGCCGGGGGAGACACCCCGGATCAGCAGCAGTTCACGCAGCAGGCGTTCCTGTCCGCCTTCCCCGCGATGAAGCTCACCATCGTGGTCGATTACAGCAAATATCATGATGTACGGGTCGACAACCAGATCGCCACCAAGACCCTGGTCCCCGACGTGGTGCAGTTGCAGACCGTCCAGGACTTCGTCCGGTGGAAGGAGGCGGGCGTCCTGCGGCCGTACAAGCCGGCGGGCTTCTCCGCGTTGTACCCGGCCTTCCGGGACCCGGACGGAGCGTGGACCGGCATCTCGCTGATCGGCTTCAGCTACCTGTACGACGCGGCCCTCAGCAACGCCCCGGCATCCCCGCGCGACCTGGTCGACCCACGCTGGAAGGGCGCGATCGCCTCGGCCTACCCGCACGACGACGACGCCGTGCTGTACCTCTACCGGCTCTACGTCCAGGCGTACGGCTGGGAGTGGGTGGCGAAGCTCGCCGCGCAGCAGGTGCGGTTCGCCCGGGGCAGCCACAGCCCCGGCGCCGCCGTCGCGAGCAAGGAGAAGGCGATCGGCATCGGCGGCGCCGGCTCCCTGACGGCCGCACCGACCGCGCCCGTGCGCTGGGCGGTGGCCGACGGTCATCCCTTCATGGCGTGGGCGCAGCGGGCCGCCATCCTGGCCGGCGCCCGCCACGTCGCCGCCGCGAAGCTCTACCTGAACTGGCAGATCTCCCGGGCCGTCCAGGAGAACACGTTCAACGGCTGGTCGGTGCGCACCGACGTCCGCCCACCCGCCGGGCTCCGGCCGATCTGGCGGTATCCGAACGCCAACCTGAGCGGGTTCCCGCGTTTCATGGCCGACCGGGCCGAGGTCGAGCGCTGGAAGCAGACCTTCGCGCTGTACTTCGGGGAGGTACAGGGCGCGCCGACACCCGGCTCGCTCGGCCTGCACCCGGGCCGCTGAGCCGGTCCGGCCGGCCGCCCGGCGGGTTCAGAGCCCGTCGGCGACGGCGGCGGTCACCCGCAGCCAGGCGGAGCGGCTGGCGGGGCTGAGAGCGTCGTAGGCGACCGGCCCGCCGGCGACCAGGGCGGGATCGTGCGGCACGTCGAGGACGGCCCGGGTCAGTTTGCCGAAGTGCCGGTGCAGCCGGTCGCGCAGTGCCGTGTCGGGGGTGCGGGTGGGTGCGGCCAGGACCGTGACGGCGTTCTCCACCAGGGCTTCGTGGCCGGTGGCGCGCAGTGCGTCGGCCAGCCAGGCGGCGCTCTGTGAGGTGTCCTCACGGATGGTGGAGACGATGACGAGCTGGTCGGCGGTCTCGATGGAGGCGCGCCAGTTGGAGGCCCGCATGTTGTTGCCGGTGTCGATGCACAGGATGCGGTAGAAGCGGCTGAGGGTGCGGTGCATCTGGCGGAAGGCGTCGGCGTCGATGCTGGCGGCGCCGGCGGCGTCCTCGTCGCTGGCCAGCACGTCGAACTGGGCGTCGCCCTGGCTGCGCACGTAGTTGTCGAGGTCGCCGACCCGGGAGCTGCGGTCGTTGAAGCGGTCCAGGTCGCCGAGCAGGTCGACGGCGGTGTTGGTGTGCCGGGCCGGGGTGGCGCGCCAGCCGAGCGTGCCCCGGGTCTCGTTGTTGTCCCAGGCCAGGACATAACCGCCACGGTGGACGCCGAAGGTGGCGGCCAGCAGCAGGGTGGCGGTCGTCTTGTGGGCGCCGCCCTTGGGGTTGACGACGACCACCGTCTTGGGGCCGCGCAGGCTGCGCTGCACGGACTGGACGGCGAGGCGGTGGCTCAGTTCGGCCGGCCCGGGGCCGGGGGTGATGAGGCCGCCGGTGACCCGGCCGACCGCCGCCCGCCAGCCGGTCCTGGCCGGGCCGGTCGGTGGGGCCGGCCGGTCGGCGAGCAGGTCGTCGAGCGTGGGCGGTGGTTCGGCGCGGTGCGGCCCGCCGGCCGGCGGCGCCCCACCGGCCGGCGACGGCGAGCTCCTGATGACCGCCGGGGAGGAGACGGCCGCGGGGGAGGGGCCGGTGGTCCACGGCGACGCCGGCCTGCCGGCCGCGGGCGAGGCGTTGTCGACAGTGGTGTCCAGACCGTCGTGTGGCCAGGTCGGGTCGGCGGTGTCAGGCATGCGTCCTCCGTGCTCAGGCGGTGGTGGCGTGCGGCGTCTCGGATGTCACGGCCGCCCCCCATACATCGACGATCTACTCTCGACTGCCGAGAGTAGCCGGGTCCACCGCCTTCGGTGACCCGAGAGCCTCGGCCGCTGTGATCACGACGTTGTCCCGGTAGTGCCGGGTGGCGGTGTCGAACGGTCCGCCGCAGGTGATCAGGGTGAGCCGTGGGGCGCCGTCCCGGGCGAAGTAGCGGTCCAGCGGGATCGCCGTCTTGCGGTACCGTTCGCGGGCCACCACCGCGAACGCCCGGGTCCGCCCACCCGGCCCGGTCAACGTCACGGTGTCTCCCTCGGCCAGCGAGCCGAGCCGGAAGAAGGCGCCCTCGCCCTGATCCGCGCTGTCCACGTGACCGGCGATCACGATCGAACCGCCGGTGGCGGCGAAGCCCGGCCCGAACCGGTACCAGCCGACCGACGCCACGTCGGCGGGGATCGCGACCTCACCGGTCCGGTCGTCGACTCCCACGGCCCGGACCGGCGCGTCCACCCGCAGGGCGGGAATCCGGAGCCGGGCCGGCGCCTGTTGAGCGGCCGGTGCCGTCGCGGTCACCGACGGCGGCACGCTGACCGGCGGTGACGCCACGGTGGTGACCACGAAGTCGGCCTCCGGCGCGGAGCCCACGACGGCCACCGCGGCCCCGCCGGTCAGGGCGAGGCCGGTGGCCACCACGAGCAGGCGGGGTACGGCACTCATCGCCGCCCGGCCACCAGGCGGGTGATGCCGAACAGGGCGAGCAGGATCCCGGCCGCCCCGATGCCGTACCAGGTGACGGGGTGGTTCTGATCGGCCCTGCCACCGTCGCCGCCGGGCACACCGCCGGGCGCCGAGTGCAGGCCCTCGATGCTCTGCGTCACCAGATCGAGGGTGTCGTCGTCGGCGGACCCGATCGCGTACACGATGGTCGCGGTGCCCTCGGCCAGGTCGAGGTCGGCCGGGCCGAGCACCCGGTCATCGGTGCCGGCCAGCACCACGTCGGCGGCGACGGTTCCGGCGTCCACGTCGGCCTTCGCCTCCTTCGGGTTGGTCAGGTCCTCGAAGACCGGCCGGCCACCGGCGCGGACGTCCACCGCGGGCGCCGCCGCGGTGTGCCGGACGATCAGGCGGGCCTTGCCCGCGCCCACCTTGCCGGTGTCGTTGACGAACGGGGTGAGCACCGGCTCGCCGTCCGTGCCGAGATGGGCCACCAGGCTGACGTTCGCGCCGCCCGGCACCGCGGCGTCGTCCACCGTCAGCAGCGCGTCGCCGATCGGATCACCGGGCTTGGTCAGGGCGATGTCGTACTCGCCGGCCGGCAGGCTCAGCGGTCCGGCCGTCTTGCCCGGCTGGAAGTCCGGGACCGTCTTCTTCCCGTCCACCCACACGTCGACCGGCTGGCCGGGGATGCCGTGCACGACGGTGACCTTCGCGTTCGCCGCCGCCGCGGCCGGGGAACCACCGAGCGCGCCGGTGGCGCCCAGAGCGATCAGGGTGACCGTGCCGGCCGCGGCCGTGCGGAGCGGGGACATGATGCGCATGCTGACTCCTTCGTGGTGACGCCGGTGGATCTCGTCGGCTGTGCCCGGTCCTTCGCCGTGGAGCCGGCCGGCGGATGCGGGCCGCGGATGTGAGCAATCTCGTGCATCCATCGGCGCCCTCCGCGACGAAGGAAAGAGAGGCCTAGGGAAGGAAGGGGGGTCGATGGGTTCCGATGACGAGCTCGCCCAGCGGTTACGCGACGGTGACGAGAAGGCGCTGCGGGTGGCGTACGACCGGCACGGTGCTGCCGTGCTGTACCTGGCGCAGCGGCTGCTGGGCAACCGGGCCGACGCCGAGGACATCACCCAGGTGACGTTCGTGGCGGCGTGGAACGGGCGCGACGGCTTCGATCCGCGGCGCGGATCGATGCTGAGCTGGCTGCTGGGCATCGCCCGGCGCAAGGCCGTCGACCGGATCCGGGCGGCGGTGCGCGAGGACCGGGTGGTCGAGTCGGTGCGGGAGCAACCGCCGCCCGGCACGGATGGGGAGACACCCGAACGGATCGTCGACCGGCTGGTCGTCGCCGACGAACTCGGGCGGCTGCCCGACGAGCAGCGGCGCACGCTGGAGATGGCGTTCTTCGACGATCTCACGCATCCGCAGATAGCGGCGGCCACCGGGCTGCCGCTCGGTACGGTCAAGAGCCATATCCGGCGTGGAATGGCCAACCTACGACGCCGTTGGGAGGTGGACGGTGCAGCATCTGGATCCCGATCGGCTGGTCCTACTCGCGCTCTCTGAGGACCATGAGGACTCGGTCGAGGCGGATCACCTGGAGCACTGTGCCGGCTGCCGGCACGAACTGACCGCGTTGCGCGACGTCGCCGCGATCGGCGCGCAGACGCACGGCCTGCACGACCTTCCGCCGCCACCGGACCGGATCTGGCAGGCGATCGAGGCGGGCATCGCCCCGGTCGTACCGCAAGCTCCGGTCGTTGATCTGACCGCACATCGGCGCCGGCGGCCACGGTGGCTGACACCGGTGATCGCCGCGGCGGCCGCCGCCGTGCTGGCGGTGGCCGGCACGGTCGCGGTGAACCGGTCCGCGCCCGCGCAGGTGACCGCGCGGGCGACGCTGGCCCCGCTGCCCACGGTTCCGGCGGCGGCCGGCGGGGACGCCCTGGTGCTGGACGGCGGGCGGCTGCGGCTGGACGTGCGCAACCTGCCGCTGACCACCGGTTTCCACCAGGTGTGGCTGATCGACCCGGACGATCTGACCAAGATGATCGCGCTGGGCAACCTCAGCGCCGGTGCGGAGGTGGTGCTGCCGGTGCCGCCGGGCACCGATCTGAACCGGTTCCGGCTGGTCGACGTCAGCGACGAGGCCTACGACGGCGACGCCACCCACTCGGGCCGGAGTCTGCTCCGCGGAATCCTCACCAGCTGAGCGCATCCACGGCGCGGGCCGCGGGTACGGGTGGCGGCGCCGAAGCCGCCACCCGTACCGGAAAGGACGCTCGCCATGAGGGCGGGCCGCGCCGGCACCAGCGGATCCCGCTGATCGACGCCGACCGCAACCCGCGCTGAACCGCTTCGACATCGACGAGGGCGACCGGGTGCTGCGCCCGGTCGACCTGCCCTGTCGCACGGCCCACGGTGCCGGCCGCGAGACCACCGGTACGGCCCGGATGGTCCCGCGGACCGGCGGGCGCGCAATGTGCCGTGGATGTACACGTCCTCCCTACCGTCGGGCCGTGATCCGACGATGGTGTTCCGCGTTTCTGTCCTGTCTGGTGGTGACCGCCCTCGTCCTGGTGCCGTCACCGGCTCCCGCGCCGGCGGCTCTGCAGCCCGCGGCGGGGCAGTTCGTGCCGGTCACCCCAGTCCGGATCATGACCGGGGTCAAGGCCGCCGTGGCCAAGAGCGCCACGATCAGCCCGCTGGGCAAGGCCGGCGTACCGCTCACCGGGGTCTCGGCGGTGGCCTTCCAGCTGTCGGCGACCAGTGACGGCAGCGGCTGGCTGGTGGTCCATCCCAGCGGCGCGAACCGCCCGGCCGCCTCGCATCTCAACTATCAGGCGGGCGTGACCGCCACCAACCAGGTCGTCACGGCACTCGGCGCGGACGGCACGGTGGCCGCCTACAACGGTGGCACGGCCGCCGCGGTGGGACTGGACGTCGACGTCGTCGGATACTTCACCGCGGGCGCGGACCGGGGGGCGGGCTCGACGTTCGTACCGCTGGCGCCGGCCCGGATCGTGAGCGCGGTGCCGGTCAAGGCCAAGGTGGCCGCGCCGGTGGCCCCGCTGGGGATCGGCGGCATCCCCACCACCGACGTCACCGGGGTCCTCGCGCATCTGACGATGACCGCGACGGCCGACGGGACGGCCACGGTCCACTCGAGCGACGTCGCCACACCTGCCACCGTGGACGTGACGTTCGGCAGCACCCCCAACCACACCAACCTGGTGCACGCGCAGCTGGGCGCCGACGGCACGTTCCTGGTGCACAGCACCCGGGCCGCCACGATGACCATCGACATCGTCGGGTACTACCAGAAACCCGCCGGCACCGCCGTCGGGTCGAGTTACGTCGCGGTCCCGGCGACCCGGTTCATCGCCGGGGAGACGGTGGCGAAAGACAGCACGAACGACTACACCGTCGCGGGGGTCGGCGGGGTTCCGGCCGGCGGTGTGGCCGCGGTGGTGTTCAACCTGACCGCGAACCAGGCCACCAAGGCGGGCGCGCTCAGCGTCCGGGCCACCGGCACCGACCGGCCGGTGGCCCGGCAGCTGTCCTACCGGCCCGGCGGGAGCTGGCCGACCCTCCAGGTCAGCCGGGTCGGCGACGGCGGCAGGATCTCCATCTTCAACTCCGGCGACCCGGTGCGGCTGCTGGGCGACATCGTCGGCTACTACCGGACGGCGACCGCACCCGGCGCACCCGGCACGGTACGCGCGGCAGCCGACGCGGGGACGGCGACGGTCTCCTGGGACCCGCCCGCGACCGACGGGGGTGCGGCGGTCACGCGATACACGGTGACCGCCTCTCCCGGCGGCGCCACTGCGACGACCACGGGCGACAGCACCAGCGTGGCGGTGCCCGGCCTGGCGAACGGGACCGCGTACACCTTCTCGGTGACCGCCACCAACGCGGCCGGCACCTCGCCCGCCTCGGCGCCCTCCGCCGCGGTCACCCCGTCGGCGCCCGCGCCGCCCGGCCCGCCGTTCGTCACCGAGGTGCTGGCCCGCGACGGTGAGGCCGAGGTGATCTGGAGCCCGCCACCGGCCGGGGCGGGCACGGTCACCGGCTATCTGCTGGAGGCGACGCCGGGCGGGGCGTCGGCCGAGGCCGGCGGCGACGTGACCCGGGCGATCCTGCCGGGCCTGAGCAACGGCACGGCCTACCGCATCACCGTCACCGCCCGTAACGGCAACGGTGCCGGCCCGCCCTCGGCGCCCTCCGCCACCGTCGTTCCGGAACCCGGGCGGCTGCCCCTGAGCCCCATGGTCACCTCGGTCGTCGCCTTGAACCAGCGGGCCGACGTGCAATGGGTGGCACCGCCCGACGGCGGCGCGACGATCACCGGCTACACCGTCCGGGCGAGTCCCGGCGGCCAGGTGGTCCGGGTCCCGGCCGGGACGACGGTCGCCTCGGTCACCGGCCTGGCCAACGGCACCGCGACCACGCTGTCCGTCACGGCGAGCAACAGCGCCGGCGAGGGGCCCGCCACCCAGGTGACCGCCACGCCGTCGGCCTCCCGGGCGCCCGCCGCCCCGACCGACCTGCGGGTGTCGGCGACCGGCGCCGGGCAGCTCACCGTCGCCTGGAACGCGCCCGCCGACGTCGGCACCAGCACGATCACCGGGTACACCGTCACCGCGTCGCCGGGCGGCGCCACGGCCACCGTCGGCGCGGCGGCCACCACGGCGGTCCTGACCGGACTCGGCGCGACGACGGCGTACACGGTCACGGTGAAGGCGGTCAACGCCGCCGGAACCGGCCCGGCGAGCGCCGCCTCCGACCCGGTCACGCCCCAGGTGACGATGAAGGCCACCCCCGTCGTGCTGTCGGTCGCGTCGATCGCGACGTTGCGCACCGCACAGCAGGACGGCACGCTCACCTTCGAACAGCCCACCGCCCAGGTGTCGGCCCTCAAAGCCGGCACGCTGCTGATCCTGACCGCGAACCCGGTCACCCCGAAGGGCTTCTACGGCCGGGTCGCCAGCGCGTTGTCACGGTCCGGGCGGTTCGTGGTCGGCACCACCGAGGCCGGACTCGACGAGGCGTTCACCGCCGGTGGCCTGTCCGTCGACGGCCGGCTCACCACGAACGACGTCGTGTCGTTCACCCCCACGGCGCCCGGCGCCCGGCTGGCCGCTCCCACCATCGAGGGCCGCACGCTGGCCGAAGGCGCGCCACCGGTGAAGATCGGGACCCCCGACATCGGCATCCGGGACGGCGCGCTGGTGCTGGAGTACGCGTTCGCACCACAGCAGGACTCCGCCGGGCATGGCGCCCGGACCGAGATGCAGACCAAGATCACACCGAAGTACGACGGCCGGCTCGACTACCGGTTCCCGGTCGGACCGGCCGGCGAGTTCACCCTGGGCGCGAAGACCGAGAGCCAGATCCAGGCCAAGGTCGGGTATTCGGCCAACCTGCTGGACTGGCGCCGCAAGCTGGGCACGATCCGCGGCACCTGCGTGACCGTCCCGATCGGCATCGTGCCGGTGGTGATGTGCCCCGAGTTCGCCGTCGAGGCGGTCGCCAAGATCTCCGCCGGTGGTGGGTACAGCTTCTCGTTCGCCTTCGACCGCTCCTTCTCCGTCGGCATGAAGATCGACGGCACCCGGGTGACCCCGTCGGCGACGAACTGGTCGGACGGCTCGCCGAAGGCCACCATCAACGCGTTCGGCGACGCCAACGCCGAGGTCGAGTCGCCGGTGTCGATGACACTGTTCTTCTACGGCGCGGCCGGACCGAGCGTGCTCTTCACCCCGTACGTGCGCTTCTTCGCCGACACCACCCAGGATCCCTGGTGGGAGGCGCGGGTCGGCCTGCGCGTCAACGCGGAGCTGACCTCACGGCGCATCCTCGGCGTCAAACTGGAGTTCTCCAGCCCGAACATCGTCAACCTGTTCCTCACGGTGGCCCAGGCGGCCGGCCCGTACTCCGGCATCGCCATCACGCCGAAGACGCCCCGGACGTCGGTGAACGTCCCGCTCGACCTCGGCGTCACGGTGGTCGGCTGGCCCGACGACATCCCGATCGAGTGGTCGGTCGACGGCGGGCCCGGCCGCATCGACCAGAACGGGGTCTTCACCTCCCCGCAGGAGGGATCCGCCACGATCAAGGCGAGCAGCCCCGGCGACCCGCACGCCCCGCGCCCGCCGATGGAGTCCACCGTCGTCGTCACCGTCGGCGGCCGGGTTCCGGACGCGCCCCGCGACGTCACCGCGGTTCCCGGCGCCTTCTCCGCGAAGGTGAGCTGGCAGCCGGGTCCCGACAACGGGTCGGCGATCACCGGCTACACCCTCACCACGCTGCCGCCGACCACGACGGTGAGCGTGCCGGCCGCGACGAGGACCGCGCTGCTCACCCACCTGTCGCCCGGGACCGGCTATCTGATCCACGTACGGGCGACGAACGCCAAGGGTGTCAGCCAGCCCGGTTCGCCCGCGTCGCAGGTGTCACCGCGCGACGACAGCTTCCTGCCGATCGAGTCGCGGCCGGTCGACATCACCGCCGCCGACTCCGGCATGACCCGGCTGCACTCCAGCGAACCGGCCCTGTCGTTCAGCGGGCGCTACGTCGTCTACCCGCTCCGGCCGACCAGCGTGCTCGCCCCGGCCGACCTCATCGGCGCCACCGGCAGCAGCTACCTGGTCCGGCACGATCTGCTCACCGGGGAGATCATCCTGGTCAGCCGGGACACCGACGGGCGTACCCCGGTGCCGGCCGGCAACCCGTCGATGGACAGCTCCGGCACCGTCGTGTCGTATCTCGTCGGTGCCGGCGACACCGGCCGGATCCTGGTCGCGGACCTGGCCCGGGGGACGGTCCGGGACGCGACGCCGGCCGACCGGTCGGTGCGTCCCATCCGGCAGGAACTCAGTGCCGACGGCACGACCCTGCTGATCCACACGCAGGAGGCCGGCACGCTGCGCGGCGCGTTGTGGCGCCGGACGGTCGGTGCGGCCACCACCACCCGGGTGAGCCGGTGCTGGGCGGAGTACCCCTGCACCTCCGGGCCGTACGCCAAGGACGGCAAGCGGTTCGCGATCTCCGGGACCGGGCGCTACGTCGTCTACGCCGAGCAGGCCGAGAACGGGTTCCTGACCAACTATCTGTACGACGCCGCCACCGGCAACTGGAAGGAGATGACACCGCAGTCCACCGATTCCGCCGGGTACGAGGTGAGCACGATCTCCGCCGACGCCGCCCGGACCGCGGGCTTCTTCGGCACGGTCGGCAGCACCGGCACGTACACCATGGGCCCGTACGTGCGGACCGGCCGCGCCGGAACGCCCACCGCGGCCGACATCGTGCTGCGGACCACGCCCGGTCAGGTGACGTGGCTGGTGCCGCAGCTCAGTGCGGACGGCGGGGTGGCGCTGGTCTACCACGAGTCGGCGGCGGCCGGCGGCGGCAGCGGCTTCACCGTGGTGAGTGCCGGCACCACCACCGAGATCGGGGTCCCGGCGAGGTGGGGCGCGCTGAGCGGCGACGGCCGGGTGGTCGCGGTGCTGCGGGAGGACGCGGCGGGGGTGTGGCTGCAACGGGTCGGCTGATCCACCCATCGGTGTACGCGCAATGTGCGGGCGCTGTGCGACCCGTCCGTAGGTTCCGTGCGGTAGGCGATTCCAGGTACGAGGGGTAAAAAGTGCGCAGATCAAGGTTCATGAGCCTGGCGCTCGCGGGGCTGCTGGCCGGCACCGGGGTGGCCGTGACCGGTCCGGCCGGCCCGGCGGTGGCGGCGCCGGCGACCATCGAGGACACCGGTACGGTGAAGTACTCGTCCGGGTGGGGGGACTGTTCCGGCAACTGCGACAAGGCGGCCGACGGCAGTTTCAAGTGGGCGAGCACGCCCGGCGCCACGGCGATCATCGAGTTCACCGGCAAGCAGGTCTCGCTGTTCGGGATGAAGGAGCCGTGGGGCTACATCGCCACCGCCACCATCGACGGCGGCGCCCCGGCGGACGTGGACTACTACGCGCCCCAGACCAGCGCCACGACCACCAACGTGTGGACGTCGCCGGTGCTCGAGGAGGGCACCCACATCCTCGTGCTGACCCACACCAACCGGAAGAACCCGGCGTCGGCCGGTGGCCGGTCCATCGGATTCGACAAGGCGGTGGTCGACGGCGGTTCCCAGCCGGCCGGCCGGGCCAGCGGCCTGCCGTGGAGCTCGGGCGTCAACCCGCAGGATCAGACGACCCAGCGGGTCACCCAGTTCGAGCAGTTCCGGGGTGCGCCGGTGGACAACGTGACGCTGTTCCCGCCGCGTGACAACTGGTCCACCGTGTCGGACGAGAACTGGATCCGGGCCGGTCTGCCGGCGGGCTTCGTCCCGGCCCGCGACGACCTGGTGATGACGGTCCCGCTGTGGCCGGGCAGCAACAGCGTCAGCAACACCGGCACCCAGGCGCAGTGGCAGAACCTCGCCAACGTCATCGCCCGGCAGGACGCGAACGCCTACGTCCGGCTCGGCTGGGAGATGAACCTGCCGGCCTGGCACTGGAAGCTCACCGACGCCAACCGGACCGCGTGGCAGGCGTCGTTCATCCAGGCCGTCACGTGGATGAAGGCCGTGCAGCCGAACCTGCGGATCGTCTGGAACCCGAACAAGGGCGGCGACCAGACCTGCAGCAACTGCAGCCGCGCGGTGTTCCAGGCGGTGAAGAACCACGTCGACGTGTACGCCATCGACTCCTACGATTCGTGGCCGCCGGCGATCAACGCCACCAACCGCCAGGTCCACCTGCGCGACCTGCTGGGTGAGTCACTCGCCTACGCCAAGGCCAACGGCAAGAAGTTCGCCGTCGCGGAGTGGGGTGTCGCCTGCAACACCACCGGCTGCCAGTGGAGCGGCAACGCCGGTGGCGACAATCCGCTCTACATCCAGGACTACCTCGGCTTCTTCGCCGCCAACGCCGGTGACCTCGCCTTCGAGTCCTACTTCGACGAGCCCAACCCCTACATCCGCTCGGCGCTGAGCACCAACCCGATCGGCCCGAACGCGCCGGCCGCCTACAAGGCCGGCATCCAGGCCCACCGGTCCTGAGACAGCCGGGCTCCCCGGGCCGCCCGCGACACCTGTCGCGGGCGGCCCGCCGTCACGGCTCCGCCAGCGCGGCCAGCGCGCCGCGGACCAGCCCGGCCTCCGGCACCCCCAGCTCGGTGAAGATGGCCAGTGCCCGCCGGTAGTGGCCGGCGGCGGCCGCCGGATCAGCGAGTGCCCGGAACGCGTCGCCCAGGCCGTCGCGGGCCTGCGCGGCGCCGTACCGGTCACCGGTCTCGGCGCTGATGGCGATCGCCGCCTCGTGCAGCGGCACCGCGTCGGCCGGCTCGCCGCGGGCGGTGGCCGCACGGCCGAGACCGTTGATCGAGGCGGTCTCGCCCTCGCGGTCGCCGGTCTCCCGGAACATGGTCAGCGCCCGCTGGAGCACCTCCCCGGCGTGCGCCGGCTCGCCCTCGTGGATGTGCATCCGGCCCAGCCCGGTCAGGGCCCAGGCCTGGCCGGTGCGGTTGCCGAGCCGGTCGAACAGCAGCGCGGAGCGGCGCAGGTGACCCGCCGCCTCCGGGTAGCGGCCCAGCCAGGTCTTGGCGATGCCGAGGTTCGTCAGCGCCCGGGCCTCGCTGGTGCGGTCCCCGCTGCCCCGGCACAGCTCGATCACCTCCCGGAGGTGGCCGACCGCCGGTCCGTAACGGCCCAGCTTCACCTCGACGTTGCCCAGGTTGCCCAGCGCCCGCGCGATGCTCGCCGGATCATCGGCCGCCCTGCTGACCGTCAGCGAGCGTTCCAGCAGCTCCAGCGCCGGGTCGTAGCGGCCCAGACCGGTGTCGACGTTGCCGAGGTTGTTGAGCGTCCGGGCCTGGCCGAGCAGGTCACCGGCCTGTTCGAACAGCGGCAGCGCCCGCCGGAACTGCTCGCCGGCCAGCACGAACCGGCCCAGCTGACCGTGCACGGTGCCGATGCTGGTCAGGGCATGGGCGTGTGCCGCCGGGTCGCCGAGCCGTTCCGCGGCCGCGCAGGCGTTGCCGTGCACGGTGAGCGCGTCGGTGTGGTGGCCGCCGTCGAGGAACCGGAAGAGCACCGCCGACAGCTGGACCGGCACCCGGTCACCGGCCGGGGGGTGCCCGCTGAGCGCCACCAGGGAGGGCCGTTCGGCGGTCAGCCACGCCTTGGCCGCCTCCGGCGTGGCGAGGCGGGGCACGGGCGTGGCCGGCACGGCGACCCGGGGCCGGCCACGCGCCTCCGCCGGGAACAGCACGTCCATCGCGGCGGTCGCCGTGGCCAGGTAGTAGCCGCACAGGGCGGCCGTCGCGGCACGCTGAGCCGACGGTGGCTCCTCGTCGCCGGCGCGGCCCATCGCGTACGCCCGGACCAGGTCGTGGAAGCCGAAGCGCCCACCCGGCGCGGACAGCAGCAGGTGGTCGCGGGCGAGCCGGCGCAACCGCCGCCGGGACTCGGTCACGCCCGCGCCGGTCAGGGCGGCTGCCGCGTACGCGTCGGCGTCCGCGCCCGGATGCAGGGCCAGCAGCCGCAGCACGCGCTGCTCCTCGGCCGGCAGACTCCGGTAGGACAGGTCCAGCGCGTGCGTGACTCCGGTGTCCAGTCGCCGGCCGGCGTGCCGTTCGTCCAGCCGGTCGGCGTGGTCGGTCAGCGTCCAGCCGGTGGTGCCCCGGATGTGCCCGGCGACCAGGGCGAGCGCGAGTGGCAGGTGCCCGCAGCGGTGTGCGATGCGGGCGACGGCCCGCGGGTCCGGGCCGATGGGTGTCTCCCGCACCGCGTCGCTCAGCCACCGGTGCGCCTCGGCTGCCGGGAAGACGTCCAGCGGCAGGCCGGGCAGCCCGGCGAGTCGCCGGCGGCTGGTGACCAGGGTGAGGCAGCCCGGGGCGGTGGCGAGCAGGGCGGTGGCCTGCTCCTCGCCGGCGACGTTGTCCAGCACGACCAGCAGCCGGTTCCGCTCGCAGAGGCGCTGCCACATGGCCGCCCGCTCGGTGGGATCGTGCGGCACCTGCGCCGCCGGCACGTCCAGCAGCCGCAGGAACGCCTCCAGCACCGCCGCCGGCTGGGCGGGTCCCTGCGCCGGGTCGGGGTGGAAGCCGCGCAGATCGGCGAAGAGTGTGCGGTCGAACGTGTGGCCGGCGGCGAAGTCGTGTGCGGCCCGGACCGCGAGTGTGGTCTTGCCGACGCCGGCCATCCCGGAGACGGCCAGCACACGCTCGCCGCGCCCGTGGGCCCGGCGCAGCCGGTCCAGTTCGGCGGCGCGGCCCCGGAAGCGCGGCGCCGGCGGGGGCAGCACGTCGCGAACGGTGACCCGCAGTTCGGCCCGGGTCCCCACGGACACCGCGCGCAGCGTCTCCCGCCAGCGCGTCAGGTACTGGTCGTCGGGGCACAGCGCCCGGACGATCGCGAGCACCAGGTCGGTGTTGAGCCGGCGGCGGCCGGGCCGGAAGCAGTCCAGCACAGTGGTCCGCCCGACCAGTTCGGTCGCCGGCCGGCCCGCCCCGGTCCAGGCCGCGTTGACCCGGCCTTTGATCACCTCGTACGAGGGGTCGCCGGCCCAGGAGCGCAGTTGCCGTAGTCGATCGACCAGATCGTCCAGCGTCGCGGCGGGGGCCGGGTCGGGCGGCGGCATCGAGGACCCTTCTCGGCGGATGATCGTCAACGGTGTTCACAGTAGCGATCGATATAACTCTCCCCACAGCGCCCGGGGGACCGTCAAATGTGGACAAAGGCGGGCCTTGCAGTCGGGAAACCGTCGGGATCGGTCGGAATCCGCTGCTTCGTGTGCGAGATCACCGGATAGTCGCAAGCCGATGGATCAAGCCGGGGAGCGTGTGGTGACCACAGACGTACTGACGCCGGGACGGCCGGCCTTCCGGCTGCTCGGCCCGCTGGGAGTGGCCGCCGGCGGCGATCCCGTCCCGCCCGGCCGTCCCCGGACCATGCTCGTCGCCCTGCTGCTCGGCAACGGGCGGCCACTGCCGGCCGACCGGCTGGTCACCGCGCTCTGGGAGGACGAGCCACCGGTGTCGGCACGGGCCAACCTGCGCACGTACGCCGCTCGGCTGCGCCAGGCGCTCGGGCGGCACGGCAGCCGGCTGACCGGTGTGGCCGGCGGCTACGCCCTGCGTGTCGAGCCGGACGAGGTCGACCTGCACCGGTGGGAGGCCCTGCTCGCCCGGGCGAACACCGCCCTGCGGGCCGGCCGCAGCGGCGAGGCGGCCGACGTGCTGTCGGCGGCGCTGCGGCTGTGGTCCGGCCCGGCCGCCGACGGCATCCCCCGGCAGGGCCCGGTCGGCCGGCACCTGGACGCTCTCGACCAGGCCCGGCGGACCGCGGTGGAGCAACTGGCCCAGGCCTATCTGGCGACCGGCCGCAACGAGGAGGCCGCCGGCTGCCTGCGGCCGCTGCTCGTCGAACAACCCACCCGCGAAGTCGCGTGGCAGCACCTGATCACGGCGCTCGCCGGCCTCGGCGACCGGGCCGGCGCGCTGCAGGCGTACGGTCAGGCCCGCGCCGCCCTCATGGGTGAGCTGGGGGTGGCCCCGGGCCCGGCGCTGCAGCGGCTGCTGCGCCGGCTGACGGCGAACCCGCCGGAACCGGCCCGCCCCTCGGCGCCCCGCGTGGTGCGCATGCTGCCTCCGGAACCCGAACTGGCCGGCCGCGACCGCGAACTGGACGCCGTCACCACGACGCTGCGGACCCCGGGCATCGTCGCCCTGCACGGCCCGGCCGGATCGGGCAAGTCCGCCCTCGCCGTCCGGGCGGCGTGGCGGCTGGCCGCACACCACCCGGACGTGCAGCTCTACCTGGATCTGGGCGCCGGCGACCCGGCGGCCGTCCCGGTCCCGGCGGACGAGGCGGCCGGCCACCTGCTGCGGGCGCTGGGCGGGCCGGCCGCCCCGCCCACGCCGGACGCGGCCCTCGCCGACCTGGCCGCCGCCCTCGGCGGGCGCCGCACCGTCGTCGTGCTCGACAACGTGGTGGACGCCGCCCAGATCCGCCCTCTGCTGCGGGCGCTGGCCGGGGCGGCCGTCCTGATCACCAGCCGTGCCGCGCTGCCCACCCTGGACATCACCCGGTGGCTGGGCGTGGGCCGTCTCCCCGCCGGGGACGCGGTGACGCTGCTGGCCCGCTACGCCGGCCCGGGCCGGACCGCCGGGCTGCCCGAGCTGGCCACCCTCTGCGACCACCTGCCGCTCGCGCTCCGCATCGCCGGGGCGCGGCTGGCCGCCCACCCCGACTGGCCGGTCGCCGCGCTCACCGCCCGGCTCACCGACGAGCGGCACCGGCTGGACGAGCTGCAAGCCGACGACCTCGCGATGCGCACGGCACTCGCCGCGGCCTGCCGCACGGTGCGCGGGCGCCCGGCCGGGCCGGCGGCACTCGACCTGCTGGCACGCTGGGCGGCCGGTGACCCCACGGCGGTCCGGGCGGCCACCGCGGGGTCACCGGCGACGGGGGACCGTGCCCTGCTGGAACTGCTGGCCCGCGAGCGCCTGATCGAGCCCGCCGGGGCCGGCGCCTACCGGATGGACGACCTGGTCCGCGCGTACGGCCGGGAGTGCGCCGGCACCACCGGCCGGCTCTGGGGCGGACTCTGACCGCCCCCCTCGCCCATCCGGGGCCTGCCGGAGACGACCAGCTCCGTCACGATCCACGGCTCGCCTCCCTCGTGCAGCACGTCGATGACCCGGACCCCGTTCGGATGGTCGACCCGGGTGATCGCCCGAGCCTCCCGGAGCACCCGATCGCGCAGCTCGTCACGCTCGGCGGCGGTCAGGCCCCGCGGGGTGAACATCTCCTTGACCGCCACCTCGCGGCCGAGCAGCTCGTCGGGCGCGGACCGGACCCGGCCCATGCCGCCCTCGCCGATGACCTCCAGCAGCCGGTAGCGTCCATGGTGCCACGCCGGTGACGGTGACAAGCTCTCCTCCGGAGGACTCGTACAAAGACGTGGATCATGTGGAAGCCGACGGCGGTACGGGTCAGATCGCGGCAGGGCTCCAGCGGTCGTCCCACTCGTCTGACCAGAGACGCCTCAGGACCGTCGGGACCTCGCCGTCCAGGGCCTGCCGGAACCGGTCCGACTGCTCGGCGGACAGCGGGAACGCCGGGAACGCCCGGCCCACCGCCGCCGCGAAGGCCTGACCGCGTTCGGCCAGAGACGGGGCGGCCTCGAAGTACGCGTCCACGTACGGCCCGGTCAACGAGGGCTGCGACAGCGACCACAGACCGGCCGCCAGCGCCTGGAACCGGCGTACCGAGATCGTGGGATCGGTGGACATCTCGGCCCATGCCGCCGACTTCGCCCCGGCCGACGGGCGTGCGGCCAAGGCCGTGGCAGCACCCAGATCACCCGCCGCCGTGCCGTCGCGACGGCGTTCGGCCTCGATGCCCGCCGCGTCCAGACCGCCCAGCTCGGCCAGCCGGTGGATCACCGGCCAGCGCAGCTCCGGGTCGAGTCTCACTCCGGCGGCGGTCTCGCCGGTGTCCAGCCAGCGCCGCAGCAACTCCTGGTCGGAGGTGCTCCAGGACAGCCCGTGGGCCAGGGCCACCGCACGCTGCTCGTCCGGCTCGGTGTCCGCGGCGCAGGCCGCCGCGATCACGGCCAGGGCGGCCGGCACCTCCGGCGGCGGCAGCGCACGCTGCACCAGATGCCGCCGGGTCCGGTCGAGGGCCGCACTGATCAGGGTCGGTGACGTCTCATGCGGCAGCTGACGGGCGAGCAGATCCAGATCGAGGGCCGCCGACCACAGATTGGCACGGACCAGCGGATCGGGGAGTGAGGCGAGGTGGTGCGACACGGCCTCGTACGAAATCGGGTCCAGGTCTATCCGGGCGAACGTCTCACCGTGAGCGTTGGGGACGACGGCGAGCCCGGCCCACTCCGGCAGTTCGAGGGGTTCATCGGCGAGGTCGACCAGGCGGGAACCGGCCGGCACGAGCTGCGGGGTGTACGCCGTCACGGTGAACCGGTGCGGCCGGATCCCGTCCCGGACCAGCACCGGCACGTCCCCGGAGCGGGCGACCCGGATGGTGTCGTGACCGGACTGCCGCAGCCACACCCGCGCCCACCCGCGCACATCCCGGGGTGACGCCGCGTCCAGCGCGGACAGCAGATCGTCCAGGGTGGCGTTGGCGAACCGGTGCCGGGTCAGGTGCGCGTTGACCCCGGCGAGGAAGTCCCGTTCACCGAGCCACGTGACGAGCTGGCGGATGACGGCGTTGCCCTTGCCGTACGAGATCTGATCGAAAATGGTCGCCGCGGTGTCGACGTCGGGCACTTCCCCGGCGGCCGGCGCGACCGGGTGGGTGGACCGGCGGCGATCGGCGATCAGGGAGTCCGGCTTGAACCGCGCCTCGAACGACACTCGTGTGCCCGGATATCCGGCGCCGGTCTCGGCCACCTGGAAGCCCATGTAGTCGGCGAACGACTCGTTGAGCCAGGCGTCCTCCCACCACACCGGCGAGACCAGGTCGGCGAACCACATGTGTGACATCTCGTGGGCGATCACCATGGCGCGGCGCCGCCGGTCGTCGTCGGTGACCCGTTCGCGGGGGAGCAGGAACTCGTTGACGGTGACGCAGCCGGGGTTCTCCATGGCGCCCCAGTTCAGGTCGGGGACGAACACCTGGTCGTAGGAGTCGAACGGGAACGGCTCGGTGAAGATCACCGCGTAGTGGTCGTAGCAGGCCTCGGTGATCCGGCGCAGCTCGCCGACGTCGCGGTCCAGGGCGGCGGCCAGCGAGCGCCGGGCGTGCCAGCCCATCGGCCGGCCGCCGTACTCCCAGCGCACCGAATGGTACGGCCCGGCGACCACGGTCAGCTGGTCGCAGGGGATCGGCGGGGTGGTCGCGAATCCACCGTCGCCGAGGGCCCGGCCGTTGGACAGGACCGTCCAGGAGGGGTCGGCGGTGACGCGGACCGTGATCGGCGCTTTGAGGTCGAGCTGGTCGAAGCAGGCGAACAGCCGCTGGGTGATGTTCAGCCCGAGATAGGCCCCGACATACCGCTCGCCGTCGACCGGATCGGTGAAGGTGTGCAGCCCTTCACCGTCGGTCACATACCGCATCCGCGCGTCGACGACCACCTCGTGCCGCCCGGCCGCGAGACCATCGAGCAGGATCCGATTTCCGTCGTACGCCGGATCCACCCCCACCCCGTCGACGGTCATGGTGACCGTCTCGGCCCGGTGCAGTTCGAGGAACGTGTCGCCGCCGGCACTGTGGAACCGCACGGTGACCACACTGCGAAAGGCTTCCGTGGCACGCACGTCGAGCGCGAGCTCGTAGGACACCCCGGACAGCTGGGCGGCTCGCCGGCGAGCCTCGTCAAGAGTCAGCGACACCCGCCCGAGCATAGTCCCGGCGGTGGGCCGGGCCGGGGACGGTGGCGAGCACCGAACCCCGCACCGCACCATCACGCGAAGTTGATCTCGACCATGCCCAGTGCCGACGCCACCCCCAGCCCGGCGAGGAGCAGAGCCACGAGCAGGATCGCGGCGATGGCGAGGTTCATGACGACGCGGCCCATCACCCCAGGGTCGCATCATCCCGGCCGGTGACGCATCCCCGGCACCGTGGCGCTTGACGGCCGTCACAGCACGGTGAAGTAGAGGCCGGGTGCCGCGATGACGTGCACGACGCAGCTGGCGAGCAGCACCAGCCCGATCACCAGTTCGGCGACGACCCGGCGGAACAGCTCGTACCGTGCCTCCGGCTCGGTGCACCGCCGCCACCGGTGGCCGGTCCAGGACGGCACCGCGAACGCGACAGCGGGCAGCCACGAGTACAGCACGGCCTCCAGCTCCAGCGTGATCCGCCCACCGTTCACGGCGGCCCCGACCCCGGCCAGGAACAGCAGATACAGCACCAGCAGCACGGGCGCGACGACCATCAGGCCACGGTGGAGCCGGGTCACGGGCGCGGTTTCGACGTCAGTCATACCGGGGTGTACGCCCCACTCCCGGATTCGTTCGAGATCATCGGGGGCCGGGTACCGTACGCCGATGGATGGTCTTGGATCTGCCGGGTGGCCCCCGGAACCGGTCAGGAGCGAGCGGCTCGTGCTCCGGGCGTCCGAGGCGCGGGACCGGGCGACCTTCATCGAGTTGCTCGCCTCGCCGCGGGTGCACACCTACCTCGGTGGCGCCCGGTCCCGCGAGGAGCTGGAACGGGAGACGCCCGAGGTGCCGGAGAGCTGGCCCGGCAGTTTCGTCGTCGAGCTGGACGGGGCGATGATCGGCCACATCCTGCTCCGGCGGGCGTCCCGGCACCGCCCGGCCGCGGTCGGGAAGGTCGACCTCGGTTACCTGTTCCTGCCGCGGGTGTGGGGCCGCGGGTACGCCGCCGAGGCGTGCGCGGCGGCGCTCGGCTGGTTCGACGGCCGGTTCCCCGGTGAGCCGGTGGTGCTGGCCACCCAGACCGCGAACGCCGGTTCGATGCGGCTCGCGGCGAGGCTGGGGTTCGTCGAGGTGGAGCGGTTCCACGCCTGGGGCGCGGAACAGTGGCTCGGCATCCGGCAGTGATGTGGACGGGTTGTACATTTCTAGCGGGAGCATTAATGTACAACTAGTCCACATCAAGGGAGGGTTCACCATGACCGGCACCATCGACCGCGTCGCCATCGTCACCGGGGGCTCCGGCGGGATCGGGCGGGCCAGCGCCCTGCGCCTGGCCGGCGACGGCATGGCCGTCGTCGTGCACTACAACGGCAACAAGGACCGCGCCGAGGAGACCGTCCGGGCCATCACCGGCGCCGGTGGCCGGGCCGTCACCGCCGGTGCTGACATCGCCGACGAGACCGCCGCGACCGAGCTGTTCGACACCGCGGCCCGCGAGTTCGGTGGCGTCGACGTGCTCGTGCACACCGCCGGCATCATGCCGCTGGCCCCGCTCGCACAACTCGACCTGGCGGTCTTCGACCGGATCCAGCGGGTCAACGTGCGCGGCACCTTCGTCGTCGACAAGCTCGCCGCCCAGCGGCTGCGCCCGGGCGGGGCCATCATCAACTTCTCCACCTCGATCACCCGGCTGCAGCCTCCGGCGTACGGCGCGTACGCCGCCTCGAAAGCCGCCGTCGAGGCGATCGGCCTCATCCTGGCCCGGGAGCTGCGCGGTAAGGACATCACCGTCAACACGGTGGCGCCCGGCCCGACCGCCACCCCGCTGTTCCTGGACGGCAAGAGCCCCGAGCTGATCGAGCAGATCGCCGGCAACAACCCGTTCCAGCGCCTGGGCGAGCCCGGCGACATCGCCGAGGCGGTCGCCTTCCTGGCCGGCCCGGCCCGCTGGGTCAACGGCCAGACCATCTTCGTGAACGGCGGCGCCGCTTGAGACCCGCGACGGAGGCACGATGACGGACAGTACGACGGCCCGGCGAGGCAGGGGCCGCCGGCCGGCCGCCGAGGTACGCGCCAACGTCCTCGAAGCCACCGGCCGCCTGCTGCTGGAGGAGGGCATCCAGGCGATCACCTTCGACCGGGTGGCGAAGGAGGCCGGCTCCAGCAAGATGACCCTCTACAAGTGGTGGCCGACGCCCGGCGCCCTGGTGGCCGAGGCGTACTTCTCGCGGAGCCAGCCGGTCCTGGAATTCCCCGACACCGGCGACATCCGCACCGACCTGATCACCCAACTGCGGTCTTTCGTGCACTGGCTGACCGGCGCCGGCCGCACCGTCACCGAGTTGATCGGCGCCGCCCAGCTGGATCCGGAGCTGGCCCGGGCCTGGGCCCACCACTACGCGACCCCCCGCCGCGAACTGGCCCGGGCCCGCCTGGCCACCGCCCGCGACCAGGGCCAGCTGACCCCCGAAGCCGACCTGCACATCATCGTCGACCAGCTGTGGGGCGCCTGCTACCACCGCCTGCTGGTCCTGATGGTCCCCCTGGACGACACGATCGTGGAACGCCTCGTCGACCAGGCCCTCTACGGAGCGGCAAACCCTTCCGGGGGTACGCCCGGCGGCTCCACCGAAATCGGGTAGTCCCGTCTCGTCCGCGCAAACCGGGCGACCCACCGGACCGCCCGGCGACCGCCGGGCGAATGCGCCGGTCAAGGGCCCGGCAGCGCGGTCCGGCGACCAGTTCCCGCGGGAGCGCGTCATACCACGGTGGGCACCCGGTCGGCACTCATCGCCCCGCGCCTGCCGCCGCCCCGGCGCCGGCCGGTTGCCCGTGACCGTCACGGGTCCCGGCCGGCCGGGAAGTGCGCCGCTCGCGTCATGACGTGCTGTGCTCGCCGGACACCGATCCATTGATGTGACACTATGCGCGGTCATGGATCATCGAGAACGATTCCACAGGGCGGCTGTCGAGCGGGGGATTCCGGAGGAGGAGATCGCGGCGTTTGCCGGGTTTCTGCGGTTCGCCATCGGGACGGGGCCCGGCTACGACGGGGTGATCGTCGGGCAGATGGGTGGGCTGCCCCGGCTGCCTGTGGGGATGTCGTGGCCGGTCGGTGACGGCACGATGCCGCTGCCGTTCATCGCCTCCCTGGACTGTGCCGCTCTTCCCCGGGTCGATGACGTGCCGCTGCCGGCCGACGGCACGCTGCTCTTCTTTCTGCACCACGACCGGGCGTTCGACGAGCGCGAGGAGTGGGACAAGGACGACGAGAGGGAGTACGCGCGGGTCGTGTACGTGCCGGCCGGCACCCCGATGGTGAGCGCCGAGAAACCGGATCATCCCGAGGAGGTCTTCTACAACACGAGACTGTCGTTCGTCGGCGCGGAGCAGCGGCTCGCCGCAGCCGTGCACGCGGAGTTGCCGAGATGGTTCGAGGACGACGAGCCGGCGGCGCCGGCCGGGGACGACGACCACCTGGGTCTGCGGCTGCCGCACCTGGCGCAGCTGTGTGACCTCGCCCGGAAGCTGTGGCCGGAGAACCGGGCCTCCCTCCAGCTCGGCGGATACACCTGGGGCACCGGGGCGCTGGCGACCAGGCACATGTCCCACACCCCGGAGGTCGAGATGGCCGAGCGGAATCTCGGCCCCGGGAGGCGCGGCGCGGAACTGGAGCGGGAGACGCTGCGGATCATGCGGGAGTGGGTGACGCTGGCCCAGTTCGTGCCGGAGGACGTCTACCGGGCCCGGTTCCTGATCCGCCGCGACGACCTGGCCGCCGGGCGGTTCGACCGGGCGCTGTCCCTCACCGCGTTCACCGCATAGCACCCGTCAAGGGCTGACAGCCGGTTCCGGTGCTGCTGGAGGCCGGCCGGGGTGATGCCGCTCGCGGCGTGACCGCAACGGGTCGGGGCGGTCGGTTTCGGTCACGCCGGCGCCGGCCACGGTCCGTTCCCGAGAATGCGCCTCGATCATCGGCATCAGGTCCGCGAAGATCGCCCGCCCGCCCGTTCGGGGTGGTAATGGCCGGCGAGGGTCTCTCCTGTCGTCGTCGGCCGGACTCGGGAACCGACGACGACAGGAGGCGCCCGCGAGCTCAGCGGCGCACCGGGTCACCGACCCGTGTGCGGCGCGACGCCATCCCGGCTGTCATGCCGCACAGCATGGTCACCGTCGCGGCGAGCGGATCAGAACGGTGCGGGCCCACTCCCGGAGAGGGTCATCAGGATCTGTGTCGCGAGCAGTTTCCGGACGCCGGTGACGGACACCGACCCGATCTGGTCGTACGGCAGCTCCAGGGAGAGCCCTTCACCGGCGTTGCGGAGGTCCGCGCTGTTCTGATCCGGGCGGAAGGTGCCGCCCCAGCCCACGAGGCCTCCGCGCTGATTGGTGCTGAGTGAGGCCATGCCGGGCACTTGAGCGCCGTCGGCGAGGGTCAGCCTGGCCGGACCGGAGTAGGTCGTCATGCTGCCCAACGTTAACCGCCCCCTCCTGGTTGCGGTTCAACGGTGGCCGATCTGCCCGGCTCCCGATCCCACCCGAACGCCCACCGGCGGATGTCCGATCTTTCCCCGGTCGATGCCGGCCGAGATCCCGCATCGCGGCACGCGGCGACGCGGCCCGCGCCGGCCCGTCGATCCGATCGCGGCCGGAACCGGCTGCCCGGTACGGATCGGGGCGTCCGGGCCGGTGAACTTCGGCCGGTCGGTCACGTCCGGTGTGGACGGAGGCGGCCGTCCCATCCGCTCAGGTCATCCACCGGCTCCGGCAGCTCGACGTGCCGCTCGCCGCCGTCAAGTCGATCATCGCCACTGATGATCCGGAACGGCGGGCCGGGTTCATCGCCGGCCACCTGGAGCGGTTGGAGGCCGAGCTCGACCGGACCCGGCGGGCGGTGGTCTCGCTGCGGCGACTGCTGCGGCCGGAGACGGAGGAACCCGGGGTCGAGCTGCGGGCCGTGCCCGCACGGACGGTGGCGGCGATCAGCTCACCGTCCGTGCGGGTCGAGGAGTCGATCGGCTGGTTCGACGCCGCGATGGACGAACTCGACACCGCCTTTCCGGCTGCGGAACGGGACGGCGCCCCGGGCGGGCTCTACGCCAACGAGCTGTTCAGTGAGGGGGCCGGGGCGATGACGGTGTTCCGGCCGGTGCGGCTGCCCCGACCGTACGGCCGGATCCAGGTCCTTGAACTGCCCGCCGCGGAGATCGCGGTCACCGTGCACGCCGGGTCACACGACGACATGGACGTCACCTACGGTCGCCTCGGTGCCTGGGTGGTCGCGCACGCCCTCGGGGTCGACGGGCGACTTCCCGGGCGGCACCGTCGACCTGCACTACCGGTTCACCCTCGACGGTGACCGGATCACCGAGCTGATCATCGAACCGTAGCGCCGGCCGGGAACCCCGCACAGACGGGACCCAATCCGCCCGGCGTGCCTCCGGTGATGAACCAAGCCCTCATGGCTACGTCCTCCTGTTCGACAGACGCCGGCGCTGACCCTCCCCCGGGGAGGGCCGACGCCGGCCGGACCGATGAGAGGAAAGATCGATGGAGATCAGGAACGTGGTGCTGGTGCACGGCGCGTTCGCCGACGGCTCGGGCTGGCGCGGGGTGCACGACCGGCTGACCGCCCGGGGCTTCCGGGTGACGATCGTGCAGAACCCGCTCACCTCGCTGGCCGACGACGTGGCCGCGACCACCCGGGTGCTCGACCGGCAGGACGGGCCGGTGATCCTGGTCGGTCATTCGTGGGGCGGCACGGTGATCACCGAGGCGGGTGTGCACCCGAAGGTAGCCGGCCTGGTGTACGTGTCGGCGCTGGCACCCGACGCCGGGGAGACCACCGCCCAGCAGTACGAGGGGTTCGCCCCGACGCCCGACTTCGTCATCGACGTCGGCGCCGACGGGTTCGGTTTCCTCGACCCGGAGCTGTTCAAGGCCGGGTTCGCGGCGGACACCACCGACGCCGACGCCGCGTTCCTGCGCGACAGCCAGGTGCCGGTCGACATGTCGGTGTTCGGTACCGCGCTGACCAACGCCGCCTGGCGGACCCGGCCGAGCTGGGCCGTGATCGCCACCGAGGACCGGGCGTTCGACCAGGCGATGCTGCGGCACATGGCCAAACGCATCGGCGCGACGGTCACCGAGGTTCCGGGCAGTCACGCGCTGTTCATCACGCAGGCCGCGGTGGTGGCCGAGATCATCGCCGAGGCAGCCGCCGGCAGCGTCCGGTAACGATCACGGGTATGCTCCCCCGGTTTTGAGCAGCGGGGGATGCGCATGAACAAGAGGTGGCCCGGCGTGGTGGCCGCGGTGGGGCTGATCGCCGCGGTGGCGGTGGCCGTGGTGGTGACGTCCGACGCCGACGGTGAGTCGCTGGCGGCCCAGCCGATCGTCGGGGCCTCGCAGCAGGCGGCGGTGGACCAGTTGCGGACTCGGCTGCTCACCGAGCTGGTCCAACGGCGTACCCAGGCGCTGGTGTCCGGAGACGAGGCCGGCTGGCTGGCCGACGTCGACCCGCGGCGGGAGGACACCGTCGCGTACGAGCGGATGCGGTTCCAGAACCTGCGCCGGCTGGAGCCGGCCCATTTCCGGATCCTGCCGGGGGAGAGCTCGCTGCACGAGTACAAGGCGGCGCCCCTGGAGTTCGACATCCTGGTCACCCAGGTGATGCGGCTGCCGGAGGACGTGCGCAGCTCGGCCAACGACTACCGGTGGTACGTCAGCGTCACCGACGACAGGATCACCATCGGGGGTGTCGACGAGAAGCCGATGCCGGTCGGCCAGGACGCCGCCCGCAGCCCGGCCTGGGACGACGTCGCGCTGCGCACCGTCCGCGGCGAGCGGGCGACGGTGGTGTCCGCCCAGGACGGCGCCTGGGATCCGCAGGCCTACACGGCTGCCGCCGAACGTGCCGCCCGCCGGGTCCAGGAACTGTGGCGGAGCCGGAAGAGCCCGAGCCGGTTCATCGTCTTCCTCGCCGACGACAGCCAGTTCAGCAGCTGGTTCGACAACCATCGCGCGCCGATGGGCAGCACCATCGGGGTGGCCACCCTGCCGCAGATGGTCGCCGACGACGGCGGGCGCTACCCGTCCCAGCGTGACCGCAGTGCCGGGCTCGGGTCGAGCACGAAGCCGAGATATCTGGACCGTGCCGCCGGCGCCCGGATCATGCTGCGAATGTCCAAGATCAAGGACATGGCGCACGCCGAGGCCGTGATGGTGCACGAGATGACCCACGCGCTCGGCCCGCATCTGATCTCCCCGGACAGCATCGACTTCGGCACCGAGGGCCGGATGGACCAGCCGGTCTGGGCCATCGAGGGCTTCGCCCGCTACGTCGAGCACAAGTCCCGGCCGGGCACGGCAGAGCAGGGCGCCGCCTTCGTACGCCGCAACATGAGCAAGTGGGGCGCCAAGGGCTTCCCGGTCAACAAGGACTTCTACTCCGAGGACCAGGACCGGACGACGTTCAACTACGAGATCGGCGCCGCGTTCTTCCTGGCCGCCGAACGGGCCGGCAACGCCCAGAAGGCCGCCGACCTGTACATCGCCCTCACCAACAGCACCCAGCTGACCAGCGGCTTCATCAACCAGGACATCGCCGCGGCCGGCCTGGACCCGGACCGGGTCTGGGCGGCGTACCGCAAGCTGGTCGGGTAGGCCCGCTGGTCGTCATCGGCCGTCGCGGATCCGTCAGGGCCTCGGCGACCACCTGGCTCAGCCGGGCGTGCTGGTGCAGGAACATGTCGCCGAAGGCATGGTCGAGCGCGTCCGGGTCGGCCGCCCGGAGCACGGCGGTGGCTTGCGGGTCGGTGGCCAGGCCGGGGGAGAGGGCGGCGCAGACCCGGACGCCCAGGTGCGGGTCGGTCAGCCAGTCCCGGGTGGAGCCGCCCAGTTCACCGAGGTCGAGCAGCATGCCGGCCCGGTGCACCGATGTCCCGGCGGTGGCTTCGTCCCGATGGAAAGCGATCACCTGATCCCGGTGACCGCGCAGGTCCGGGTGGGACACCAAGGCCGCGGCGGCACCGGCGGCGGCCGACCGCAGGCGTTCCGGAGCGTCGGTGGCGAGCAGCGGCGACACCAGTCGGTACGTCGCGGGCAGATAGTCGTGGCAGTCCACCCGGGCGGCGGCGAGCAGCACCCGGCCCGGCTCGTCGCCGGCATCCCAGTCGAAGATCGACCGCTGCTGCCTCAGGTGCTCGTCGAGCCAGGCGTGCACCACCGGCTCGTCGCGGTGGGCGGCCACCGAACGGTCGTCGCCCAGGTCGAGGACGGCACGGGCGACGTCACGGATCCACCACAGCACGGCCCATCGCAGGCTCGGATCCGGGCCACCGAAGTCGTCAGCGGCCACCGCCGGGGCGAGGAAACGCAGGCCGAGGTACGTGGCCGGAGTGATCCGCCCACCGCAGTAGAGCGCCGACCACAGAAACGTGTACGGCTGTAGCCACCCGGCGTCCTGAACGAAGTCCGCATCCCCGGTCCGGAGCCGATCCAGCAGGTCATAGCCGGTGTCGGCCGGCCCGTACGCGTGAAAAGCCCGGTCCACCACCCACACCTCGTCCCCGGCTCAGGATAGGCGAACGCACGTCGTTCCGGGGGGTGCCGGCTGCCATCGCCACCACACCGGGTGCCAGGGCCAGCAGCGCACAGCCGGCGGTGAGAACCGTACCGGCGCCGAGCAGCACCGCGGTCCCCGCCGACACCAGGCACAGGGCCAGAGCCAGACCCGCCCACGGTACGACCATCGCCCCCAGCCCCGTGACCAGCACCGGCCCGATCAGGAACGCGGCGTCGTTGACCGCGCCGTCCAGGGACAGGGCGGTGGCCGGTTCCGGTTCGGCGATCACCCGCCAGCGTGCCGCCGACAGCGCTCCGATCGGCGGTATCGTCGCACCGACCCACCCGGCCAGCCCGGCCAGCACCGACGCCGTCATCGACTGGGCGCACGCGGCCACGAGCAGCACCCCGCCGAGGGTGAACATCCCGGCGGTGATCGAGACGACGCGGCGTTGCCCGTACCGGTCGGTCAGTCGGCCGGCCCACGGCCCGGCAACCGCCTCGCCGACAGCGAACGCCCCGGTGGCGGCCCCGGCCACCCCGAACGATCCGGACGCCCCGTGCACCGCCCACATCACCCCGAGCCCGGTCATGGCAGCCCCGATCCGCCCGACCGAGGCGGGCAGAAAAAACCGAAGGGCGCCGGGAAGCCGGAGAACACGACCTGTACGCACAGCGAAACTCCAGCGGCATCACCACCGCGAGCCGCCAGACAGGTCGGACTGGAACATCAACTCGCACGAACGCCGCAACCCTACACGGCCGTCCACAGGCATCCAGGTGTCAGCTGGTCAGCCGGCCGTCGGCGGGGTCGACCACGAAGCACGCGCAATCCGGGATCAAGCGCACGGGCGGCGGCGGATGCGGACGTGTGACCGCTGTTCGTGCCGGGCTCAGCGTCCCCGCCGCAGGTCCTGCTCGGAAAGCGTCGTCCGGCCCGCGAACCGCAACCGAGAAAACGTGAGGACCCGGATCACGTCGACGGCAGCCTCAGGCAGGTGGCTGACATCGATCGCGGACTCCGGGGCGGCGACCAGCCGATAGGGGCCGCCGTCGATGTCCGCGTCGAACGCGTACAGTCCGCGTTCCGCGACCAACTCCCACGTGTTCTCGTTCTGCGCCGCCGGCAGCGGCGCGAAGCGGGCCGAGGTGCTGGCCGGGCCGGCCAAGACGGCCCGGATCGCGTTCGCGTGGGCATCCGTGTCCAGCAAGAACGCGTCGGGCGGGTAACCACCGCCCGCGGTGGTGAACAGAGCTACGTGGCCATCCTGGTCACCGGCAAGCCAGTCATACTCGGCGCCCCAGATGTCGTCCGCGGACTTCGCACCCATGCGCCCCCCAGGCATTCATCAAGAGAATGCGCCCATCATGCCCCGCGGCCCGGATCCAAGGCAGAGTTGTCCGTTCATCGGGAGCTCAGCTGTTCAGCTCGGGCGGACAGCCTCGACGGTTCACCGCGTAGCGGGTGCGGATCACATCGGCCGGCCATCTCTCGTCCTCTTGCGGTCGCGGAGACACGGGGCGGTCATCACGTGTGCGAGTAAGGGCGTTCCCTTTCCCAGGAGGATGGGAGCGACGTTCGGTGCGGACCCGGCCAGGCTAAGCGCCGGCGAAGGGAACCGCTGACCCTGACACAGCTCAGCTACTGCCACGGCGTGTGGTCCCTGGGGCGTCCCGCCCGGCGCGGGGCCGGCGTCGGCACCCCGTTCCTGTCGCATCCCCCGGTGTGCCCAGTGGTGGCCCTGGCCCCGCCCACGGGCCGGTGATGAGTTCTCGTGGCCGCCGCCGTCATACAGGCGACGGACCCGACGAGACGTGAGGATGACGAGATGGACACGCTGACCGAACCCGCCTTCACCGGCATGGCCGAGCGGCACCGCCGGGAGCTGCACGTGCACTGCTACCGGATGCTCGGCTCGTTCGAGGACGCCGAGGACACCGTGCAGGAGACGTTCCTGCGGGCCTGGCGGCGCCGGGAGACGTACGCCGGGCGCTCCACGTTCCGGGCCTGGCTGTACCGGATCGCCACCAACGCCTGCCTGGACCTGCTCGCCAAGCACCGCCCGGAACCGGCCGGCGGCGGCGAGGTGCCGTGGCTGCAGCCGTACCCGGACCGGCTGCTCGACGAGCTGCCCGCGGCCGGCGCCGACGAGCCGGAGACGATGGCCGTCAGCCGGGAGACCATCGAACTGGCGTATCTGGTCGCGGTCCAGCATCTCGCCCCGCGCCCGCGGGCCGTGCTGATCCTGCGGGATGTGCTCGGCTGGCCCGCCAAGGACGTCGCCGACCTGCTCGGCGACACGGTCAACTCGGTCAACAGCGCCCTGCAGCGGGCCCGCGCCGGCATGCGCGCGCACCTGCCGGCCGAGCGCCAGGACTGGACCGGTGGGGACGAGGACGATCAAACCCGCGATCTGGTACGCCGATTCACCGCCGCCAGTGTGGCCGTCGACATTCCGGCGCTGGCCGCGATGATGCGTGACGACGTCCGGTGTTCGATGCCGCCCACCCCGGGCCTGCACCTGGGCCGGGACGCGGTTCTCCGGGACTGGACCGCCGAAGGCTACCCGCAGATCACCGGCCTGCGAGCCGTCCCGGCGACGGCGAACCGTCAGCCGGCCACCGCCTTCTACCACTGGCGCGAGCGGGAGAACGCCTACCTGCCGCTGACCCTCGACGTGCTGCGGATCTCCGGCGGCGTGGTCACCGAGATCACCACCTTCCACGCCGACCGTTTCCCGTCGTTCGGCCTGCCCGCCCGCCTGTCCGCCGACGGGTCAGTCGCGGGGTAGCACGCCCAGCAGGCTCGCGGTCAGGGCCAGCCGCAGGGAGTCGTCCAGGGGCATGTGGAAGCGGGCCAGCTCGGGTTCGGCCTGGTAGGCGGTCCGCAGGCTGGGCGGGGGAGTGCTGTAGGCGGACAGCGCGCCGGCCAGCACCATGGTCTGCAGGCTGAACAGGGTGGCGTTCTCGCCCAGCTCCGGAAGGTACTTGTGGATCAGATCGGTCATGGTGGTCAGCCGGTGCAGGGAGGCGCGTTTGTAGCGGGCCACCACCTCGACGGAGACGTTGTGTTCCAGGACGCCGCCCTGCGCGCCGAACAGATCGCACAGCACCACCCGGCTGGAGAGTGAGCGGCTGAGGATCCCGGCCACCGCCGTCGCCCGGTCGGGCATCGGCCGGCTCTCGTCGACGCCGGTGGCCAGCTCGCCCTCCAGCGCGGTCAGCCAGTCGCGCAGGAAGAGGTCCAGCAGTTCGAGGAGTACCGCCTCGCGGGACTCGAAGTAGCGCAGCACGTTGGGTTTGGCCAGGCCGACCCGGCGGCTGAGTTCGTTGAGGGTGACCGCGGCGACCGGCATCTCGTCGAGCATCGCCGATGCGGTGTCGAGGATGGCCCGCCGGCGGATCTCCCGCTGTTCGTCGGTTCGTGCCCGCTGGAATGTCACGATCACCAGCCTAACTTAAGTACCTTCGGTACGTTGACAGCGTACCGAAGGTACTTTAATGTCGTCCTAGCAAGATACCTTCGGTACTTTAGTGGGGAGCCCGACATGAGCGACAAGTGGACGACCGCGAACATCCCGGACCAGCACGGGCGGGTGGCAGTGATCACCGGCGCCAACACCGGACTCGGCTACGAGACCGCCAAAGCCCTCGCCGAGCGCGGCGCCACCGTCGTGCTCGCCGTGCGCGACGTGGCCAAAGGCGAACGGGCCGCGGCCGGCATGACCGGCGACGTGACCGTGCAGGCCCTCGACCTGACCTCACTCGACTCGGTCCGCACCGCCGCGGCAGCCCTCCGATCCCGGTTCAGCCGGCTCGACCTGCTGATCAACAACGCCGGCGTGATGTACACCCCGAAGCTGGCCACCCGGGACGGCTTCGAGATGCAGTTCGGCACCAACCATCTCGGCCACTTCGCCCTCACCGGCCTGCTGCTCGACCGGATGCTGCCGGTGCCCGGGTCCCGCGTCGTCACCGTCAGCAGCACCGGCCACCGCATCCGCGCCGCCATCCACTTCGACGACCTGCAGTGGGAACGGTCGTACAGCCGGATCGGCGCCTACGGCCAGTCCAAACTCGCCAACCTGATGTTCACCTACGAGCTGCAGCGCCGCCTCACCACCCACGGCACCACCGTCGCGGTCGCCGCCCACCCCGGCGTGTCCAGCACCGAACTGGCCCGCAACACCCCCACCGCCCTCCGCCTGCCGATCACCTGGCTCGCCCCACTGATCACCCAGACCCCGGAGATGGGCGCCCTGCCCACCCTGCGCGCCGCCACCGACCCGGCGGTGCTCGGCGGCCAGTACTACGGACCCGGCGGCCGCAACGAGGTCCTCGGCCACCCGCGGTTGGTGACGTCCAGCCCGCAGTCCTACGAGCCGGCGCTCCAGCAACGCCTGTGGGCCGTCTCCGAAGACCTCACCGGCGTGACGTTCCCCGCCCTCCAGCCCGTGTGAGCCCGTCCGGCGGTCCACCACAAACGTCACGGATCCCCGGGGTGATCGGACCACCCCAGGCCGGGCCGGCCCGCTGCGAGAGCCGCAGGGTCGTCGCCGTCCGGGCCGCGCGGGATCTCGAAATCGGCGGGATGGACGACGCCGTCGATCCCCGACGTGGTGTGGGCGGCGACGGAGCCGGGTTCGGGGCTGTTCTGTCAGCCACCGACGTCGAGGTTCCCATCGTCGACGATCTGGCGGTGTTCACCGGCGACGTCGTCATGGATGTCAATCGTGGGTGCGATGTTGTCCGTGGCTTCGTGCGGACGGGCTCGCCCGGAGCGGCGGGGCAGTGGCACGAGATGTAGCGGGCCCGGCCGGGTTGGCGGCGGTGCCCTCGGTGGCCAGCAGGACCACGGTTCCGGTTGTCGGGATCGCGGGCAGGGCGGCCAGCGGGGCGGCCCCGCACGGGCCCGCGTCGATGCCCGCGGCGGCCAGACGGTGGGCGGCCTCGGACACCTCGGCGTCGGTGACCACACAGCAGCCGTCCAGGCCGGGGCGGATCAGGGGCCAGGCCAGGGTGGAGACGGTTCCGCAGTTCAGGCCGGCCATCGTCGTGCGGGCGGTCGGGACCGTCACCGGGTGGCCGGCCGCCACGCTCGCCGCCACGCACGCGGCCGTGGACGGTTCCACGCTCACCACCCGGGTCCGGGCCGGGTCCGGGCGGCTGCGGTAGTGCGCCAGCGCGGCCTGCAACAGCGAACCCACCCCGGCGGGTACGAGCACCAGGTCCGGCTGCCGGGACAGTTGCGTGTCGATCTCGGCGAACAGGGTGGAGTAGCCGTCGACGATCCAGCCCGGGATCTCCTCGTACCCAGGCCAGGCGGTGTCCTGGACCAGCAGCCCACGCCGCACCGACGCGGCCGCCTTGACCGCCGTGTCGTAGTCGCCGGGGACGTGGACCACCGTGGCGCCCTCGTCGCGGATCGCGCGCACCGCGTCCGGATGCACCCCGTCGGGGACGAAGATCTCGGCGCGCCGGCCGAACCGGCGGGCGAAATGTGCCACCGCCCGGCCGTGGTTGCCATCGGTCGCGGTCACGATCGTCGCCGGGCCGCCGGTGACGTCCGGTAACGCCCGGTGGACGGCCCAGGACGCGCCGAGCGCCTTGAACGCGGGCAGCCCCAGCCGTGACGATTCGTCCTTGACGAGGACACCGTTCATCAGCGGGACCAAGGGTGTGGGGGAGTAGCCGGGCAGCGCACGGTGGAATGCCAGCACCTCCGGCGGCGCCGGCCGGCTGACCCAGCGCGGGTCCCGCCCCGGATTGGTGATCATCGGGCCGGGAGCGCGGCGCGCACCAGATTGACGTAGAAGTCCACACCGACCGGCAGGATGTCGTCGTTGAAGACGAACTCCGGACTGTGCAGGGACGCGCTGTCACCGTTGCCGAGCATCGTGAAACACCCGGGCACCACCTGCGCGAAGACGCCGAAGTCCTCGCTGCCGGTCCACGGCGCGGCCGCCCCGTCGACCCGGTCGGCGCCGACGGTGGCGATCGCCGCCCGGACCGCCTGCTCCACCGCGCCGGCGTCGTTGACGGTCGGGGTGAACTCGTGGGTGTACGTCACCGTCGCCGTCGCCCCGTGGGCCGCGCAGACGCCCTCGGCGATCCGCCGGATCCGGTGTTCCAGCAGGGCGCTCACCTCGGGGCGGAAGCTGCGGGTGTCACCGCGGATCACCACCCGACCGGGCACCGCGTTGCGCGCGCCGTCGGTGGTGATCTCGGTGCACGACACCACCGCCGGATCGACCGGGTCGACGTCGCGGGCCACGATGGTCTGCAACGCCAGGATGATCTCGGCGGCGATCGGGATCGGGTCGATCAGCATGTGCGGCCGGGAGGCGTGACCGCCCCTACCCCGTACCGCGATCTCGAAATTGTCCTCCCCGGCCATCAACCCACCGGCCCGGGTGCTGAACGTCCCGGCCGCATGCCCGGGCATGTTGTGCAGGCCGTAGATCGCCGACATCGGGAACCGGTCGAAAAGGCCGTCGGCGATCATCGCCTTGGCGCCCAGCCCGTGCTCCTCGGCCGGCTGGAACACCAGGTGCACGGTGCCGGCGAAGCCACCCTCCGACGACAGCCGGCTCGCCGCGCCGAGCAGCATCGCCATGTGCCCGTCGTGCCCGCACGCGTGGGTCACCCCGCCGGGCAACGGCAGGGCGTCCATGTCGGCGCGCAGGCCGAGCGCGGCACCCGGACCGGTGGAGATGGTGCCGACCAGCCCGGTGCCGCCCACGCCCCGGGTGACCGGCACGCCCATGGCGTCGAGGAGCGCGGCGACGTGATCGGCGGTGCGGAACTCGCGCAGGCCCGGTTCGGCGAGCGCGTGCAGTTCGTGGCGCCACTGGACGACGTTCACGAGACCACCTCGGCGCCGATCTTTCGAGCCGTATCGGATCGCGTCATGCCGTTCAGCCTGCGGCCGAGGCCCATCCGCCGTCCAGCGAATGCTTTCGAGCGGTATCGTTCGGCCCAGCCGAACAATGGGGGCCGCCGATGCTGGACCTGCGCCGCCTGCGGCTGCTGCGCGAACTCGCCCACCGGGGCACCCTGCACGCCGTCGCCACCGCGCTCAACTACAGTCCGTCGACCGTCTCCCAGCAGCTCGCCCAGCTGGAGACCGAGGTCGGCGTGCCGCTGCTGGAACACGTCGGGCGGCGGGTCCGGCTCACCCCGCAGGCGCAGATCCTGGTCGGTCACACCGAGCACATCCTGGAACGCCTCGAACAGGCCCGCGCCGACGTCGCCGCCAGCACCGAGGGGGTCACCGGGACGGTGCGGGTGGCGGCGTTCCCGACCGCCGCGTACACGCTGCTGCCGGCCGCGCTGACCCGGCTTGCCGGGGAGCATCCGCGGCTGCGGGTGCATCTGACCGTCGCCGAACCCGAGCAGGCCGTCCCGGCGCTGCTGGCCCGGGACTTCGACCTGGTGGTCGCCGAGGAGTATCCGGGGCGGCCCCGGCGGTACGACGCCGATGTGGCGGAACTGCTCAGCGACCCGATCCGGCTCGCGCTACCGGCCGGGTCCGATCCGCCGCCGGCCGGGCAGGCGTGGGTGATGGAACCGGCCGGGACCGCCGCCCGGGACTGGGCCGTCGCGGAGTGCCGGGCGGCCGGGTTCGAGCCCGACGTGCGCTACGAGTCCAGCGATCTGCTGCTGCACGTGCGGCTGGTCGAAACCGGTCACGCGGCGGCCTTCCTGCCCGACCTGGTCTGGGGCGGGCGCCCGCCGTCCGTCCCGGTTCGCCCACCGTCCGCCGAGCGCCGGATCCGCACCGTGGTCCGCCGCGGGCAGGCCGGTCATCCGGCGATCCGGGCGCTCCGCCAGTCGTTGGCGGTCATCCCGTCCCGCTCCGGGCGATCCGGGTCGGCGCCGGCCCGCAGCAGCGCCTCCGCGACGTCGTCGTGACCGTGGCAGACCGCCGCACACAGCGGTAGTCCCTCATCACCGGCGGCGCTCTCCCGGTTGGCGTCGGCACCGGATTGCAGCAGCATGCGTACGATCTCCGCCCGCCCCTGCACACTCGCCCGGTAGAGGGGAGTGGTCCCGTCGGCGTCCGGCAGATCCGGATCGGCGTGCTGGTGAAGCAGCCGCACCACGTCCCGCACGTCACCCCACCCGGCGGCCTCGACGAGCCGCCGCTGGAGTTTCTTCCGCCGTCGTCGCCGCATACCGGTAAGACTAGCCTCCTAGGATGGCCTGGCGGGTGTGCGTAGAGTCGCGATATGACCTCAGAGCTCGTCACCACCGCCTTCGACACGCTGCGTCGCGACGCCCTGACCGATCTCGACGCGCTGCGCCGGGTCTACGAGCAACCCGGCGACGCGGCCGTGCGTAAACAGATGACCGAGCTCACCGAGCAGACCCGGCAGCTGATCGCCTGCTCGTCGCTGGTGCTGGTGGCCAGCGTGGACGCCGACGGCAACTGCGACGTGTCCCCGCGCGGCGGCCCGGCCGGCTTCGTCTCCGTGCTCGACTCGCGGACCGTCGCCATCCCGGACGCCACCGGCAACAAACGCCTCGACACGTGGCAGAACGTGATCGCCACCGGCCGGGCCGGCCTGCTGTTCGTCATCCCCGGGCGCACCACCACGCTGCGGTTCAACGGCCGGGCCTGCGTCTCCACCCGCCCCGACCTGCTGTCCCAGCTGACCGCGGTCGGCAAACCGCCGGTCAGCGCGCTGATCGTGGAAGCCGGTGAGATCTACCCGCACTGTCCCAAGTCGCTGCTGCGCGGCAACGCCTGGAAGCCGGAGCAGTGGCTGCCCGCCGACGCCCAGCCCACCTCGGCCGAGGTCACCCTGGCCCAGTTGCGCGAGCCGGGCCTGACCATCGCCGACATCGAGCAGCGGGAGGCGGACGCGCTCAAATACCGCTACGAGTGACATTTGATCTTTCTGGTGACCGAAGTGCCGGGTGTCGTATTGTCGGACGGTGCCCGATACCGTTGCCAAACGTGCCGCCGCGAACTCGCCCCGTGACAGCGGCCAGCCACTGAAGACGAAGGCCGAGAAACGCGCCGAGGCCAAGGCCGCCAAGGCCCGCGCCCGGGCCGCCGAGAAACGCCGCCAGATGCTGACCGTCGGCGGCGCGGCGGCGGTCGTGCTGGCCCTCGTCGTCGGCCTGGTCATGTGGATCGGCAGCACCTCGGCGGACCCCGATCCGGCAGCGTCCACACCGGCGGCCGCCCCTGCTCCGGAGACGGCGGCCGAGCCCACCGCGGCGTTCCCGCCCGTGCCCGAGGGCGCCGACCCGGCGCTGAGCACCAAACCGGACGCCGGCAAGGGCAGCGGCACGCTGACCGAGCTCAAATCCACCACGTTGATCGAGGGCAAGGGCGCGGCCATCCAGTCCGGCCAGACGATCAACGTGAACTATGTGGGCGTCACGTTCGCCGGCGGCGAGGAGTTCGACTCGTCGTGGAAGCGCTCGGAGCCGTTCAGCTTCCAGGTCGGCGCCGGCAACGTGATCCAGGGCTGGGACCAGGGCCTGATCGGCGCCAAGGTCGGCAGCCGCGTCCAGCTCGACATCCCCGCCGACCTGGCCTACGGCGAGAACCCGTCCGGCGGCCAGCCGGCCGGCGCCCTCCGCTTCGTCGTCGACGTCCTCTCCGCCTCCTGACCCGCCGTAAACCGTGTGCCGCGTAGTGGTGCGATGCGCACCGCAACGCGGCACACGGTTCTGCTCACGGTCTCCCGCGCGACTCCGGGTTCGCGGCCGTTGACAACCCCGCTTCGGTACGCCCCACGGCCCCACCGAAATCGGGTCGCTCGGTCCGGTCCCCGCGAGCCCGGCGCGACACCGGACCGTCCGGCGGCCACCGGGCCGAATGCGGTGGTCACCGTCGTGCTGATCGGTCAGTGATGAGCCCGGTGATCCGGGTGGCGGCAGCGCTGAATCTCCCCACCGAAGGCCGGTCCCCTCCCCACCGAAGGCCGGTCCGTCGTCGGCGCCGACCGGATCAGGGCGTCAGCAACTCGGCGACCAGCTGCCGCTCGGCGGCCGGAAGAGCGAACGCACTGTCCGGATTGCGCGGCGCGTAGTCCAGCGCGGGCACACCGGTGACCCACGGCACACGTCCCCAGAAAGCCACCTCGTCGGAGACGGCCAGCGCGGCCAGGCCCGTGGTGTCTCCCACAGCTCCCAGCGTCCGCATGGCTTCCGAGAACGCCGCTCTCGCGGCCGGCACATCGGCGGCCTCGTCACCGAACGCCGGCGCGAGCAGCAGCAGAACCTGAGCCTGGCGGACCGGGCCGGGCTGCCGGGCAGCCACGGCGGCCAGCTCGGGCCAGGAGATCCCGGGGCCACGCTGATGCCCGTCCAGGCCGGCGATCTCGATCGCCTTCCGGCCGGGGCCCGGCAGGATCAGGTAGTCCACCCCCGCGTCGTCGGCGTGGTTGCGGAACGCCACAACGAGCTCGGCGCCATCACGGAGCCCGACCGGGAAGACCGGCCACGTCCGGGACGCGTAGAGATCGTTCATCCGCTCCGTCACGGTCTCCTCCGGCACACCCCACGTGTCCAGCAGCAGCTCCTCATCGTCGACGAACTGCGCCTGCCAGTGCGCCACCCTGAAGCCGGGCCGCTCGGCGAGGGGCCATCCGTCGATCACGAGGTCCGCGACGTCCACCTCGTCGGGGAACACGTCCGCATATCCGGAAAGGATCACCGGAGCAAGATAGCCCGCTGTCGGGCCGGGCCGGGGTCGGCCCACTCGCGGGGAAGGATCTCGCCGTGGCAGGGCGGGCCCTTCGTCCACGGCCCGGAGTGCAACAGTCTGGGATGGATCCGGAACGGCTGACTCCAGCGCGCCGGCTCACGACTCCACGAGTGAAGGGCAGGGCGGCGTGGACGACGTTTGGATCGAGCGGTGGTGCGCTGACGTGCGCGCGGACATCGCCGTTCTGGTGGGCACCTTCGAGTCGCGGTTCGGGTTTGCGCCGGGTGAGCATGGGGTCAGCGGTCCGGCTACCGCGGACGAGCTGGCGGGGCTGGCTGCGGTGCCCGGCGTGCCGGGTGATCTGGTGTCGTTCCACCGGGTCGTCGGCGAGGTGCGGTTGCCTGACGTGAACAACGGCTACTGGATTCACCAGCCACCGTTGCCGGGTGCGGATCCGTGCCTGCTCAGTGACGGGCGAGCCGTTGTCGTGTTCGGCTCTGACGGCGGTGGGGCGATGTTCGCACTGGGCGGTGGTTCGGGGATGCCGGTTCTCCGATTGGCTGGCGGATCCCTCACCGGCGGGGTCTACGACGCGGACTGCGCGACGGAGATCGCCGCCGACCTGTGGGAGTTCCTGGCATCCGTGCGCCGTGAGGTCGCCGAGTTCGTGGCGGAGTAGCTGACGACCGGGCGGCTGACGACCGGCGGCATGAACGACATCAGCGGGGCGGATCCCGCCGGAAGTCACCACAGGGTGGCGGCCTGGCGGCGGGTTGTCAGGGGAAGACAACGGAGATGACCGCCGTGCTGGGCGATCAGGTCGAGGACCCGGGGGCGCATCGTCCGGCGAAAACCCAGCACGTATCTGAGGAAACTCATGGTGATGCGGTCGTGGACGCCCTCGGGGTGCCGGCCTCCCCGGTACCGCCAGCGGCGCTGGGCTATGCCCCACAGGCAGGTTCGGGTGGGCAGGTCCAGGAAGATGACGGTGTCGGCACGGGCCGGCCGGATCGGCAGGGTGGCGGCGTAGTCGCCCTCGATGATCCAGCGGTCGGCGGCTACCAGCATGCGCTGGCGGCCGGCGAACTCGGGCATCGGGGTGGGGTTCCAGGCGCTGTCGTAGTAGAGCGCGTCGAGATGGGTGACCGGCAGTCCGAGGCGCCGCGACAGCCGGTTGGCCAGGACCGTCTTGCCGGAACCTCCGCAACCGATCACGGCGATCCGCTCCATCGAGAGCATGGAATCGCGTCTGGCGCAGGGTTCACCGCCCACATCGACCTCCCGGTTCGCGACGGCCCTCGACGAAGCCGAGCATAGTTTGTTCGGTGCGGCGTGGTGGTGGCCGAATCCTGTCGGTGGCTCGTTTTGGCTCTGGTCCGGGAATGCGATTTGGCATGATCGACTTCTTACACTTCTCGGCCGGGGTCCGGGACAATTTCGGTATGGCTCAGATGTCGTTGTTCAGCCGGGCCCAAACTGCTGCGATGCGGGATTGGACCAAGGCCCGGAATTACGATCCGGATCGTGCGGAGTTTCGTCGTCAGCACAAGATTCGCCGTGACTGGGGTCTGCAGCGGCGCCATGCCGAGAAGCTTCGACGTCTCCGGGAGAGCGGCATCCCGCCGCGGACTCCCGCCGACATCACCGGCATCCGGGCCCATCCCACACCGCGCCCCACACCGCCCCCGCCGACAGCAGCCTCGACACCGGCCACCCCCGTCCCGCAGCATCCACCCGTGACGCGATCGGCACCTGCAAGGCAGCCGGCGCCTGCCACGCGCTCGGCGCCCGTCACGCGCTCGGCGCCCGCGTCGTGTCCGGCGCTTGCGGCTTCACCTGGCGTTGCGCGTCACCCGGCGGTTCGGCGGCAACCATCGGCAGCAAGCAGGCGGGCTCCAGCAACCCGGCCCGCAACAGCCGCAGCGCCGGCGGTGTCCCTGCCGGCACCGCGAGCACCGCAACCCGGCGGACCTAGCCGAAGGCCGGAAACGAACCGGCAGCCTGCGGCCGCAACGCCGGCCCCGGCCCCGGTTGGGTCGGTATGGGGTTGTCTTTTCATGAATGAGTGTGGCCGACGCAGGACGATGGTCACGGTGACACTCGATGAGGGTCGAGACGGCCAGGTCATCGAGGGTCTCCGTGCGATAGTCGGGGAAGTTTCGCCCGGATTCCGGTCGGTATCTTTTGGTATTCGACAGATTTTTCGTGCGGTTTCCGTATTTCACGGCAGGTCGAATGGAATCGTTGGTCGTCGGGGAATTCTGCGACCTCTCTGTCTATTTCTTTCGTGGGTTTCATGGCAGAGCAGAGAAACCGATTGTCGGCAATTCGATGCTGGTCGGGGAGTGAGTTTGGTTGTAGGTGTCCGGATTTGGGTTTCCGCTTTGTCGCCTGCGCCGGCAGGATCCTGTGGGAGTGGATGGTTGCTGGAGTTCGTGGGGCCGAGTCCGTGAAAACGGGGGTCGATGTCGGCTGAGCTGCCCGGGATTCTGCTGATCAGCGCGGTCGGATATGCCTGAGCGTCGTTTAAGGTGTGTTTCAAAAAGTTGATAGATGCGACCGGCCTCGTTGGCAGCCCTGCTGGGGGAGGGAACCAAAAGACAGAAGCACTCGCACCTTCTATCGGTTGATGGTGAAGTCCGGCATTACCCTGGATAAGCCGGCGCCGTCCTGGTTTGAAAGTTGGTAAAGGAATGTTAGTGCCGCCGCTGGATGAGCTCCAAGAACTCGATGACATAAAAATGTATGGAGCGCTTTGCGCAGTGCGTTTAGCTCGGGTTGGTTCACTGGGAGGTTTCATCTATCAAGAATCGTTTGATCGCTACGTGGAAGGAGTTTTCGATCCTGGCCAAAGGAGTGGCACCGATCTTGGCTACTTATTGCAAGCTGCCGATTTTGAAACCAACGATGAAGCGGAAAGAGTCAAGTTCTATCAGAACAAGGCTATCCGTCTCGCGTTGCGAGTCGGCGGAGACCTGGACGATCCACGCGGGCCGCGCCGCTAGCCGCAGTTGACATAATGTTCCTGTCGTCGTATCCGTGGCAATGTATCGACTTCCTCTGCAGGGTTTCCCCCTCGGCCAATTTTGAGGAGGAGCATTTCGATCTACAGGAAACTCGGTATCAAAGTGATGACATTAATGACATCCTGGGATCCGTGAACGAGGCCGAGAAATGGCCTCGTCTTCGGGACAGGGCTCGGCTGTGCGGTGGGAAAACTGCGGCGTTGCTTGCTGGTGTCGCCCGCGAGCTGAAGTGGGCGGACGAGCCCCCGCTCCCTGGCCCTCACAATGCTGTAACTACCGAGGTTTAAGCCGCGGCGGGGCAGGGCGCGACGGGGCAGGGCGCGACGGGGCAGGGCGCGACGGGGCAGGGCGCGACGGGGCAGGGCGCGACGGGGCAGGGCGCGACGGGACTGGGTGTCTTGTGGGGGGCTGCGATGATCGCAGCGTGACGTGGCGGCGATGGTGGGTGACGGTTCGGGTTCTGGTGGTTGTGGCCTGGCTGGTGGCGGCCGGCGTGAGCTGGTGGACGGCGCCTCGGCAGGTGTCGTTCGAGCAGGCCCGTGCGGATGTCGCCGCGGACCGGGTGGTCGCCTTCCAGTGGGGGGATCGGTGGGAGGGGCGGGACGCGCAGCGGTGGTTCGCCGGTGACACGCTGGTGTCGTCGGGGACGATCGGGCCGCTGTTCGCGTGGCGTACCGGGGATGGCCGGGTGTTCTGGGCCGAGACCGGGACCTACGAGCCGGACGGTGTGGTCGAGCAGCGGGAGTTCGCCAGTGCGGGGGCCGCCGTGCTGGGCGCGGAGATCCGGGATGCGGGGGCGGAGCCGATGTTCGTGGAGCTGAAGCCGCTGCGGAATCTGGTCGGTGTCGTCGGGTTCGCGCTGACCATGCTGTTTCTCGGGGTGCTGATCGGCGGGCCGGCCCCGGTGCTGGGCACCCGATGGTTCTGGTTCTGGCTGGTGGTCGTCGTGCCGTACGGGCTGGGCCTGCTGTTCTGGATGGTGCGTGACCGTCCGTGGGTGGCCGGCGCGGACGACGGTGATCCGCGCCGGGACAACGGGTTCCTCGGGCTGCTGTACGGCCTCGTCCTGTCGGCGCTGATCCCGCTGGCGCTGGGGCTGCTCAGCGCGGCTGTCGGGGAACGCTGGGTGCCGGTATAGGCAGCCGCCACGCCCAGTGCCAGGCCAGTTCCAGGGGGCCGCGGTCGAAGCGGCGCAGCCACCAGCCGGACGCGGCGAGCAGCAGGGCCGACACCAGTGCCCACGCGACCGGCGGCCACCAGGGGCGCAGGTCGGCGAACCGGTCGGCCAGGCCGAAGCCCCAGCCGTAACAGAGGACGGCGCAGATCAGGTTCTGCAGGACGTAGCAGGAGAGCGCGGTCCGGCCCACGTCAGCCAGCCGCCGGGCCCGGGGCGCGGTGTGCAGCAGCAGGCTGGTCACGGCGGCGAGCAGGCCGACGGCGACCAGGGGTGCGCACAGGTACCTGTCGACGAAGAACCAGCGTGGTCCGGCGAACGCGGTGAGCAGGTTCAGCGGCAGCCCGATGCCGAGGCCGAGCACGATCAGGCGGGTGCGCAGGGCCGTGTTGCCGCCGAAGACTCCGGCGCGCGTCAGCCGGGAGCCGCCCAGGAACAGCAGGACCGTCAACGGGATGATCAGGATGGTTTCGGAGCGGTATATCCAGAAGTTCTCGATCCGGCCGGTGAGCTGGTCGGCGTACCCGCTGGGGTAGTCCGTGGTCGTACCGCCGCCGGTCCCGGCCAGCGTCAGCAGCGTGATGAACATCAGATGCAGCACGGCGGACACGGCCATCCAGGTGCGCACCACCCAGTCACTGCGCCCGATCATGCCGGCGACCAGGATCGACACCACGGCGTACGCCATCAGCACGTCCCATTCGAAGATCAGCAGGTAGTGCAGTGCTCCTTCGGCGAGCAGGAGCACCGCCCGCCACAGGTACCAGCCGGGCCAGCGGGTGCCGCGCCGGAGCGCCGACCGGTACTGCAACTCCAGCCCGACCCCGAACAGCAGGGTGAGCAGGGCCAGGAACTTGCCGTTGCTGGCGGTGCGCACCAGGGTCTCGAAGACGCCGGGGTCCTCGGCGGGCATCAGCGAGCCGGCGGGGCCGCGCGGATCGGTGAAGATCCAGATGTTGGTGCCGAGGGTGCCGAGGATGGCCACGCCACGCAGCACGTCGAGCACCGGAATCCGGTTGGCGGAGACGGTCATGCCCGGCATTGCACCGTGCACACCGCCGGGCGGGGAAGCCCGGAAGGTCGGTGCGGGCACGACGAAAGTAGGTTCGGACCCATGGGGAACGTGGTGCTCGCGGTCGTGGTGGCGGTAGCCGACACGTGGGTGGCGTACCGGCACTGGCATCTGGACGACGGGTTCGGCTGGGCGCTGCTGGTGGTGCAGGCCCTCGTACAGCTGGGGCTGATCTTCCGGCGGCGGATGCCGGAGGTGGTGCTCGGCGCGCTGGCCGTGGTGGCGCTGGCGCAGATGGTGCCGCAGCTGGTGTCGCCGGGTGCGGTCTGGCCGGTGGGCACCGAGCCGGTGTGGGTGGTGACGCCGGTCGGCACCGCGTTCGCGATCTACGCGACCATCGTGTACGGCCGCCGGCCCCGCCTCGGCTGGGTCCTGATCACGCTGGTCACCCTGCTGGCGGTGCGGCCGTGGCAGGCGCATGTGACGGTGGTGACGCTCGGCCTGGTGATGACGGTGATGCCGGCGCTGTTCGGGCTGTGGTCGGCGTCGCGGCGGCGGTTGCTGCTGGCCCTGTCCGAGCGGGCCGAACGCGCCGAACGGGAGCGGCATCTGCTGGCCGGGCGGGCCCGCGACGAGGAGCGGGCCCGGCTGGCCCGGGAGATGCACGACCTGGTCACGCACCGGGTGACGCTGATGGTGTTGCAGGCCGGAGCGCTGGGGGTGTCGGCCGCCGATGCGGACATCCGGCGGGCCGCCGAGGATCTGCGGGCCACCGGGTGCGAGGCGTTGGAGGAGTTGCGGGATCTGGTACGGGTGCTGCGCACCCCGGCCGGGGACGGCGAGGTCCGGCGGGAACCCGAGCCGGCCGCGCTGCCGGACCTGTCGGGACTGGTCGAGCAGTCGCGTTCGGTGGGGGTGGCGGTGGAGGTGGTGCAGGACGGGGTGCCGGTGCCGGTCGCGCCGGTGGTGGGGCGGACCGCGTACCGGCTGGTGCAGGAGGCCCTGACCAATGTGCGCAAGCACGCCCCGGGCGCGGCGGTGCTGGTGGAGGTGGGGTATGCCGCCGACCGGATCCGGTTGAGCGTCACCGACACCGGCCCGGTCACGGCCGGTGATCCGGGGCTGAGCGCGGCCGGGTCCGGCAGTGGGCTGGACGGGCTGCGGCAGCGGGTGGAGATGGTGCGCGGCGAGCTGACCAGCGGGCCCCGGCCGGGCGGCGGGTTCCGGGTGAGCGCGACCCTGCCGGTGGTGGTCGGATGATCCGGGTGGTGGTGGTCGACGACGAGCCGATGGTGTGCGCGCACCTGCGCACCATTCTGGGCGCGGCCGGCGACATCCGGGTGGTGGACGAGGCGTTCGACGGGGCGGCCGCGGTGGAGGCGGTGATCCGGCACCGGCCCGACGTGGTGCTGCTGGATCTGCGGATGCCGGGGGTGGACGGGCTGACCGCGCTGGACCGGATCGCCGGGCTGGCGCACCGGCCGGCGGTGGTGGTGCTGACCACGTTCGACGCCGACGAGTACGTGCTGCGGGCGCTGCGGGCCGGGGCGTCCGGGTTCCTGGTCAAGTCGACCCGGCCGGACGACCTGATCGGGCTGGTCCGGGTGGCCGCCGACGGGCACACCGTGCTGTCGCCGGAGGCCACCCGCGGGCTGGTCGCGGCGGCCGGGCGCCAGGACGCCGGCCGGGTGCGGGCCCGGGGGCTGCTCGGGGAGCTGACGCCGCGGGAGGTGGAGGTGCTGACGGGTCTCGGTGAGGGTCTGCCGAACGCGGGGATCGGCGCCCGGCTCGGCCTCACCGAGGCGACCGTCAAAGGCTACGTGTCGCGGCTGCTGATCAAACTGGACTGCGCCAACCGCACCCAGGCCGGGCTGCTGGCCCGGGAGGCGGGTCTGGTCAGTCGCTCACCCGGTGCTCGGTGATCCAGCCGACCGCGAAGTCGACCAGGTCGCGCTGCGGCATCAGCCGTGACTCGGCGCTGCCCACCCGCCCGACAGAGACCGGACCGATTGTTTCGTACGCCGTACCGAGCTGATCGAAGTCGGACTCGTCGGCTACCGGGGAGGACCAGGTCACCCATCGGCTGGTGCCGTCCGGGAGGCGTACCGCGGCGCTGTTCTCCTCCTGGGGCGGGTCGGTCAGGCGGCATTCGGCCAGGTGCAGTGAGGTGTTGCTGCCGTGGTCGACGCCGAGCAGCAGCACCTTGCCGCCGGCCCGGTAGATCGCGCCCAGCGGCGAGCCGTCCCCCAGCCCGTCGGTCAGGGGGTGGCCGGCGGTGATGGTGGCGGCGAGGGGGCCGAGGGCGGCGAACGACACCTCCGGATGATCGCTGCGCAACGCGCCCGGCCAGGCGCGCACGGCCTCCGGCAGGATGCCCATCCAGCGGCTCGGGGTGCGCAGCGGATCGAAGCCGGGGGTGTGCTCGCGGATCACCGGCCACCAGGCTCGCGGGACCGGCGGGTTGCTCCAGCCGGCCGGGTCGCTGTTGTCCGGGGTGTGGGTGGGCACGACCAGGGTGCCGTCCGGGCCGAGCACTTCCAGCAGCGCCTGCACGACGGCCTGCACGTGCCCGGCGACGTAGCCGACGGCGCTGAGCGAGGAGTGGACGAGCACCACGTCACCGGAGGTCAGGCCGAGGGCGCGCAGGTCGGCGGCGAGGCTGGTGGTGGTGTGCGGAAGGGGTTGTGTCACCGGGACAGTGTGCCTGCCCGCGGCCACCGTGTTCCGTCCCGGCGGCCGCGGGACGGTCCGGTGCGGCGCCGGGCGTCGCGGGGACGTCATGGGACTGGGCGGTGCGGTTGTGGGCTTTTCCGGTCGTACCCCATCAGGGTTGAAATCTTTTGAAAAGCAACATACGTTGCCTTGGTGGATGATGGACTTGAGGAGTTGAGACGGCTCACCGCGACCATCCGGGAGAGCGAGGCGCGGCGCACCCACATCGTCGGGCGGCTGCGCGGCGAGCGGGCCGCCAGCTGGGACGAGATCGGCCAGGCCTGCGGGATGACCCGGCAGGGAGCCACCCGCCGCTGGTCGAGGTCGCTGCACGCGGCGTCGTTCGGCAGCGTCGCCGGGGCCTACCACCGCGGCCGGCCCACCTACCCGGTGTCCGCCGTCGAGTGGGTGGTGCCGCGCGGCGCCCGGCGCGTCCTCGACCTGGGCGCCGGCACCGGCAAATTCACCGAGCTGCTGACCGCGGCGGGCCTGACGGTGGTCGCGGTCGAGCCGTCCGCCGAGATGCGGTCCCGGATCACCGTCGACGCGGAGATCCTCGCCGGTACGGGTGAGCGGGTCCCCCTGCCCGACCACTCGGTCGACGCGATCGTGTGCGCCCAGGCCTGGCACTGGGTCGACCCGGCCCGCGCCGTCCCCGAGATGGCCCGGGTGCTGCGCCCCGGCGGCACCCTGAGCCTGGTGTGGAACGTCCGCGACCACGCCGAACCGTGGGTGGCCGCCCTCGACGACGTGCTGCGCCGGCACACCCGCGACGAGATCGACACCGAGCCGGTGCTGGGGGAGCCGTTCGGCCCGCCGGAGCGCACCGAGATCCGCTGGCGGCACGTGCTGAGCCGGGCGGCGCTGCTGGACATGGTGCAGTCGCGCAGCTACGTGATCGTGCTGCCGGCCGATGAGCGCCGTGATCTGCTCGCCGACGTGACCGAGCTGCTCGACCGGCAGGGCTTCGGTGCGGAGATCGTTCTGCCGTACGTCACCCGGTGCAGCCGGTTCCATGCGCTTCGCTGACGACGGCCGGTGGCTGCACAGCTTCGCCGGGGAGTTCGCCGTCCGCTGCCCCCGCTGCTCGTCCCGGGCGCGGGTCCACCGGGGCTGGGACCCGTCGGCGCGGCGCTGGCTGCCCGCCTCGGTGGTGTGCGGCGGGTGCGGATACTCCCGGAGCGAGAGCCGGCGGCCGGTCTGGTTCGGGCCGGTCATGGTCTCCGCCCACCAGCCGTGCGGCAACTGCGGCCGCCGCCTGTGGACCCGGCGGCGTGTCTCGGCCCGGCCCCGTTTCCGCCTGCTGGACGTCTCCTGCGCCGGTTGCGGGGCCACCACGCGCGTGCCGTTCCGGGTCACCGGCCTGACCGTGCCGGACGCCCTGGTGGACAGCTGCTTCGGCCTGCCGCTGTGGCTGCGGGCTCCGTGCGCGGGCCACACGTTGTGGGTGTTCAACGAGGCCCACCTGGCCTATCTGAAGGCCTACCTGGAGTCGGATCTGCCGCAACGTTCCGGCAGCGCCGGCGCCACCCTGATCGAACGCCTCCCACGCTGGCTGAAGACCGCCCGCCCGGAGGCTCTGCGCGCGATCCGCCGCCTGGAGAGCAGCGGGTCGTAGGCCGTGTGCCGGCGTGCGGCGCGATCCGCACCGCACGCCCGCACACCGGTGGACCGCCAGCGGGTCCGAGCCGGGACCCGAGGGCGGTGGCGATAGGTTGTCCGGGTGAGTCTTCTGGATGATGTCGGTGAGCGGGACGGCTGGCGCTGCTGGGTGTGCGACGAGAAGGTCGACCCGGACGCGTCGGTGAACGACGACCGGGGACCGAGCGTCGACGCGCGCACCGCCGACCGCAAGGCCAAGATCGCTGAGCGGCTCGCGCACCGGGCCTGCAACAGCCGCAAGGGCGCCGTCAAGGTGGTGATCGCCTGGCCGGACCGGCTCAACGTGATCGAGCCGGCGCCGCTGATCACCGTGGCCGAGCGCCTCGAACGCAAGGGCGGCCGGGAGCTGGTGGCCCGCTGCCCCAGCAGACGCGACGCGCAGGAGGCCGCCGACTGGCTGGCCGACCGGTTCACCCGCCTCGCCCCGGGCCTGCCGGTCACCGTCAGCGTCGAGCCCGGTGGCGGCCAGTTCCTGATCGCCCTGGCCACCGGCCGCCGGTAGTCAGCGCACTGCTGGTCAGCGGCACCGGCGGATCATGCTGGTGATCCATCACCCGGACCCGGGCCCGGATGCCGCCGGGAAGCTGGTTCTGCTCGGCCCGGTTACGCGAGAGTGGGTTGATGACATCGACGTATCCCGGGCTGGTCGCCCGCACCCAGAGCTTCACACTCGGTCTCGCCCGTAAGTTCCGGATCGCGCCGGACGGGGCCCGGGTGCTGTTCCTGCGTACCGCCGGTGGCGAGGAACCGTCCGGGGACCTGTGGTGCTACCAGGTGGCGTCCGGTGAAGAGCGGCTGCTGGTGTCGGCGGCGTCGCTGGGCGGCGGCGGGCCGATGTCGCAGCGGGAGAAGGCGCGGCGGGAGCGGGCCCGGGACCGGTCGGCCGGCATCGGGGCGTTTCACACCGACGCGGCGGTACGGGTGGCGGTGTTCACCGTCGACGGCAAGCTGTACGCGGTCGACGTGGACAGTGCCGCCGTCACCGAACTGGGCGCGCAGGAACCGGCCGCCGAGGCGCGCATCGACCCGCGCGGGCACACCGTGGCGTACGTGCGTGAGACCGAACTGCGGGTGATCGGCCGCGACGGCAAGGACGACCGGCCGCTCGCCGAACCGGACGGGCCCGACGTGTCGTGGGGGCTGCCCGAGCACGAGGCGTCGGAGTCGATGGACCGGTTCGAGGGCTACTGGTGGGCGCCGGACGGCCGGTCGATCGTCGCCGCCCGGGTCGACGACGGGCCGGTGCCGGTGTGGCACGTCAGCGATCCGGCGCATCCGGAGAAGCCGCCGACCGCGCTGCGCTACCCGGCGGCCGGCACCCCGAACGCCGACGTCAGCCTGCACGTGCTCGGACTGGACGGCGGCCGGGTGCCGATCGTCTGGGACCGGACCGCTTTCGAGTACGTCACCCGGGTCACCTGGTCCGGTGAGGCGCTGCTGGTGGTGGTGCAGAACCGGCCGCAGACGGTGATGCGGATCCTGTCGGTGGACCCGGCCACCGGGGCGACCACGGTACTGCGGGAGGACACCGATCCGCGGTGGACGACGATCGTCGAGGGCGTTCCGGCGTACACCGAATCGGGTCTTCTGATCTGGACCGCCGACGAGGGGGAGACCCGGCGGCTGACCGTGGACGGTGCCCCGGTGACACCGCACGGTCTGCAGGTGGAGCAGGTGCTGTCGGTCGACGGTGACGTGGTGCTGTTCGCCGGGCGCGAGGAACCCACCGAACGGCATCTGTGGACGTGGACGCCGCACTCGCTGGCCCGGATCACCGGTGAGGCGGGAGTGCACGACGGCCGGCGTGCCGGTGGGGTGACAGTGGTCGACAGCCGCACGTTCACCGGGGAACGGATCACCGTCGACGGCCGGGAACTGCGCGCACTGACCGCCACGTCACCGGTGAAACCAGAGGTGAGGCTGCACGGCTTCGGCGATCTGGGGTTGCGCACGGCGGTGCTGCTGCCGGCCGGACACCAGCCCGGTTCCGGGCCGCTGCCGGTGCTGATGGACCCGTACGGCGGATCGGCCGCGCAGCGGGTCGTCGCCGCCCGCGGCCGCTACTGGGCCTCGCAATGGTTCGCCGACCAGGGGTTCGCGGTGGTGATCGTGGACGGGCGCGGCACCCCCGGCCGGGGCCCGGCGTGGGAACGCGCCCGCGGCGACGACCACCCGGCACCGCGCCTGCAGGACCAGGTGGACGCGCTGCACGCCGCCGCCGGGATCTACGACCTGGACCTGTCCAGGGTCGGCATCCGCGGCTGGTCGGCCGGTGGCTGGCTGGCCGCCCTCGCCGTGCTGCGCCGGCCGGACGTGTTCCACGCCGGGATCGCCGGGGCGCCGGTCACCGACCAGCTGCTCTACAGCTCGCACTGGCAGGAACGGACCATGGGCCTGCCGGCCGAGAACCCCGCGGCGTACGCCCGGGCCTCGCTGATCGACGACGCCCCCGACCTGCGCCGGCCGCTGATGCTCATCCACGGCCTGCTCGACGACAACGTGCTGCCGGTGCACACGATGAGGCTGTCGGCGGCGCTGCTGGCCGCCGGGCGCCCGCACACCGTGCTGCCGCTGCCCGGCGCCACCCACATGGGCACCTTCCACGGCGTGTGGGACCTGGAGGTCGACTTCCTGCGCCGGAGTCTGGGGATCAGCTCGTAAGCCCCGCTCCTGCTGGAGGTTCGCGACGCGAACCTCCACGGAGGCGCCCTTCTCCGGCGACTACCCGGCCTTGGGCTGACCGGTCAGGTTCACCATGTTGCCGTCCGGGTCGTGCACGTGCGCGACGCGCTGACCCCACGGCATGTCGTTCGGGTGGCCGAGCACCCGGCCACCCGCCGGCCCCACCCGCTCCAGGAACGCGTCGACGTCACCGACCTCGACACTGAGCAGAATCCGCGACGGCACCGACAGGTCCACGCCGGCCTCGCTGACCAGGCCGACCTCCGAATCCCCGATCCGCAGCCCGACGAAGAACGCCGGCCCCTCCGCGGGAAAACGGTTCACCGGCACGGCGTCGAACACCCGCTCGTAGAAGGCTTGCAGGCGGGGAACATCGGGCGTACTCACTACAGGCTGCACAGCGGACACGGATCCTCCTTCTCGATGACCTCCGGTAGACCACGCGCCACCGCGAAACTCATCGCGGCTCACACCATCGGGGTCCCTGCCGGCCGAGACCGGGACCGCCGACCGGCAGCGGTGGCGTCTTCAGGGGACCTCCGGGTGCGTACCGCCATCGATGACAGGATGGTCCGGTGGCCACAGGTGTCGGGGCTGAGATCGGCTGGGCCGAGTCGGCCTGGGGACGTCGGATCGCCGACGTGCGACCCCTCACCGGCGGCTGGACGTCAACCATGTCGGCCTTGACCGGAGACGATGGTGAGCAGGCTGTCCTCCGGCTGATGACGAAGGAGCCATGGCGTCGGCATGCCGCCGGGTTGCTCGCCAGAGAAGCGACCGTGCAGCGGCAACTACACGGCTCCCGCATTCCGGCGCCGCGGAGCATCGCTCTCGACCTCTCCGGGGACACCGCCGGAGCACCGGCTCATCTCATGTCGTGGCTTCCCGGCCGGCTTCGCCTGGACTCTGCCGCGGAAGACGTCCTGGAGGTGATGGCGCGGGTCCTCGTCGACATCCATCACTTCGAGCCGGGCCGGGACAGACCCCGGGACTACCAGTCATGGGCGCCGCCGAGCAAACGAGTCATGTCGCCGTGGATGCGACGGCCGGCGTTGTGGAATCGGGCTTTCGAGCTGCTGGAGCAGCCGGCACCGGCCTATCCGGGCACGTTCCTGCACCGTGACTTCCACCTGGGCAATCTGCTGTGGTCGCGGGGGCGCATCAGCGGCGTCGTCGACTGGGTGGAGACATCATGGGGGCCGGCCGATCTGGATGTCGCGCACGCCGCCACCTATCTGGCCATGTTGCACGGCATCGAGGCTTCGGCCGGATTCACGGACGCATACCGCCGCCGCGCTGATGGTTGTCGCGACGAGGAGCAGTTCCGGTACTGGAACGTCATGGACATCGTCGGCTATCTGCCGGACCCGGTGAAGGTCGTTCAACCATGGCGGGATTCCGGCTTGGACATCAGCGACGATCTCGCTCGCAGGCGACTCGAACAGCGGCTGGAGCATGTCTGGGCCGGCCGGCCCTGATCCATGTCCGCCGCGCGGCGACGGCCGTCACCCACAGCCGGGAGCCGTCCCGATGGCGGATCGAGGGCCGTGGGCGTGCCTCAGGCGCCGGTGTCCCGCAGGGAGTGGAGCATCGAGCGCAGCAGTCGCGAGGCCTCCGACTGGTCGGGGCCGGGCAGGGCGGACAGCATGCGGAGTTCGACCGAGCGGACCGCCACCGTCGCCTGGTCGAGCAGGGCGCGGCCCGAAGGGGTGAGGCGGGTGGGCAGGGCGCGGCCGACCGGGGCCTCGGCCGGCCGCGTCACGTAACCCTCCCGTTCCAGGGTCTGCAGCAGCGTGTTCATCGACTGCCTGGTGATGAACGCGCCGCGGGCCAGGTCGGAGTTGGACAGGCCGGGCCGCTGGGCCAGCAGCTCCAGGCAGGAGTAGCGGGTCACGGTCAGGCCGAGTGGCCGCAGCGCCTCCTCCATCGCTGTGCGCAGCGCGCTGGCCACCTCTTTCAGCAGGTAGCCCAGCGACTTCTCCAGATCGATCCCGGCTCCGTCTTGACTCATGTCAGTATTCTGACATACCTTGGTGCATGTCAGGAACCTGACAAGGAAACGAAGGAGCACCACCATGCCCGCCATCGGCCCCGACTTCATCTCGCTGCAGGTGCGCGACCTCGCCGCGTCGCAGGCGTTCTACGAGCGATACCTCGGCCTGGTCCGCTCACCGGCCGGGCCGCCGCACGCCGTCGTCTTCGGCACCGAGCCGATCGCGTTCGCCCTGCGGGACCCGCTGCCCGGCACCGACCTCGACGCCGTCGCCCAGCCCGGCATCGGCGTCGCGATCTGGCTGCACGCCACCGAGGTCCAGGCCATCCACGACACCCTCGCCGCCGACGGGCACCCCATCGTCGCCGCGCCGATCGACGGCCCGTTCGGCCGCACCTTCACCTTCGCCGACCCGGACGGCTACCGGGTGACCCTCCATGACCGCGCCTGACGGCGGCCGGCGGTTCGGGATCGACATGGTCAGCCCGGCCCACGTCGAGGCCGCCGCCCGCGGCGCCGGTACGCGTCTGCGCCGCCCCGACCCGGCGACGAGATGATCCACCGGCACATGACGATGTCAGGGTAGGAGGCAGACCACGGGGAAGGCGCGGTTCGGGCTGCGGGATCACCACCTCGTGGTCGCAAGCCGAACACCCCGATCCGGCCCGGGCCGCCCGGGGAGCGGTCGAGACGGTCGGGCGGGAACAGCAGTTCCTCGGCGTGGGTCCACGAGGTGGTCGGCGCGTCGTCGGGGACCGCGAGCCGTCCGTCCGGGAACCCGGTGTACGCGTCGTGCGGATGGTCGACGGCGGCCACCACGTAACCGTGGCCGGCCAGTTCCCGCACCACGACGGCGGCCTCGCCCCGGTGGCTGTTCGCGCCGTGCGAGCAGAGGATCAGCGGATGACGGCCGGCGCCGGGCGCGGCCGGTGCCGCGCACCGGCCATCGTGTCGCGTCCGGCGAGATGCGGGGACACCGTGCCCAGCGGGTACGGGCCGGTCGGCGGAGGCCGAATGAGCGGGGCCGGCCCGGCGGAGAGCAGGCCACGGCGGGTCACGGTCATGATTGTCCCGCGGCGGTCTCGACCCGGGCGATCAGCACCTTCAGGCGGCCGATCTCGTCGTTGAGCGCGGTGGTGCCGGTGGGGGTGAGGGTGATCCAGGTGCGGCCGCGCCTGCCCTCGTACCCCTTTTCGATCTCGATCAGGCCGGCCGCCTCCAGCACGCTCAGGTGCTTGGACAGGTTGCCGGCGGTCAGGTCGAGGCTGGTGCGCAGGTAACCGAACTCGACCCGCCGCGCCTCGTGCGCGATGGCGAGGATGCCCAGGCGGACCCGCTGGTGCACGACCTCGTCCAGCCCGGTGACGGGATGATCGGTCACCGGTGTGCCCTCCGGAAGGCGAGCGCGCCGGCCAGGAGCACCGCACCGATGATGACCTGGGGCGCCGCCAGTGAGGGCCGGGGGTCGGTGCCGAACAGGGACAGCCCCTCGGTGGTCGGCAGCACCAGCAGCGCCAGGACCAGATAGCCGGCGGTGAACAGCAGCAGCGCCAGGTGGCGTTCGACGGCGGCCAGCACCAGCAGTGCCAGCCCGATCAGGCCCCACGGTGCGATCAGCCGGTCCAGCACGATCCACCAGAACGGCGCCGGGCCGCCCTCGAACGGCGGGTTGCCCGGGAAGTACAGGGCGGCCGCCACGTACGCCGCGGTGAACACCACCGCGGTGACCGCGCCGGTGATCGCGTAGGGCAGGATCCGCGCGCCCAGCCCCCGCGCCCGGGCGGTCCGGAGGTATCCCAGGGTGATCGCCGCGTAGGCCAGCAGCAGCGCGGGCGGCCAGTAGTAGAGCATGCCCCGGCGCGCGAACGTGCAGCCGCCGGTCTCGCACCGCACGGTCATGAACCGCCAGTCGAACGGCACGGCCAGCAGGGTCACACCGGCCAGCACCAGCAGCGCCACCCAGGTCAGGCGCTGGTCGCGGCGCACCCGCCCGGTGAGGCCCCGCACTTCGGAGAGGAGCCGGCGAGGGTCGTCGCCGGCGAACGCAGCATCAGTGGTCATGGCAACAGGTTTCCACAGCAAACCTATTTGCGCTAGCGCAGGCGAGGCGGAGAGGCGTACGATAAGTAGTAATTGGGGGTTTTGTCATGGATGATCTTTTGACCTGGCTGGACGAACGACGCATCCACGGGCCGGTCCACTACGACGACATGCAGCAGGTCTGGCAGGTCACCGGGCACCCGGAGACCGCCGCGATCCTCGCCGACCCCCGGCTGTTCTCCTCCGACCTGGCCGCGATCATGCCCGCACAGGACGACTTCACGACCTTCCAGCAGGGCAATTTCGTACGGATGGACCCGCCCCGCCACCGCCGGCTGCGCGGGCTCGTCAGCCAGGCGTTCACCCCGCGCACCATCGCCGGCCTCGAACCCCGCATCGCCCAGGTCACCACCGGCCTGCTCGACGCCGTCGCCGGCCGGGACCGCATCGACCTGATCGAGGCCCTGGCGTACCCGCTGCCGGTCATCGTGATCGCCGAACTGCTCGGCATCCCACCCGCCGACCTGCCGACCTTCCGCCGCTGGGCCGACACCCTCTTCGACCAGACCGACATCGACCCGTCCGACTCGGTGCTCAAAGCCGGCGAGAAGAACCTGAACCGGGTGGCCCCCACCATCCGCGAGATGAACGGCTACCTGCTCGACCACATCCGCACCCGCCGCGCCCACCCGGCCGGTGACCTCACCACCCGGCTGATCGACGCCACGGTCGACGGCGACACCCTCGACGACGAGCAGATCATCGGCTTCGTCGGCCTGCTCCTGCTGGCCGGCCACATCACCACCACCGCCACCCTCGGCAACACGGTGGCCGCCCTGGCCGAGCATCCGGACGCGTTCGCCGACGTCCGCGCCGACCCGTCGCTGCTGCCCGGGGCCATCGAGGAGAGCCTGCGCTGCCGGACCCCGTTCCCGCGCCTGGCCCGCCTGACCACGGCCCCCACCCGGATCGGCGACACCGACCTGCCGGCCGGCGCGATCCTGCAACTGTGGGTGACCGGAGCCAACCGCGACCCGCGGGTCTTCCCCGACCCGGACCGCTTCGACATCCACCGCACCCCGAACCCGCACCTGTCGTTCGGCCACGGCATCCACTTCTGCCTGGGCGCCCCACTGGCCCGCCTGGAGGCGAAGATCGCGTTGCGCCTGCTGCTGGCCCGCTATCCGGACATCACCCTGCCCACCGACGCCCCCGCCGAACACCGCAACCCGTTCATCATGGTGAGCGTCAACAGACTTCCGATCGACGTACGCCCGGCCGGCGGCCCGCCCCTGCCCGGGGAGCCGCATCCCGCGGCGACCGGACGGGGACAGGTGCCGGATACCGCCGGTCTTCCGGCGGCGAACGCCGGATGACCCCCACGCTGCGGGGTCCCCGTGACGACGGGGTGACCGGGCTGACCATGCTCGCCGACCACCGCCGGATCCACGTGCTCGTGCCGGGCTCTTCCCGAACCGCGACGCGATCATCCGCCTCGTCGGCGCCGGCCGTACAGTGACGATCATGGACGTTGCCGGCCACCCGATTCCCGTGCTGGCCTGCTGGCTGTCCTGGCTCGCGGTGGCCACCTCGGATCAGGCGGAAGTGGTGCGGGCGTATCTCCACAGCGAACAGAACGACGGTGAGGCCTGGCTGATCGCCGAGCGTCCGGAGGCAGCGATCGGTGAGCCGTTCGGCATCGAACGCGATCTGCTCGACGCGTTCGGCATCACCGGGAAGCCCGAGGATCTCGACCCGGACGAGGACCTGGCGTCCTCCTGGGCGGCGACGTGGGGTGACTGCTGGGCGACCACCATCGCCGCCGGGCACAGCCTGGATCCCACAGCCCTCGGACCGTCGACGCCGTCAGCCGGAGCCGTGCTGATCGCCGGCACTCCGTCAGCCGGGCGTTGACCGGGGCCGTGCCCCGCACCCCCGCACCCGGCGGACCCGGCGATGGGCGGCGCTCCGGTCGGTGATGGCGATCGCACGGTCCGCGACCTCACCGGGTGATGAAGGTGCGCATGTCGTCCGCGGATCCCGGTAGGGCGTAGGCGTGCAGCAGCAGGGTGAAGTTGGTGAACACGCCCTCGCCGCCGTGCTGCCATGTCGTGGGGGAGTCGGCCAACGAGCGCAGCAGCCGCTGCTGGGGCTCGTCCAGGTCGGTGAAACCCGTCGCCGATGGGAGCTCTCCCGACGGGAACGCCCGCCTCAGTGCCTCGCCGACCACCGGCAGGGCGTCCGGGCCGCTCACCGCCGGGATGCGGACCAGCAGGGCCTCGAACGCGGCGTCGGCGTGGTCGTCGCCCAGGCGGCGCAACGCCAGGCCGGCCAGGCCGGACAGATCACCCTCCAGGTACGGGACACGGGCGTGACCGGCCGTGCCCCGCGCCGCCCAGCCCAGCAGCTCGTCCACCACCGGCCGGTCGCACGCCGGGCCCTCCAGAGCCGCCAGGGCCACCGCCGCGCCCCAGCGCACCAGTTTGCGATCGTCGTCCAGGCCGGCCCGGAGCACCCCGGGATCGGTGTCGGCCGTCAGGGCCAGGGCCACCAGCGCGGTCGCCGCCACCACCGGATCCGGGTCGGTGGCCGCCGCGGTCAGGGCCGGGCGGCTGACGGCGGTCTCCTCGGGGAACCAGGCCAGCGCGTACGCCGCGGCCACCCGCAGCCGCGGATCGTCACCGGCCAGCAGGTCCACGAAGAGAGGGACACCGGCGCGGACCGCGTCGTACGCGCTCAGCTCGATGTAGGCGAACATGCTCTCCCGGCCGTGATCGTCCAGCTGCTCCAGATAGCGGAAGACACTGTCGTCGTCGTAGGACGGCAGTGGCGCGGCCCGCAGGATCGGCTCGCCGCCGGACGCCTGCTCCCGGTAGGACGCGACCGGGAACCGGCCCGGCAGCCACGACTCGTCGAAGCCGATCGCCAGGGGAGTCAGCAACTCCAGCAGCTCGGCCCGGTCGGGGGTGACCGGGTCGGCCAGCAGCTCCAGCAGGAACGGCACGGCGTGGGCGGTCGCCTCATATCTCGTGCCCTGATGGATGATCGTCCCGTTCAGGGAGCGCCGGGCCGCGCGCCGCACCTCGGCGTCGCCGGAGCACAGCGCGCGGATCCGCTCGGGAACGTCGGCGGCCGAACCGTAGGCGTGCCCCAACCGGGCCCAGGACACAGAGGAAAGCGTCTCCAACACGCTGCGCAACCTATCCGGACCCCCTGACATTTTCGGGTACGGAATTGCTATCCGGTGACCTCCACGACACCCGCACGCAGTCCGAGATGGATGTGCGAGTGCGTCTCTCCGGTGTGGATCCGGCCGGCGACCTGGTGGAGCAGCCGGTCGGTCCCGGCCTGGTCGAGGATCTCCTCGACGGTGATCCGCGCGTCGGTGCCGTCGTGCCGTCGGCCGACGTCCCAGCTGCGGCCGGGCGACGGGCGGTCCAGCACGAGCAGGCGGCGGCCCCGGAACGGGGGGATGTCCGAGGGGCGGCCTTCGAGGGGTACGTACATGCCGTCGCCGTCGGTGATCTGGAAACGGGCCTCGATACGGACGGGGAGTTCGCACGGGCCGGTGGTGGCGGCGTACACCCAATCGGGTTCGGGGTTCTCGCCGTCGAGCAGCCCGGACGCCGGATCGCCGATCAGGGTGTCGGCGAGCAGGGTGTAGAGCTGGAAGTTGTCCGCCACCCCAGTGATCCGGACCCGGTAGCCGCGCCGCTGCTCGCGGTGCAGCACGGTCACCGTCTCGCCGTCGAGGACGGCCAGCATGTCGTACAGTTCCCGCAGGTCGTCGCGGTGTGCACGCAGGCCCCGGACCAGGGTGAGCAACTCGGCCCGGCGGGGGAAACCGGCCCGGATCCCGCCGGAGTGCAGCAGCGCGGACGCCGGCACCCGCCAGTCGTGCAGGGCGAACCAGGAGCCGGCCAGTTCAGCGGCCCGGTCCGGGGACAGGCCACGCTGCCACGGCCAGCGCCCGCTGTGGGTCAGCACGGCGACCGCCGCGTCGTACTGCCGCTGGTCGCCGTCGACGTCCGGCAGCGGCCGCCGCCACGCCGCGACGAACGCGGTGGCCCCGGCGAGCACGTCGGCCAGTGCGTCGGCGACGATCGCCGGGAACGCGCCGGCCGGGGCGCCCTTCTCCACCAGGGCGCCGCAGACGATCGCCAGGTGGGCCGAGGCGAGCCGGGGGACCAGGCCGAACAGCCCGGTCAGCCGGTCCAGGATCCCGGCCGCCTCAGCTCCGGTCACCCCCTCGATCGCGGTCCACAGGGCGGGGACGCCGTGTTGGAAGCCCGGGACGTCGCCGGCCCGGGCCACCGCGTAGAGACTCTCGATCTCCTGCTCACCAGACATGAGCCGGATTCTATGCGCATGATCAACTGACGATGGGGTACGCCTCGGTCGTGCGTCAGAGCTTTCTCGGCGGTACGCGTGTCGGGGCCGGACTGGCCGCCGCCGGTTTCGTGCTCGCCGTGACCTTCGGGGCCACCGCCCGCGACCAGGGCTGGAGCCCCCTCGAGGCGATCGTGGCGAGTGTGCTCATCTTCTCCGGGTCGGCCCAGTTCGCCCTGCTCGCCGCCGGTGGCGCCGCACTGCCGGCGGTCGCCGCCGCGCTGCTGATCAACGGACGGTTCCTGCCGATGGGCCTGGCCGTCGGGCCGAGCCTGTCCGGCGGCCGGATCCGCCGCGCGCTGCAGGGGCAGGCGGTGGTCGACGGCTCGTGGGTGGCCGCGCACCTGGGCGGGGGCCGGTTCGACAGGTGGCGGATGTTCGGCGCGACCGCCGTGCAGTGGCCCGCCTGGGTGGCCGGGACCGCCGTCGGTGTCCTCACCGCCCCGTCCCCGCACCTGGTCGAGACCCTCGGCCTGGATGTGGTGTTCCCGGCGTTCTTCCTGGCCCTGCTGCTCGGCGAGGTCCGCGGCCGGCGCCCGCTGACCGCCGCCGGGCTGGGCGCGGCCGTCGCCGCCGGACTGCTGTGGTGGGTGCCCGCCGGGATCGCCCTGGTCGGTGCGACAGCCGGCGCCCTGATCGGACTGACCGGCCGCTCCGAAGAGGTCACGGCGTGACACTGTGGCTGGTGATCGTGGCCGTCGCGGCGGGCAGCTTCCTGCTCAAGGCGGCCGGCCCGGCCCTGCTCGGCGACCGGGAGCTGCCGTCGTCGGCGCGGGCGGTGATCGCCCTGCTCGCCCCGGCCCTGCTGGCCGCGCTGGTGGTGACCGAGGTGCTGGGCCGCCGCTGGGCGTCCGTGGACGTGACCGTGCCGGCCGCCCTGGCCGTGGTGGTGGCCGCCCGGCTGCTGCGGGCGCCGATCCTGCTCGCGGTCCTCGCCGGGGTGCTCACCGCGGCCGGGTTGCGGGCCGTCCTGGGTACGGCATGACCGGCGCCGAAGCCCGGCGGATGCGCGATCCGTCACACAGAACCTAGCGTCCCGATCGTCGTGGGGCCGTGGGGCGTACGCCGATCGATCTTTGTCTCTAGAATGCCGGGATGGTGGGCGAACGGGTGCGCCGGTGGGCGTGGGTGGGTTTCGGGGCTCAGGTGTTGTTCGTGGTGACCTGGCTGGTCGCGGCCTCGTGGCAGGGCAGCCGGTACCGGGTGATGGAGCACACCATCAGCGACATGCTGTCCGTCGGCGCGCCGGGCGCCGGGGTGGTCATCGTCGCGTTCACGCTGTGCGGGCTGGGCACGATCCTGTTCGCCTGGCTGGCGGTGCGCCCGGCCCTGCGATCGGGCGGCCGCTTCGCCACGGTGGGCGCGGTGCTGCTGGCGCTGTCCATCTTCGGCGTCGGTGACCTGCTCGCGGCGGCCGAACGGCAGGGCTGCCGGCTGGCCGACCCGGGCTGCACCGGCGAGGATCAGCGGGCCAACCTGGGCGGCAAGATCGACACGATGATCACTCCGACCGGCATCCTGCTCTTCGTCGCCGCCGCCCTGGTGCTGGCGGCGGCGATGAAGCGGGCGCCGGGCTGGCAGCGCTGGGCCTGGCCGTTCCGGGGCGTCGCCGTGGTCTTCGCCGCCCTGCTGGCCGCCTTCGTCAACGCGCCCGCCGAGCTGACCGGCCTGGTGGAGCGCCTGCTGGCCGGGTTCGGCGCCGCCGCGATCGCCGCCCTGGCCCTCGGCATCATCCGCCGGTCCCGGTGACTGTCACCCGGACCGGGACCGGGGTCATGAGAGACGGACCGGGTTGACCACGTCGGCGGTGACGGTCAGCAGCATGACCGCGCCGCCGATCAGCACCAGCGCCATCGTCACCGGGTAGAGCCTGGTGAAATCGACCGGGCCCAGCGCCGGACGGCCCCGCCACCGGCGGATCGTGTCGCGCAGCCGCTCGTACCAGACGACCATGATGTGCCCGCCGTCCAGCGGCAGCAGCGGCAGCAGGTTGAACACCGCCATGAACAGGTTCAGGCCGGCCAGCAGCATCAGGAACACCTCCCACAGGCCACGCTCGACCGCCTCACCGCCGAGCCGGCTCGCACCTACCATGCTGATCGGGGTGTCCGGGGTGCGTTCGGCGCCGCCGATGGCCGCGATCACCGCCGGGATCCGCTGCGGGAACGCGATCAACTGCGTGCCGGCGCGGTGCAACAGGTCGCCGGTGAAGGTCACCGTCGCGCCGACGGCTTCGAGCGGACCATGATTGACGTACGCCGGGGGCGGCGTCGCCGTGGCCCCGATCATGCCGACCGCACCGCCGTCGCGGGACACCCGGGCCACGTCGACGGTCAGAGTCAGTGTCGCCGACCCGCGCTGGACGGTCACCGGGGTCGGCCCGGCCGCCGCCCGCACGGCGGCCAGCACATCGGTCCACAGCGGGGTGCCCACCCCGGCCACGGCGGTGATCCGGTCGCCGGGCCGCAGTCCGGCGTCCGCGGCCGGGCAGGTGGCGCCGACACAGCTGGTGCTCGCCACCACCGGCTCGGTCACCGGGTTCAGGTTGGGCAGCCCGGTGGAGACGGCCATGCCGTAGAGGATCGCCGCGGCCAGGAACACGTGCGTGACCGGCCCGGCCGCCATCACCGCGGTCCGCTTCCACCACGGCTGGCGCCACATCGCCCGGTCCCGCTCGTCCGGGGTCAGGTCGTCGAGCGTGGTCATTCCGGCGATCTCACAGAAGCCGCCGATCGGGAGGGCCTTCAGCCCGTACTCGGTGTGGCCGCGGCGGATCGAGAACAGGGTCGGCCCCCGCCCGACGAAGAACCGCCGCACCCGCATCCCGAACGCCCGCGCGGTCAGCAGATGTCCCAGCTCGTGAATCGACAGCGACAGACAGAGCCCGGCGACGAACAGCACCACACCGGTTACGTAGGCCAGCACCCGCTGATCCTAAGTCCGTCGAAGACGATCGCGAGGGTACGGGTCCGCAGCTCCTCGTCCCACTGCTGCCGGTCGGCGGTCAGGCACAGGGCGGTGATCAGCGCGAACACCTCGTCGACCCGGGCGTCCGGGCGGATCCGGCCGGCGTCCTGAGCCCGGCGCAGCAGGGTGCCGACGGTCTCCCACAGTGCGTCGTGACCCGCTTCGGCGAGGGCCCGCTCACCGGTCGACTCCTCGACGGCGAACGTCACGAACTCGGCGAACGCCGCCCCGGGATCCTCGGCGTCCATCCGGGCCCGCGCCAGCAGCCGCGCCACCCGCTCGGCCACGATCGCCTCGAACAGCGACTCCTTGGTCGGGAACTGCCGGTAGACGGTGGCCAGCCCCACCCCGGCCCGCCCGGCGATGTCGCGCATCGACGCGGCGGCGCCGTCCTTGGCGAGCACCCGCTCGGCCGCCTCGATCACCTTGAGCCGGTTGCGGGCCGCGTCCGCCCGCAGCGGCCGCGAAGAGTCCGGCATCCGTCAACTCCCGTCCGGAAACGGATCCACTGTTCCGCCTGGACGCACGATACCCCAGGGGTGTCCATACTTGCCGGGTGCGACATGAGGAGATCCTGGCCCGGACGGACTGGTCCACCGTCGAGCACGCGCGTCCGGGGAGGGACGGTGTCCTGCCGACCCCGGCGATCCTGCGGGCGCTGCTGAGTGAGGACACCGCGGGCCGGGCCGTCGGAGATCTGTACGGCCTCGTTCATCATCAGAACTCCATCTACAGCGCCACGGCACCCGCGGTGATCTTCGTGGCGGCGATCCTCGACGATCCGCGCGTCGAGTCCTCGCGTGCGGAGTTGCTCAACTGGCTGACCTCGGTCATGGAGGCGGCCGCCTCGGCCCGCAGCGCGGCGCTCATCCGAACCAGTGCAGGGCCTGGCCGTGGCCGCGCGCCCAGGCGAGGGGCCTGCCGTCCAGGGCGAGCACGTTCAGCAGGGTGTCGTCCGGTGCGGGCGGCAGGCCGTCGAACGGCACCACCTCCGGCGACTCCACCGAGATCCGATGGCCGGGCAGTGCGCCGGCCAGGTCGAGGAACGCGGCCCGCCGGACGGCCGGCACCTGGTACAGCACCGACGTGTGGAACACCACCAGGGTGGCGTCCCGCGGCGCGCGGGCGGCCAGGGTGGGCAGGTCGTCGACCAGGTCACCGCGGATCAGCTCCGGCGGGTCGGCGGCGGCGACCGCGGCCGCCGCGCGCAGCCGGTCCCGGCGGTGCCGGTGCTCCGGCCAGATCAGCGCGTCCAGCCACGGATCGGAGGCGTCCAGCGGGTTCAGGTCGAGGCCGGCCCGCCACACCACCTCCGGCAGCCGGGTGGGCGGGGCGGTGCCGGTCAGGTCGCACTCCAGCACCGGCCGCCCGGTGCCGACGGTGTGGCCGCCGTAGCGGTAGCCGTACCGGTCCGGGAACAGCCCCAGCCCGGCCGACGCGCCGACCTCCAGCAGAGCCAGCGGCTGCGGCAGCGCGGCCAGCACCGGCAGCAGCACCGCGCACCGGCCCGGCTCGTTGGTCTGGGTGGCGCGGGCCCGCAGTTCGGGTTCGATCGCGGCCCAGTGCGCCACCGTGAAGTCGTGGAACGCGGCCGGGTCACCGACCGGCCCGCCGAGCAGCCGCACCACCGCGAACAGCAGGTTCGGCTGCCGTTTCGCGGCCGGCACGGTCGCCAGCAGCTCCAGGATCGCGGGGTCGGCGGCGACGGCGTGCGCGAGCCGTTCGTAGGTGGGGGACACGCCCCGGGCCTCACGGCTCGCGAACTCGGCGTACTGCGCGGCGGTCGTCACCGGACGATCCTGGCACGACCCATCAAGTACGGCCGATCACGGTAGACGTACGGCGGGGAGACCGGCCCGGGGCAGGCCCCCGGTGAGCGAATCGGGGGCCGGGCCGGCCTGGAGGTCCCGCCCGGGGCGGCGGCTCAGCCCTCGCACGCCGGCGCCGCCCGCCCGGATGCGACTATGCCGTGGCGGCCAGGAACTCCGAGTAGAACAGGCCCAGGCCGACAGCCACGCACAGGCCGGCCACGATCCAGAAGCGGACCACGATGTTGACCTCGCTCCAGCCGGCCAGTTCGAAGTGGTGATGCAGCGGAACCATCCGGAACACCCGCCGCCCGGTGGTCCGGAACGACACGATCTGGATCACCCAGGTCACCGTGATGATGAAGAACAGGCCACCGATCAGGATCGACAGCAGGGTGGTGCGGGTGGCCACCGCGAGCCCGCCGATCAGCGCGCCCAGCCCGAGCGCGCCCACATCCCCCATGAAGATCTTGGCGGGGGAGGTGTTCCACCACAGGAAGCCCGCGCACGCCCCGGCCGCCGCCGCCGCGATCATCGCGATCTCCAGTGGATCACGGACCTGGTAGCAGTATTCGTTGGCCCGCACGTACGCCTCGTCGGCGCACCAGTGCCGGTACTGCCAGAAGCCGATGAACGCGTACGCGCTGAGCACCAGCACCGACGCGCCGGTGGCCAGGCCGTCCAAGCCGTCGGTCAGGTTCACGCCGTTCGACATCGCGGTGATCACGAAGACGAACATCATCACCGAGCCGATCTTGCCGATGTCCAGCCATTCGACGTCCCGGATGAACGAGACGTACTCGCTGGCCACGGTCTGCCCGTTGGTGCTGGCCACGAAGAGCGAGGCGATGCCGAACCCGGTGCCGACGACCGCCTGGCCGAGCAGCTTGCCCTTCGCGGACAGGCCGTCGGAGTTGCGCTGCCGCACCTTCAGGAGGTCGTCGATGAAGCCGATCACCCCGCAGAACAGGAACAGGCCCAGCAGCACCAGGGCCGTCATCGTAGGCTTCTCCTGCGCGATCTGCCGCTCCGGCAGCGTGGTCAGAGCCAGGTGCCCGGCGACGTACGCGAAAAGGGTCGCGATGATGAACACCACCCCACCCATCGCCGGGGTGCCCCGCTTGCCCTCGTTCGACGCCAGCCCGAGCGACCGGATCGGCTGCCCGGCCTTGAGCGCGGTGAACACCCGGATGGCCAGCGGCGTGCCGAACAGCGAGATGAGAAACGCGACGGCGGCCGCGACGATGACCGCCCTCACCGGCGGGCCCTACTGATATCAACGATCACGGGACGAGAGCTTGCCATCCAGCAACCGTTCGACGGTGACGAGGTCCGGAAAGGAGACTCCGACGTGTACGAGTTCGCCGAATGGTCGCTGGTCGCGCACGCAGCGGACGGTGCGATGGCCGGGTGGGCCTCGATACGGTCGTGGACCGAGGACGACGGGGTCCGGGTCTATCTCACGCGTGGTGAGGTGCGGGCCGAGGACCGGCGGCGCGGCCTCGGCGGGCGCCTGCTGGACGAGACCGAAGCGGCCGTCCGCGCCCTGACGGCCACCCAACCGGCCACCGGCCCGGTGATGCTCGGTGGCAACGCGACCGAGGGTGACCACGGACGGGAGGCGCTGCTGCTCAGCCGTGGTTACCGGCGGGCCCTCACGATGGTGGTGATGCGGCGGGAGCCGGGGCCCGTACCGGATAAGCCTCTGCCTGAGGGTTTTCAGGCACGAACGGTGACCGCCGACGACGCGGAGGCCCTGCGGCGGCTCTCCGAACGGGCCTGGGCCGGGCGCCCGTTCACCCGCCTGCCCTCGGCGGACCAGCTGCGTGACTGGCTGCGACGGTCGGATCTGACCGGATTCGAGGTCGCCACCACGGGTGACCGGATCGCCGGGTTCGCCGCGGTGGTCGGCGACGAGATCGACGACCTGCAGGTGGACCCGGACTTCCAGCGCCGGGGCATCGCGTCCGCCCTGCTCGGCCGGGCACTCACCCGGATCGGCGGGCCGGCCCGGCTGCGGACCGAGGGGCATGATCCGGCGGGCGCGCGGTCTCTCTACGAACGGTTCGGCTTCCGGGTCACCGAGAGCCACCACCGCTACCGCAAGCCGCTGCGCTGACCGGTCGTGCGCACCGGCCCATTCACCGAACGCGACCACCAGCGGCGACAGGGGGATCGTCAGGCGTCGCGCAGTAGGGCGGCCAGCTCGGCCGGCCGGGTCAGCATCGGCCAATGGCCGGAGTCGATGTCGGCGAGGGTGAGGTGCTTGACCCGGCCCAGCACCGGCAGATCACCGGCGGCGATCCACGCACGGGCCTGCTCCGGGGTGAACTCCGGGCAGATCAACACCACCGGCACGTCCTCCTCTAGGCGGCGGGCGTCGGTCCAGCGCACGACCGCGGTGGCCACCCCCTCCGGCACCGGGACCGCCCCCGCCGCGAACCTCTCCCGCGCCCGTTCGTCCAGGTCAGCGGAGTCCGGCCCGTCGAACGGCGCCCAGCCGGGAAACGCCATGAACCCGTCCTCGACCGGGAAGAACGCCGCATAACGCTCGCCCTCGGTGGTGGGCCACCCGCCGATCAGCACCACTCTGCCGATTTTGTCCGGTCGGGCGCCGGCCGCCAGCCAGGCCAGCGTGCAGGCCGCCGAATGCCCGACGACGACGGCCCTCCCGGGCACCGCGTCGACGGCCGCGACCACCGCGGCGACCTGGTCGTCCAGGGTGGTCCCGGCCTCCGCGGGCAGCGACACCGCCACCGCGTCGCCACCCAGCTCCGCCACCACGCCGTCCCACACCGACGCATCCGTCCACAGCCCGCCGACGAGCACGATCCGATCCATGGTCACCCGACCACCCTAGACCGTTTTCCGGCTCTCCAGAGGCCGGCCCGTCGCACTGAATCCCGCCGTGCCGTCCCCCTCGGTCCGCGTTTCTCCAGGTCCGCGCCGGCCGCCGGGCGGTCGGCCGCCATCGAACCGATTTCGGTACGCCGTTCGGGTCCACAGAAATCGGGGCGTCCCGTCCGGTCCGCGCGACGTCCGCGTCACTGACAGACCGTCCAGCGGCCGCCGGGCCGAATCCGGTGGCCCGGGGCCGGAGTGCCCCCGCCGGACGCACACGCTGCCGGTGTGTGGGTCGTGTGTGCCCCGGTAAGGCGCGCACGTCGGTGGATCGGGTGCTCGCGTCGGTGTCCTGGGCCCGGTGCGCGCTCACCGACCGGCGTGCGTGTGACGCCGCCGGGCCGCGATGCCGGACGTCTGCGCACGATCCGGGGAGCGTGCGCGCCCGCCGGGGTTCCGTGGGCGGGACGGACTCCGGGCCCGCCGCGCTCAGAAGTCGTAGACCGTGGTGGGGATGTCGCGTCCGGACAGGGCGGCCACGATCAGCGGCTCGATGCGGTCCCATCGGCCGCCGGCCAGGCCGCAGCCGATCCGGGGCATGTGGACCGACGCGCCCAGCCGCAGCGCGTGATCGGCGACCGTGTGCAGGCAGCGCCCGATCGCCTCGTACCGTACCGGTGGGCCGCCGCTGCCGGTGCGGATGCCGCGCTGGCCGACCATGTTCGCCACCCACACGTCCGGGGTGACCTGCACCAGCTGGGTGGCGCCCAGGCCGAAGTCGTTGCCGGCCCGCTCCCGGTGCCACTGCCGGAACGCCCGTTCCGGTTCCGGCCAGCGCCGCGACACCGCCACCACGAAACCCTTGCCCCAGCCGCCGATGTCGTTGCAGACATGCGCGATGATCTTCGGCCCTTTGGCCTGTGGGCTCGTCGCATCACCCTTGATGACCCGCAATTCGACCATCACGAGATCATCCCGTACGACGGCGAGCACCCGCTTGGCACAGTGGAGTGCCGGCCGTCGACGAGCGAGATGGGCACGGCGAAGGTTCGGGTGCCACCCCGCTGGGCGGTGCGGGGGTTCTGGGCGCTGCACCGATCGGTCTACCGGTTCGGCGGGAGCCGGATGGCGCCGTGCCCGGCGGTCCCCGGCAAGTGGGGCACGATGCGCCTGGTCACCACCGGCCGGCGTAGTAGACGGGAGAGGGCGGTCCTGCTCGCCTGTCTGGAGGACGGGCCGAACCTCTTCACCATGGCGATGAGCGGCTGGGCCGCGGCCGAGCCCGCCTGGTGGCCGAACCCGCGGAGCGATCCGGACGCGTACGGGGAAATCCCGGAAGGTCGTCGTCTGGTCCACGGCCGAGCGCGACCGCCTGTGGGAGCGGACGTGGCCGATCGACGCCGAGCTGGACGAGTATGCCGCCCAGCGCCCGGCGCCGACCGCCGTGGTGAACCGCGCGATCAACGCTTCTTCAGTGCGAACACACCCCAGCCGAGATAGCGCCGCTGATAGCGCACATAGTTCAGCGGCGCGGTGTCCAGCTCGTCCCGGAAGAAGGCGGCCAGCTCGTCGTCCGGGTTCTCGTCGAGCCACCGGCGCACGGTGAACCACTGGGCCGCCACGTAACGATCCCAGCCCGCACCGTCGGCCAGCACCATCTCCACCAGATCCCAGCCGAAGCGCCGGAACGACTCCACCAGACCGGGCAGGTCCTCGAACTGCTCCCGGGACTGCGCGCCACTGCCGTGCACGGCAGTGGCGTCGGGCGGCTCCTGACGCCAGAACGGCTCGCCGACCAGCACGATCCCGCCCGGCCGCAGACTGCGCTCCAGCAACCGCAGGGTGCCCTCGACCCCGTCACCGATCCAGGTGGCACCGACGCAGGCCGCGACGTCCACCGGGGTCGCCGCCGTGAACCCGCCCGCGTCGGCGTGCACGAACTCCAGCCGACCGGACACCCCCAGCTCGGCGGCCCGCTCCCGGGCCCCGGCCAGGAACGCCGTGCTGATGTCCACACCGGTGCCGGTGACGCCGTGGTCCCGGCTCCAGGTGCACAGCATCTCGCCACTGCCGCAGGCCAGGTCGAGCACCGACTGGCCCGGCCTCAGCCGGATCGCCGCACCCAGCGTGGCCAGCTGCCCGGCCGTGAACGGGTTGTGGATGCGGTGCTCCCGCTCGCGGACGACAAACTTACGATCCAGATCCACTTCTACGATTCCTCACGTCTTCGAAAGAACGGCTGACCGGCACGGAACCGTGGAAGACAGTCATCAGAGTCCCCTCATCGAGAAGTCGTGGTGCGGCGAATCCAGCCCCGACCGGATGATCACGCGAGCGGATTTCCGCCCTACCATCGGCGTCGTGGCGAGTTTGCCCGGAGCGCCGGCGAGCAGGACACCATCGAGGTCCGGGCGGCTACCGGCTCAGGCCTTGGTTGACCTGGATCGGGCCCGCCGTTGGTCACCAGCCACTCGCCGGTCTCCCAGTCGCCGAGCCGTCCTCGGTGCGGAATCACCGGTCGAACCGTGGTTCCAGGCCCGGCCACGGCAGGAGACGAAAACCGACCGGAAGGAGTCCTCCAGCCCGGGGATGGCCAGGCCGGCAGGATCACCTCCGACCAGGTGCCGCGTCACGCGGACCGGGATCCTCGGCGAAATGGGTGACAAGTCCTGTGGCATGCCGTCCGATCTTCAAACGGAGGCGGCTGTCTGCCGAATGGTGGCTCGCGGGCTCCGCGCCAGATTGAAGGCGAGTACACCGCCGACGATGAGGGTCAGCGCGACCGTCACGGCGGCGGTGATCGGTTCGTGGAAGAGCGGGACCGCGAGCAGGGTGGTCAGGACCGGGCTGATCGCCCCGGTCACGGCGGGGATGCCACTGCCGAGGCGGCGCACCGCGTACGCGTAACTCAGCGTGGACACGATGCCGGTGCCGATGCCCTGCAACGCCGCGAACAGTGCCACGGTGGGCAGCGGCACTGTTCCGGCGAGCAGGTTCGACGGCAGCGCCCCGGTCACCCCGAGGAGCACGCTGATCAGGGCGGACGGCACGCACAGCAGCAGTACCAGGCTGATCAGGTCGAGGCGGGTGTGCCGCAGCGCGATGGTGTAGACCGCCCACAGCAGACCCGCCGCCAGCAGCACCGCGATGCCGCCCAGGCCGGCCGCCGAGGTGGTGAGCACCGCGGTCGCCGTGATGCCCGCGACGATCGCGCCCAGGGCCAGGACACGCTGCCGGCCCAGTGCCGGCCGCCCGGCCGGGAGCAGGGCCACGAACAGCGGCACCGAGCCGGGCAGCAGCAGCCCGACCAGGGCGGCCGAGGTGAGGCTGCCGCCGAGCGCGGAGAGCAGGAAGTGCGGCAGCCCGGCCAGGCTGAGGGCGGCGACGACGGCGAGCGGTTCGGCGCGTACCGCCCGGACGGCCCGGGGGATGCCGGCGGCCAGCACGAGCACCGGTGTCGCGAAGCGCAGGAACGCCGCGTCGGCCGCGGTCAGCCCGGAGACGCCGATGCCCCGGATGGTGAGCGCGAACGACGCCCACAGCAGTACGGCCACCGCGAGGGCGGCGGCTCCCGGCCACTTCGAGCGCACCGGCATCCCCTCTCCAAGATCCATTGGACGCCACACTAGGGAACCGGGGCGGGCACACGATTGCTAAATCTGCCGCCGTAGAGCCGCACAGTGGCAGGATCTGCCACATGATCACGCTGGACTCGATCGACCGCCGGATCCTCGTCGAACTGCAGAAGGACGGCCGGCTGACCAATCAGGAACTCGCCGACCGGATCGGCCTGTCCCCGTCACCGTGCCTGCGCCGGGTCCGGCTGCTGCACGAGGCCGGGGTGATCGAGCGCTACACCGCGGTGGTGTCGCAGGCCGCGCTCGGGCTGTCGATCACCGCGTTCGCCCGGCTCACCCTGCTGTCGCACACCTCGGCGGTGGTCGACGAGGTGGAGGAGAAGCTGCGGGCGATCCCGGAGATCGTCGAGGCCTACCTGCTCGCCGGTGACGACGACTACCTGGTCAAGATCGTGATCAGATCCTTCGAGGCGTACGAGGACCTGCTGCGCCGGGAGATCCGCTCGATCCCGGCGCTGGCCTCGATCAAGACCACGTTCGCGTTCGCCGTCACCAAGCCGCAGTCCCCGCTGCCGGATCCCTCGCGTGGTTAGTTCCGGCGCGGAGCGCGCCGGAACCGACCACGCGGCCGTATCACCTCACGAGCGGGCCGCTCTACCCGGCATGACTGACATTCGTGTGCGGGCCTACCTGATGGGTGAGCCACGGGTGATCGTCGGCGGGCGGCTCGTCACGACCACCGGTGGGCGCAGCCGGGACCTGCTCGTCTACCTGATCACGCACCGGGAGACGGCGGTGCACCGGGATGTGCTGATCGACGCGTTCTGGCCCCGGGCCCGCCCGGCCGCCGGCCGCAACAGCCTGCACGTGGCCCTGGCCGGAGCGCGGCGGGCGCTCCGGGAGGTGTGCGCGGAGCCGCTGATCGAGCGGTGCGGGCAGGCGTACCGGATCCGCCGGGACGCCCCGGTCTGGACCGACGCCGACGAGTTCGAACGGCACTGCCGGTCCGGGCTGCGGGAGCGGGACCCGGAGGCGGCCGCCGGGCACTTCGAGGCGGCCGGCCTGCTGTTACGCGGCGGGTTCCTGGCCGATCGGCCGTACGCGGAATGGGCCGCCCCGCGCCGGGAGTCCCTGCGCGCGCTCGCCGTGCAGGCACAGAGCCGCCTGGTGGTGCTCTACCGGGGGCGCGGCGAGTACGGGGCGGCCGCGGCCCTGGCCCGGCGGGTGCTGGCCGACGACCCGTGCAACGAGGACGTGCACCGGTCGCTGATGGTCTGCTACGCCCGCACCGGGCTGCGTCATCTGGCGCTGCTGCAGTACCGCCAGCTGGCCGGGCTGCTCTGGGCCGACCTGCGGGTGCGCCCGGCGCCGGAGACCACCGAACTGTACGAACGGCTGCGCCGGCCGGAGCGGATGCCCCAGCCGGCGTAGCGGATGTGATCAGTTGCCGACCACGAACGGCTCGCTGAACGCGTACGACACGTCGGTGTGCGCGCCGGCGTTCACCTTGTAGGAGGCGATCGCCTGCATGACGTCGCCGGACTGGCTGTTGGCCAGCGCACCGAACGGCACCCGGAGCTGGGTGCGGCGCGGCGTGTCACGAACCGGCGTCAGGTCCTCCGCGCCCAGCTCGACCGCGACCCGGGTGCCGGTGCTCAGGTTGACGATGGACACCCGGGCCTCGTGCCGGGTGGCGAACTCGTTGATGTTCTCGCCGATCTCGACGTCGGCGAGGACGTCGAACGGCAGGTTCAGGTCCAGGACGTCGATCGAGAAGTCGGTCTTCTCGGCGACTACGTAGAGCGCCTTGATACTGGCGTCCCACGCGTTCGACGTGGTGGTGGTCATGTGTCCTTCTCCCCCTCGGATGGTTCCGGTTGACGGGGCCCATCCGACGCGCACCCGCTTACCGGGCACTTAATCCAGACTTAGTCGGCTACGCGACATTTCCTGGTGCGGACCTGGCCGGGCGCATTACTCAAAGACGACCGAAGGAGAGTCGCGATGGAGCCGATGGAGACCGCGGCCCTGGTACGCCGCGCCGCGACCGGGGACGCACAGGCGTGGGAGGCGCTGGTCGCGGCGTACGCCAATCTGGTCTGGGCGGTGGCCCGCGCCCACCGCCTGGGGACCGCGGACGCCGAGGACGTCACCCAGACGACCTGGGAGAAGTTCGCCCGCTCGCTGGGCACCCTGACCGAACCGGAGAAGGCCGGGGCCTGGCTGTCCACCACCACCCGGCGCGAGTCGCTGCGGGTGCTGGCCGCCCGCAACCGGGCCGCGCCGTCCGGGGACATGGCCTGGATCGGGCCGTCCCGGGAGGACGAGACCCCGGAGGAGCAGGTGGTGGCCCGGGACGAACGGCTGCGCCGCGACGACCTGGCCGCCCGGCTGTGGCAGGCCCTCGACCGGCTCGGTGACGGCTGCCAGCGGCTGCTGCGGGTGATGATGGCCGAACCACCGCCGTCGTACGCCGAAGCCTCCGCCGCCCTGGACCTGCCGGTCGGCTCGCTCGGCCCGACCCGGCGGCGCTGTCTGGAGAAACTTCGCCGTCTGATGGATCCGGCGGTATCAGGACCCGCGGAGCGCGGTCATGACAGGTGACACGCCCCGCGAGGAGGAGACCGCAGACATGGACCTGGACGCGGCACTGCGCGCACTGATCGGCCGGGTGGATCCGATGCCACCGGGGGTCGGCCGGTACGCGGTGGCCGCCTTCGCGTTCCGGTCCTCCGGCGAGGACTTCGCCGACCTGGAGTGGGATTCGCTCACCGACACCGGAGCGCTGACCCGCGGCCCGGACGACACCCGGATGCTGGTGTTCGGCCCGGCCGGGCCCGCCGGGGTGCGGGTGCACCTGGGCCTGACCCGGGTGGCCGGTGGGTTCGAGGTGGACGGGCTGGTCGAACCGGCCGGTCACACCGAGGCCGTGCTGCTCCACGACGGGGGCGCCGTGCGCCGGCCGATCGACTCCGGGGGCCGGTTCGACGCCGACCTGCCCTCGGTGCGGTCGGTCCGGCTGCGGCTGCGAGGCGCCGTTTCCCCACCGATCGTCACCGGCTGGGTGGCGGTCGGCTGACGCGAAAGCGAGACGACCATGCCCGAAGAGACCGCGTTCCCGAATCCGTGGGCACTCGACCCGCGGATCCGCCGGACCGGCGACACCTACTACTTCGCGGGGGAACTCCTGGTGGCGGCCCAGGACGTACCCCGGCTGACGGGTCTGCTCGGCCCGCTGCGAACCATCGGCCGTGCCTCCGGCGACCCGCTCGCCGCCTTCGTCACCCGGGTCGCGGTGCCGGACGGTGACGACGGGGTGGAGACCGACCTGCCGTCGCTGGTGTCGTCGATGCGCTCGCTCAGCGCCGGGCCCCGGATCGGGCTCAACCACGCCTTCGCCGCCAACACCGCCGCGCCGATGCTGGCCGGCGGCATCCCGATCGAGGGCCAGCCGAAACTGCACGGCGGGACGGCCACCGACCCGCTGCCGGTCGCCGACGAGCCGGACGCCGCCCCGGTGACCGGGGCCCGGACCGTCCGGGTCGCGGTGATCGACACCGGGATCGACCCGGTGGCGCTGACCACCGCCCTGTTCGACCGGCCGCTCAAGCACGGGGTGCACGAGCCGGACCCGGTCTACCAGGACCCGGCGACACACGTGATCGGGCTGATGGGTGGGCACGGCACGGCCGCTGCGGGGGTGGTGGCCCGCTACGCCCGCAACTGTGAGCTCACGTCCATCCAGGTGCTGTCGGTCAACGGCATCACCGACGAGCTGGGCCTGGCCGCCGGGATCCTGCGGGCCCACGACGCCGGGGCCGAGATCATCAGCATGTCGCTGGGCGGCACCTTCGAGGGGGAGGCGCCGCCGCTCGCGCTGGAGCTGGTGCTCGACAGCCTGCCGAAACAGACCGTGGTGGTCGCGGCGGCCGGCAACGTGGACCGGCCGGCGCCGAAGTTCTACCCGGCCAGCCGGCCCGGGGTGATCTCGGTGGCCGCGATCGACACCACCGGCCCGGCTCCGGTGCCGGCCGGGTTCAGCAACACCGGCGACTGGATCACGGTCTGCGCTCCCGGGGTGCGGGCGCACATGCCGTACGTCAGCGGGACCTGGCCGTTCGGGACCGTGCCACTGGAGTTCCACGGCGCGGTGGCGTGGAGTGGCACGTCGTTCGCGACACCGTTCGTGGCGGCCCGGATCGCGGCCACCACGATGCCGGGGCAGACCTGCCGGGAGGCCGCGGACCTGCTGTTGCAGGGACTTCCCAACCCGTTCCCTGGGTACGGCCGGTTCCTCGACGCCCCGGCCGGGTTCGTCCACCCGTAGTCCGTCAGCCGGCCCCGTAACAGACGAAAGCTGACGCGGCCGGATCGCCGGCGGACGCTCGCTGCGCCTCGGCGAGCGCCACGGACGGGGACGATCCGGCCCGCAGCCCGTCATGCAGCCGCACCATCACGTCACCGGCGGCCCCGTCCCGGATCGGGGCCACCGTGGCGATCACCGAACGGGTGCCCAGGGCCAGCAGCGCGGCGGCGAAACCGATGATCTCGTCGCCGCGGTGCACCGTGGACAGGCCCGAGTCACAGGCCGACAGCACCACCAGGTCCGGCGGGCACTTCAGCGACTCCAGGTCGTAGACGGTCAACGGCCCGTCGTCCAGCCGCAGCGTGGAGAACTGCGGATTGTCGGCCCGGAAGGTGCCGTGCGCGGCGATGTGGGTGCACGCCGAACCGTCCATCGCGGCCAGCACGGACGCCACCGTCGCCCGGTCACCGGCCAGCGGAGGGGCCGTCGCGTACCGTACGCCCAATCGGTTGATCTCGTCGGCCGCGCCCGGCAGACCCGGACCGGCCACCAGGACCGTGCCCTCGCCGGCCTCGCCCGCGGTGACCGCCCGCAGCCAGCCGGCCGCGCTCGGCGCCACCGTCACGGTCCGGTCCGCACCGCCCGGCAACAGCCGCCACGGCACCCCGTGCAACCGCCCCGACGGCACGATGACCAGCCCATCCCCGGCGATCCGGGACCGCAGCGGGCCCAGCAGCATCCGGTCCAGCCGGTCCGCGGCGGCCGCACCCGCCCGGCCCCGCAACGCCATCCGCTGCAACTCGAACCGCAGCGCCCGGATCTCCGCGTTCATCGCCGCCACCGGGCCCAGCTCGTGCCGGGTCAGCCGGCCGGACGCCAGCACCACCGCGAACAGGGTGTCACCGACCGCGACCAGCTCCACCAGCGCCCGCCCGGCCAGGCACGCGGTCAGCATCCGGGTACACAGACCACCGCGCAGCGGCCCGCCCACGATCGCGACGTCCGGACCGCCCGCCCCGACGGTCGCGAACCCGGTCGCCGCCGGGCTGGTCCGCCGGACCCGATCCCGGATCGACCGCTCCAGCACCGCCTGCCGCTGCCGATACCGGCGCGCGTCCACACCCTCCGACAGACTCTGCTCCCGCAACGCCGCCACCGCCCGCAACTCGGCGATCTCCGCGGCCAGACCGGCATCCGACGGCGGCCCGGCCGGACGCAACTGCTGCGCCGCCGCCCGCCCCCGCTCCGCCCACACCAGCAGCGACCGCGCCGACCCCGACTCCACCGCCAGCCGCAACGCCGTCGTCACCAGGTCGAACCCGTGCTCGGCCGCCCGCACCCGAAGCTCGGTGGCACCCAGCGTCAGCCGGTGCTCGTCCAGCGCCCGCAACCCGGCCCGCAACGCCGCCTCCGCCCCACGCCGGTCCCCGCCCGCGATCCGCAACAGCGCCACCGCGTGCCAGGCACTCACCCGCAACGCCGCCGGATACCCGGCCCGCCGAGCCCGGACGGTATGCCGCAACAACTCGGTGGCCTGCCCGGTATGCCCCGCCGCCAGCGCGCAGCGGGCCGCGATCAGCGCGGCATCGGCCGCCGGACCCGCCCACCCGGCCTCCCGCAACGCCGCCGCACCCCGCACCGCGTCCCGCAGCAGCGCCGGACCGCGCCGCCCGGCCGCCCAATCCGTGCGCAACCGGGTGTAGCCGGCCACCGTCGCCCAGCCCGGCCGGCCCTGCTGCCCGAACGCCCGCTCCGCCAGCCCCGCCGACCGCCGGGCCGCGGACAGATCACCACAGGCCAGCGCGGCCGCCGCCAGCAACAGCCGGGCCTCGGCCAGATCCGCCGACATCCGGCGGCGGGCCAGCTCACGCACCGCGGCCGTGGCCACGTCACGGGCCTCCTCGTACAGGCCGGCCGACAGCAGCACGTCACAGCGGTCCATCATGATCCCGGCCGGGGACAGCCGGTGCCGCACATAGTGCTCCTCGGCGGCGGCCAGGTGGGTCAGCGCGCTCACCACCCGACCGTCCCGGCCGGCGGCGAAACCACGATTCCACCGTACGTCGGCGACCGCCAGATCCTGGCCCAGCTCCTCGTACAGCTCCTCGGCCCGGGACAGATCGGACTCCGCCGGGCCCGGCTGGCCCCGGTAGGCGTGCAACACACCCCGGTTGTTGCGGACCCGGGCCTCCCAGTGCCTGTCGTTCTCCCGGCGGAAGACCGCCAGGGCGCTGCCGTACCCCCGCAACGCCTCACCGAACAGGCCACGGCGCTGCGCGATCACCGCCACCTGGTGACCCAGCCGGGCCGCCTCCAGCCCGGTCAGGAACGGCGCCGCCTCCGCACCCAGCGACATCGCCTCCTCGATGTCACCCTGATCGGCGCGCACCAGCGCCAGGGTCATCCGGGCCTGCGCCGCCACCACCGGCAGGCCCGCCTCGTCGGCCAGCGCCACCGCCCGCCGCAGATGCCGGGCCGCCGACCGCATGCTGTTGCTCTCCCGGCCGGCCAGCCCCAGCACCCGCTCACACGTCGACTCGGCCGCGGCGTCACCGGCCCGGCGGGCCGCCGCACGCACCCGCAGCGCCGCCGCCCGGGCCAGCCGCGGATCGGTCTGCACCAGGCGCAGCGCGTCGTCCGCCCGCTCCCGCACCGTCGTCTGCCCCATCGGCCCGCCCGCGTCGAGGTGGAATACCGCCGGTTCCTCCTTACCGGATCCGGCGCGTGAGGGCCACCGAGATTTCCGGGATCCCGGTAGGTCGTGCCCTGCCGGCCCTTCCCCGTAAGCCTTTCCCTGTCGGCCTTTCCCTGTCGGCCTTTCCTGGTAGGCCTTTCCTGGTAGGCCTTTCCCTGTCGGCTTTTCCTCGTAGGCTCGATGTCATGGGACATGGTCTGGTGCCGTATCTGTGCTGTTCGGACGCCGCGTCGGCGATCGGCTTCTACACGTCGGTGTTCGGTGCTGTGGAGGTGCAGCGCTGGACCGCCGACGACGGCCGGATCGAACACGCCGAGTTGGAATTCGACGGTGAGAAGCTGTTTCTGGCCGACGAGCATCCGGAGATCGGGGTGCGGGGGCCGCGCACACTGGGCGGCACCCCGGTGTCGTTCGTCCTGACCGTGCCCGACGCGGACGCCACGGTGGCGGCGGCGGTGCGGGCCGGCGCGGCCGTCGAACGCCCGGTCACCGATCAGGACGACGGCTCCCGGGCGGGCTGGCTCATCGATCCGTTCGGTCACCGCTGGAACCTGCACACCCCACCGTCCGAGCCGGTCCCGGTGGAACGATTGCGCGAACAGGTGGCCGACAAGTACACGATCACCGACTGACACATCCCGGCTCGGAAGATTCGGCCCCGAGTTGTGCGTCCCCGAGTTCTTCGGCCCGGAGTCATCCGTCCGTGATTTCTCCGGTGTTGACCTGTCCGGCGCTGACCTTCCCGGCCCGGTGGGTGCGCACGATGGCGGACCGGGTGCTCGGGGCGGTGCTCTGGGGCCGGTAGGCGACACGGTTCGGTGTGCGGGTGGCTTCGGTGGGACGGGGCTACCGGGGCGAGCACACGATTTGGAGATCGGGTGCGTTGGTTGGGGCGGGACTGCCGGCGCGAGCACACGGTTTGGAGATCGGGTGCGCTGGGGCGGGACGGACCGGGTGGGGCGTGGCGGTGACCGTCGTCTTCGCCCGGCGGTCGCCGGACGGTCCGGTGTGCCGCCTGGATCGCGTGGACTCACGCGATCGGCCATGTATTGCTTCTGTGGGAGGTGACGGGCGTACCCCCGCGGGGTTGATCATCGGCGGCGGATCCGGAGTCCGGCGTGGACCCGAGGGACCGCGGACCGCGTCGGGCGGGTGGTGAGGAAGCGGCCGGCCGCGACCCCTGCCGCCACCAGGAGCAGGAAGACGATCACGTAAGCGGTCATGCCGGTGGGGCGGCGCCGGCGAGCGCCGGGACGTAGACGCCGATGTTGTCGCCGCCGCCGTCGAACGTCACCGTGGCCACCGCCGGCACGCCCGGCGCCCCGCGCGAAGAACAACGCCAGAATCAGGATGTCATCGATGCTGGTGACCGCGAACAGGCCCACCGCCTGTCCATCGTCATCACCACAGGCGGTCGAATATCAGCTGGTCGACGGGGGAGACGCGGGGGCGGTCGTCGTACGTCAGCCAGGCCAGCTCCTCGATCTCGGCGCTCGCCGTCAGCGTGCCGGTGTAGCCCGCGCTGTAGCAGGTCATCCGCACCTGGACGCCGTCCGGATGGCCGTGTGCCGGGGCGGTGAACACGCCGAACAGCACGGCACTGGCCGGGTCGACGGTCACGTCCAGTTCCTCCCGGATCTCCCGGACCAGGGTGTCCAGGTCACTCTCCCCGGCTTCCCGTTTGCCGCCGGGCAGGTAGTAGACGTCCTTACCCCGGCTGCGGGTGCTCAGCACCCGCCCGTCGACGAGGTGAATCCACGCGATCTTGTCGATGTCGGTCATCCGGCACGAGTCTAGGGCGTCGAACGGCTGACGGAGTCGCGGGCCGGGCCGTGGGCGGGACACGCACTGGCGGCATGGGCATCGAGCGGGGATGCGCTCGGTGAGCGGGCCGAAGCCGACCTCCGCGCCCCCGACACCCTTGATGACGAGAACATCGTGGTGCTCGGCGATCTGAAGGAGACCGATCCGGCGGCCGAGAGCGAGCAACGGCGACCGGCGGTGTACGCGCTCACCGAGATCGATCGCATGATCCACGATCTGTCCCATCCGCGGTACGGAACATTCGTCCAATACGCCGGGACGGGCCGGCTCCGATCATCGGCACATGAACATGCACGTGGTCCACGACGGTGACCGCCAGGCCCCGCCGATGCTGCTCGTCCACGGCTCCGGCGCGGCCGGCAGCTCCTGGAACCCGGTGGTCCCCGCCCTGGCCGCCCACCGGCACGTCATCCGCGTCGATCTGCCCGGTTGTGGACAGTCGCCGCCGGCCGGGTCGTACGACGTACCGGCGCAGGCCGCCCGGGTGGCCGCCCTGCTGGACCACCTCGGCGTCGGCCCGGTGACCGCGGCCGGGCACTCCAGCGGCGGATATCTGGTCACCGCGCTCGCCGAGCGGCGGCCCGATCTGGTCGCCTCGCTCGCCCTGATCAGTACCGGCCCGAGTGTGGAGGCGATGCTGCCGGAGCCGATGCTGCTGCGGATGCTGATGGCCCCGCCGATCGGCCCACTGCTGTGGTCGGCGCGGACCGACACGATGATCCGGGCCGGTATCCGCTCCACAGCGGTCCAGCCGGTCGACATCGGCGACGACTGGATCGGTGACCTGAGGGCCGTACGTTATCGGGATTTTCGGGCGGTCCTGCGGGAGTACACCGCCTACCTGGCAGCCCGCAGTGTCCCCGACCGGCTGACCCCACTGGGCATTCCGCTGCTCGCGATCTTCGGTGACGCCGACCCACGATGGAACCCGGACCACGCTTTCCACTACGAGTCGGTGCCCGGCGCCCACCTGGAGATGCTGGCCGGAATCGGTCACCTGCCGATGGCCGAAGCCCCCTCCCGCATCGTCGACCTGTTGCTTACCGTGAGGCGATGACGGAGGGGGCCGTGAATGCTGGTGTGGGTGGCGTCGTTTCCGCGGTCCGGGAACACGTTTCTGCGGATCGTGCTCAACCGGCGGTTCGGCGTACGGACGTCGGTGATCTATGACCGGGACGGTGTCGCCGCGCGGGTGGGCGGGGAGCTGATCGGCTACACCGGCCGGCCCGGGACGCTCGCCGCCATGCGCGCCGACCCGGAGATCCACTTCGTCAAGACGCACCGGCCGCTCGGTGACGAGGTCGCACCGCCCGACGTGCGCTTACGAACTGCCGCCCAGCCTGCACGATCTGTTCTGGTCCCGGCCCGGCAACCGCGAGGCGATGGAACTGTCCGCCGGCTGAGACGGACGGTTCCGGGAGCTTTTCGGGCCGGACTCCGGCGGTTCACCCGGGCGTACCGGAAATGTTTGAATGTCGGGTTTGTCTGGGGCGGTGGCGAAAACGATCATCGTGGCCCGTGCGGAACCGGGCCTGCTCGCGCACTTCCCCGACGTCGTCCGGCTGCGGGACGGGCGGCTGCTCGCCGTCTACCGGGAAGGGGCCGGGCACGTCGAGTCGGCCGGTCGGATCCGGCTCACCGAGAGTGCCGACGGCGGGGTCACCTGGACGCCGCCCCGGACGGTGGCCGACGGGCCGAACGACGACCGTGACCCCAAGATCGTCGAGCTGAACGACGGTACGGTGCTGCTCAGCTGGTTCGTGCTGGACTGGACCACCCAGCCCCGGTACACCAATCACGGCACGTACACCAGCCGCAGTGCGGACGGCGGGCGGACCTGGGGCGAACCGCGTCCCGTCGGCGTCGACCGCGCCGTCTCGCACGGTGCCGCGGTGTCGCTGAGCAGCGGGGACGTGCTGCTGCCGCTCTATCTGCGGCCGGCCGGCGAGAAATGGGAGACCGCGCTCGTCGTGCGCAGCGCCGACGGCGGCCGCACCTGGGACCGGGGGGACGATCATGGCGGCCGAGGAGGGGATGAACTTCCAGGAGCCGACACTGACTGTGATCGGTGACGAGATCGTCGCCCTGCTCCGAACGACTGCGGGGTACGCCTTCCTGACCCGGTCCTTCGACGGCGGGACCAGCTGGAGCCGTCCGGAACCGACCGACATGCCGGCGTCCTCACACCACGTGCTGCGGTTGAGCACCGGCGAGGTGCTGGTCACCTACGGTGATCTCACGTCCCGGTTCTCGGATCACCGGGACACGGTCGGCCGGATCGTCACCGATCCACACGGCGGCTGGGACGGTCATCCGGATGTGGCTCTCTACGATTCGGGGCATCCGGACCAGGCCAACCCGTCCAGTGCCGAGGTGTCCCCGGGCCGGTTCCTCACCCTCGGCTTCGATGTCCGGAACGCCACCGTCGTCGGTGTGGTGACCGAGATACGTGACGGTATGCTCTCCGTCCTGTGAAGAAGATCATCAACGTGTCGGCGGTCGTCGCGCTGGCTCTGGTGGGTGGCTGCTCCGAGGCCGCGCCCGTGGAAACCCCCGCCTCCGCACCGGCCGCCGTCGCTGTCGCCGATCCCGTCGCCCCCGGTCCCCGGATCGGGGACGCCGGCAGCGCCTGCCCGATGCCGCTGTCGTTCGCCACGGCCGCCGACTGGAAGCCCGCCCCCATCAACGTCGAGGAGCTCGGCGAGATGGCCGCGCTCGCCATGGTCGGCGACTTCGCGGTGCTCTGCGAGATCGACGCCAAACCGGCCGGGAACATCGGCTTCATCCGCGTCTACCTGGCCAAGGGCCTCAGCGGGCAGCCCCGTGACCACCTGGCGGCCTACCTCGAAGCGGGCATCCGTGGTCAGGAGATCTCCGGCGAGACCTACCGGGATCTGCGGTTGGGGGCGCAGCAGGGTGCCGAGCTGATCTGGCAGAGCTACGACAAGGGCCTCGACCACAAGGGCAAATACGCGGCGTTCGCCCTCAACACCCGCGACGGCGCGGTCGTGGTGCAGCTCAGCCCGTTCGGCGCCGACGAGTACGACGAGATGCTGGGCGCGTTCCAGCTGGCCGAGACGACACTCACCGTCGTGGAGTGATCCGCCTTCCCCTACCAGACGTCCGGGAGGAGACCAGCGGCGAGACCCGCGACCGTCGGTGACCGAGCCGCCTGAAACTCCCCCGGAGGCCTACCGTGGATCCGTGGACTCATCCGGATGGGTTTCCCTGCGGCCCGGCGACCGGTTCGCCCGGCAACTGCTCGCCGCGTCGTTGTCCCGCAGCGTGCTGGACTGTCACGGCGCGGAGGTGGACGCCGACGAGATCCGGGCGGCGTGCCTGGCCGCGGGGGAGGCCGACCCGTTCGGCCTGCGGATGGCCGGAGCCCGGGTCACCGGCCGGCTCGACCTGCGGGCCTGCGAGGTTCCGGTGCCGCTGCGGTTCCGGTCGTGCGACTTCGCCGAACCGGTCAACGTGCAGGGCGCCATCCTGCGCGAGCTGGTCATCACCGCCGAGGCGGACCCGATCGGCGGCAACGTCCTGCCGGGGCTGCTGGCCGCCGGATCCCGGATCACGCGGGACCTGAACCTGTCCGGGATGGTGATCACCGGCGACCTTCCGGCGCGAGCCGAGAACCGTACCTCGGCGAGCGTCTGGCTGACCGAGGCCGACATCGGCGGCAGCCTGGTGGCACAAGGCACCCGGATCCTGCCAGCCGGCGGCCGCGCCCTGAACGGCGACCGGATGCGCCTGGGTGGCAACGTCCGCCTGCTCGACGGCTTCCTCGCCACCGGAGAGGTACGCCTGCTGGCCATGCGCCTCAACGGCGCGCTCGACGTGATCGGAGCGGAGTTCGCCCCGGCCGACGGGCGGGCACTCGACCTGTCCGAAGCGATCATCGGCGGCAGTGTCTACCTGCTGCAGTCGCCGGTCACCGGCCGCCGGTGCCGGGTCCGCGGCCGGATCGAGATGGGACACGCGACGGTCGAAGGCGAAGTGTTCATCCGGGACGCGGACCTGATCGCCCCACAGGCAGGCGGCGGCATCCACTTCTACAACGTCGCCTCCGGCGCGGCCCGGATCATGCTGCTGGCGCCGCGGCTCAGCGTGCACGGCACCCTACGGATCGAGGGCGACTCCATCGTCCACGGCGGGCTGCTGCTGCCCGGTGCCCAACTGCGTGGCGGGCTCACCCTGTCCGGTGCGGTGTGGAACCCGTCCGACGACGCCCTCGACCTGACGCAGGCCACCCTGGGCGCCGGCATCGAGGCGCCACGGGTGTCGATCGAGGGGACGGTCCGGCTCGACAACGCCCGGGTCGAGGGCCCGGTCCGGATGGAGCACGCCACCCTGGCCAAGCCCGGCGGGCACAGCGCCGTCACCGCCGTCCACCTCACCGCCGCCGGCGACGTGCAGTTCCGTGGGCTGGCGGTCCTCGGCGGCGAGCTCGACTTCCGAGGCGCCTCGATCGCCGGGATCTTCAATACCGAGGACGCCTTCCTCACCAACCCGGGGCACAAGACGATCAGCCTGCACATGGCTCATGTGACCGGGAACGTGCGGCTGTGTGGCCGTTTCCGGTCGGTGGGCCAGGTGGTCCTGAACCGGGCGGTGATCGGCGGGCGGCTCCGCGCCGACGGCGCCACTCTGATCCGGCGTCCCGCGGACGCGGAGCCGACGGTGTTCGAGGCGGTCTCCGCCGAGATCCGCGGCGGCGTCGACCTGGGCTGGCAGGTACTTTCCGGAACCGTCGACTTCACTGGTGCCGTGACGTCCTACCTGGCCGACGATCCGGACCGGGACTGGCCCGCCGGGTCGGTGATCGGCGGGTTCGCGTACGGCCGGCTCGAAGGGGTGTCCGACGCCGCCGTCCGCTCTGCCTGGCTGGCCCGGATGGAACGATACGATCAGAGTGCCTGGGAACACCTCGCGGCGGTGCTGCGAGCCGCCGGTGACAGCGACGGGGCGGACAGCGTGCTGGTGGCTCAGCGCCGCCAGACCCGGCGGCTGCGGACCGCACCCCGCCGATTCTTCGACCTGCTCCAGGATGTCACCGTGCGCTACGGTTTCCGGCCGCAACGCGCCATCTACCTGCTGCTGGCTCTGATCGCGGCGGTCACCGTCGCGCTCAGCCAGCCCGGCGTCCAGGCTCAGATGCGGGCCACCGACCAGAACGCGCTGGTCTTCGCCCCGGCCGGGGCCCGGCCGCTGCCCGGTGAGCATCAGCTGCCGCCGGGGGCGTGCGGCAACGGCAAGGTCCGGTGCCTCAGCCCGTTCTTCTACGCCGTCGACACCGTCGTCCCACTGATCGACCTGCATCAGCGGTCCACCTGGTATCCGGTTGCCGAAGACAACGGCGTCCTGCTCGAATGGCTGCTGAACCTGTGCACCATTCTCGGCTGGCTCGCTTCGACCGTGTTCGCGGTGTCGTTCACCCGCCTCGGCCGGGCCGGGTGAACCGAGCCCCGACGCGACTCGGTGTCTGTGAGGCGGGCTGATGACCGGCGACGACCTGGACAAGCTGTTGAGCGAGCAGATCGCCTACTACCGGGCGCGGGCGGGCACCTACGACGCCACGGTGGAAGATCAACTGCCGGGACAGCCCGCGCCTGCCGTCCGCCGTACCACCGCGGGCCTGGGCTTCCGTGCCGTCAAAGTCCTGCACGACCCCGGCGAACTCCGCTCCCGCCTCACCGCCCTGGGCTGGACCGCCGACATCGAGACGGTGGGCTGGCGCTTCCTCGCCGCCTCGCTGCACCGGGCTCATCCCGGCCCGATGAGCCCGGTGCAGCGAGGCGGCGAGGTCAGGTGAACTTGCGCGCGGTGGCCTCCAGCCGCTCGTGATACTCCGCCCAGGCGGGCGCGTCCAGGTCAGGCAGGTTGTCGCCGGGGGTGCGCCAGCCGGCCCGGCCGTCGATCAGCTCGCGGACGATGTCGGCGTGGCCGGCGTGCCGGTTCACCTCGGCCAGCATGTGCACCATGATCAGTTGCAGGGTCACCGGTTCGCCGCCCCACCAGCGGACCGCACCGGGCGCGTCGGCCGGAAGCGCCTCGATGGTCGCGTCGGCGTGTGCCCACACCCGGTGCCACAGGTCGATGAGATCGTCGCGGGACTCGTCGGCGGTGGCCCACATGTCCGCGTTCGGTGCCGCGTCCTCGAACAGCGCCGGCCCGGGGAACGGCCGGCCGAACGTCTCCCCGAAATACCCGGAGGCCACCAGGGCCACGTGCTTGACCAGGCCGAGCAGGTTGGTGCCGGTCGGGACCAGGGGGCGGCGTACGTCGTACTCGGAAAGCCCGTCGAGTTTGCTCAGCAACGCCTCGCGCGCCTCACGCAGATATCGATGCAGATCGTCCACGTCGGAAGCATGTCACGGCACTCGCAGCAGGGGCGCGGGCGCGCCGGGCGTCCAGTCGTCGGCCAGCACCGCCAGCCAGTCCGCGGCGGCCGCGGCCTGCAATCCGACCGGGCCGGCCGCGACCAGCGCCCCGTCGGCGGTCACCGGGACGATCCGGACCCCGCCGGGCATCAGCTTCGGCGATCCGGTCACCGGCAGCATCGGCAGAATCGCGGCGGTACGCCCGGACAGCGCGGTCAGCAGCGGTTCCAGCAGGGTCAGGGCGGCGACCAGACCGGCGTACGGGTTGCCGGGCAGACTGACCACCCAGCGCCCGTCCGGCAGCACCGCCAGCGCCTGCGGGTGACCGGGCCGGCAGGCGACCCCGCGCACCAGCCAGGTCGCACCGGCCGCGGACAGCAGCTCGTGCAGGTGATCGGCGGCGCCCGCCGACGACGAACCGCTCACCACGATCACATCCCCACCGGCCCGGTCGACGGCCCGCTGGAGCCGGTCGCGGTCGTCGGGCAGCCGGCACCGGCCGGCCATGATCCCCCCGGCCCGGCCGGTGACCGCGGTGACCAGGCCGGTGAACGTGTCGCGCACCTGGCCCGGCCCCGGCACCCCGTCGGAGATCACCTCGTCGCCGGTGACCAGCAGCGACACCGCCGGCGGCTGATGCACGGCCACCCGGTCCACCCCGGCCTGCACGACGGCCGCCGCCACCGTCGCGGTCACCGTCCGCCCGGCCGGCACCACCGGCGCGCCGACCGCCAGACTGTCCCCGGCCCGGCGGATGTGCCGGCGCGGGCCGACCGATCCGGTCACCGTGTCGCCGGAGACCACACAGTCCTCGTACGGCAGCACCGCGTCGGCACCGACCGGCACCACCGCCCCGGTGCCGATCTCCACCGCGTGCCCCGGCGCCAGGGTGCCGGCGTCGGCGGTTCCGGCCAGCACCCGCCCGGTGATCGTCCACGGGCCGTCCCCGGCGACCGCGAACCCGTCCATCGCCGCGTTGTCGAACGCCGGCACCGGCCGCGCACACCGCACCTGCTCGGCCAGCACCAGCCCGACCGCCCCGGTCACCGGCACCACCCGGCCGGGCAGCGGGCGCGCACTGTCCCGGGCGATCGCATAAGCCCGCGACCAGGCCGTCCGGGTGGACGCGCGGGGCACCGCCAGAACCTCGATCATGGTCCGCTCCTGTGGTGACTTCGGAACCCGATCGTCACCCCGGCCCTCAGCCGGCGGCAGGGCCACTCGTCCCCTCCCACAGGCCGTCTGCCGCACCGGCGGCGACATAGTCGGCGAAATCACGGCCCGGCCGGCCCAGGATCCGCTCCACCTGGCCGGTCGGCTCGGTGTCACCCCGGTCCCGCAGCGCGGTGAACCCGGCCACCAGCGCGTCGACCACCTCGTCCGGCACACCGTCGGCGCGCATCACCGCCCGGTACCCCTCCTCGGACCCGTCGAAGACGATCTCCCGCCCGGTGGCCCGCCCGATCGTGGCGACCGCCTCCCCGAACGACAGCGCCCGCGGCCCGGTCACCTCGATCACCTCACCGATCAGGTCCGGGCGGCCGAACATCGCCACCTCCACCGCCGCGATGTCGCCGGCGTCGATGAACCCCTGCCGGGCCTCACCGACCGGCACACACAGCCGGCCGTCCACCACCGCCGGGCGGAAGAACGTCTCGAAATCCTGGTGGAACCAGTCCGGGCGGACGATCGTCCAGTCGAGGCCGCTTTCGCGTACCGCGAGCTCGGTCTGCTGCAGATGGGCGTAGCCCATCACGTCGAGGCCGCGGTCCGAATGCAGCACCAGCCGCCGGACCCCCGCGTCCCGCGCGGCCGGCAGGAACGCCTCCGGCAAGCCCGTCTGATCAGGCAACAACACAAACAATTGTGGTACGCCGGACAGAACGCCCGCCCACGTGCCCGGATCCGCCCAGTCGAACCGCTGCTCGGTGTGCCGGGTCGCCACCCGCACCCGGTGACCCTCGGCCCGCAGGCGAGCGGCCACCCGGCCACCCACCGTGCCGGTGCCACCGAGGACCAGAATCAGACTGTTCCGCATCACCTCACGCTAACCCGTGCCGGTCGTGATCATGAGCCTCGGTCGGCGATGGCGCGGCCCCCGGTGGGCGCGCACGAACCGGAAGCGTGCGACCCGATCGGGCTGGAGATGTCGCGGGACTCCTCGATCGCGCTCAGCGTGGCCGGAAACCGGCTGGTGGCACACGGCCCGGTCTGCGTGGCGTTCCGGGAAGTGCACCCGGCCCTCTCAGCGCCGATACGTTCCGTAGTGGATAGCATCCCGGAATGGCATCGATGGCGCAGATCTCACTCGGGGTGGCGGACGATGAGCGGGCCGGGCGGTTCTGGTGCCAGGCGCTCGGCTATCGGCGGCGGGCGCCGCGCTGGCCCGGGGACCGGTGGGTGGTGATCGAGCCGCCGCCGGGGGAGCCGGGTGTGCCGATCGCGATGGACGTCAGCGAGAGCCCGGTGCAGGATCGGCCCCGGATCCACTTCGACCTGGACGCCGGCGGGGCCGACCTGGACGACGAGGTGGAGCGGCTGGTCGCGCTCGGGGCGAGCCGGGTGGACTGGCCGCATCGGGCCGGGCCGGGGGAGCCGGAGTTCGTGGTGCTCGCCGATCCGGAGGGCAACCGGTTCTGCGTGGCCGGGAACCGCGTGGTGGAGAAAGCCGCCTGACCCGGGAGCTCCGGCTGCGCTGGCGCGCCTACGACGCCGTCCCCGCCTCCCGGGTCGGCCGAAAGGTATAGGGCGGGCTCTGACTTCGGCCAGATCACAGCAGCTCAGCGCCTGATTAGGCTCGGCGGTGTGAGGATGCGAGAGCTTGTCGTCGGGTTTGCGCTGGGGTTTCTGGACTTCGTGTGGATCAAGTATGTGCCGTTTCCGTTCGGGGGACTGGGCAACTCGATAGCGGTGTGGGCGGTGGCCGCGTTCCTGTTCACCTACTACTCGCGGTGGTCGGTGATGCGGGCGGCGCTGAGCGCGTCGGTGATGCTGGTGGTGGCGGTGCCCAGTTACTACGCGGCGGCGGCGCTGATCCAGAACGACGACTGGTCGTACATCTGGTCGGCCTACTCCCTGCTCTGGATGGCCCTCGGCGTGGTGGCGGGCGTGGTGTTCGGCATCGCGGGGGTGCTGGCCCGCACCGTCGGGCCGCTGCGGCTCCCGTCCCTGGGCGCGCCGGGAGCGGTCCTGCTCGCCGAATTGATCATGGATGTGCGGCGGATCGGGGATCCCTCCTACGCGACGGCGGACGTGGTGGAGTACTCGGTGCTCCTGGCGGTCCTCGCGGTGCTGATCACGGTCCTGCTCGGGCGCACCTGGCGGGACCGGGCGCTCGCTCTGGCCTGTGCCGTTCCGCTGGCCGGCGTGGGTTATCTATTGATGATTGCCACCGCGTTCGGCGGGTAGCGTGTGGTGATGCTCAGTGACGTTCTGCAGGAGGCCGCCCGGCGGCACGCGGTGCCGGGTGCGGCGGCCGCCGTCCAGTTCCGGGGTGAGCTGACCGAGGCCGCCACCGGGGTGCTCAACCTCGACACCGGCGTGCCGGCGACCCCGGACAGCCTGTTCCAGATCGGGTCGGTCACCAAACCGTGGACCGCGCTGCTGGTCACCCAGCTCGCCGACGAGGGCCTGATCGACCTGGACGAGCCGGTGCGGGCCTACCTGCCGTCGTTCGCGGTGGCCGACGAGCAGGCGAGCCGGACCATCACCGTGCGGCACCTGCTCACCCACACCGCCGGATTCCACGGTGACCACTTCGACGACACCGGGCGCGGCGACGACGCGGTGGAACGGTACGTGACGCTGCTGGCGGAGAAGGGGACCAGGATCGCGGCGCCCGGCGCTCTGTACTCGTACAACAATGCCGGTTTTGTGGTCCTCGGCGCTCTGGTGGCCCGGCTGCGCGGCGGGACCTGGGAGGATGCCGTGCGCGAGCGGATCGGGGTGCGGGCCGCCCTGTTCGCCGAGGAGGCGCTGCTGTCGCGGGTGTCGGCCGGGCACATCCGTGGCGCCGTCTCCACCCGCTGGCAGATGCCCCGCTCCGGTGGCCCGGCCGGGGCGGTGATCTGTGCGGCGCCACGCGAACTCGTCCGGTTCGGTGGGCTGGTGCCCGAGGCGATGACCGCGGCGCAGGTGACGATTCCGGGTGTGCCGGGGCGCAAGGCGGTCCGCTACGGGCTGGGCCTCGCTCTGTACGACTGGGCCGGCGCCCGCGTCTTCGGCCACGACGGTGACACCATCGGCCAGGCCGCCACCTGGCGAGTACTGCCCGATCACGATCTGTCTCTGGCGGTCTGCGCCAACGGCGGGCGGGTGCCGGCGTTCTTCGACGAGGTGATCGACGCGGTGGTGCGCGAGACGGCCGGGCTGGTGGTGCCGCCACGGCCGGGGCCGCCGGCCGAGCCGACCGGGGTCGATCCGGCATCCTATGCGGGGCGGTACGAGTACCCGCTCTACACGTACGACGTGGTGGTGGCCGGGTCCGGTCTTGATCTGACCGCGACGCCGCGCGGGTTCAACGCCGCCGCCCTGGGCAGCGAACCGGAGACGATCCGGTTCACCCACCTGGCCGGGGACACCTTCGTGACCGCCGAGCCGCACGACGGCAGTTACGGGACGATGACGTTCGTCGACGGGTTCCTGCACGACGGGCGGGCCGTACCGAAGGTCACGTAGACCGGCGTTCATATGATCTTGCGATGAACATTCGGTGATCCGGTGCCGCGCTCACGGATTCGGGCACCCCCACCCCGGTCGACAACAACGTGAACATCGCCGACGTGGCCGCCGCGGCCCTGCCGAACGGCTCGCTGCACCTCTTCTCGGTCACCGCCTGGGGCAGCGTCTTCCACCGCACCGGCACCGCCTGGGGCAGCGTCTTCCACCGCACCGGCACCGCCTGGGGCAGCGTCTTCCACCGCACCGGCACCGACACCGCCTGGGACACCGAGAAGTCGACCCGGGTGCCGGTCGGGACCCCGGCGATCGGGCAGGTGCGCTCGCTGGCCGTGGCCGGCTGGCCGAGCATCCGACTCGACCTGGTCACGCTGCGATCCGGCCTCGGCATGTGGCACCAGACCTGGAACACCGGCGGCACCCGGGCGGCCCCGGTCCAGGGCGACAGCGCCCCGGGCGGCATCCAGATCTACGCCGCCCGCCCGGACGGAGCCCTGCACGTCGGCAGGATCAGCGAACTGTCCTGACCGTCGCGCCACGGCTATTTTTGACTGATGACCGAGCGCAAACCGATCGGCGTCAGTTTCGAGTCATGGGTCGACCAGCAGATCGCCGAGGCGGCCGGGCGGGGCGAATTCGACGGCCTGCCCGGCACCGGCAAGGCGCTGCCCGCCGGGGACGACGGCGAGGACTGGTGGGTGCGCGACTACGTCCGGCGGCAGGAGGTGCCGGCCGAGATGTCGCTGCCGACACCGCTGCTGCTTCGCCGGCAGGCCGACGAGATCGACGACACGGTGCGCGCGCTGACCACTGAGCAGCAGGTCCGGGCGGTGGCCGAGGATCTGAACCGGCGGGTCGAGGAGTCCTGGCGGCGCCCGGCCGAGCACGCCCTGGCCGCCCGGCGGGTCGATGTGGAGGCGCTGGTGGAGCGCTGGCGGGCCGCCCGCCCGGCACCGGACCCGGAGCCCGAGCCCGAACCGGTCGTGGTGAAGAGACCCTGGTGGCGGTGGTGACGGACCGGGAACTACTCGACACCATCCACGGCACTCCGTGGATCGCCGAACTGCTCACCCTCTTCGACTTCGACGTGGCCCGGGCCTCGGACGGGCCGGTGTCACTACTTGGCGGGCAGCCGTTGGAAGCGATCGCCGGAGACGGCACCGGCGGGACGTTCCTCCTGGTCGGGGCTGATGCCGCGGTGCGGCCGGTGCTCTATGTCGGCTCGGAGGGCGAGGGCGGCCTGATCGCCACCAGCCTGCGGTCCGCGCTGGCCCTGATCGTCGGCGTCGCCAGCCTGCACGACGCCACCGCGTATCCCGTGGACGAGGACGGCGGCCGGGCGTTACGGGACTTCCTGACCAGCGCCGACGACGAGATCCGCGCCGACCGGCCGGAACTCGACGACAACCGCGACCGCTTGCGTACGGCACTCGGCCTGCCACCGGTCGACGACGCCCTACTGAGGTCGTTGCAGTCGGTGGCGGCGGACTTCGACTACCGGCCGATCACCGGGGAGGGCGACCGCTACCGCCCGATGCTGTCCTGGCTGGAGACCGCCGGGGAATCGGAAGGCCCTGCGGCCCCACGGGTTCCACCATCCGCGCCCATCCCGACGGCTCGCCCCGAGGAGGTGCCGGGCCAACAGGCCTTGTTCTGACCTGAGCCGCGACGCCGCATCTCGGCGGTTCTCGCCACGGACCGAGCCGTTCCGACCGCAAGCTCAGCACCACAGCCAACCTCCAGTTAATCGAGAACCGGGTCGAGCGATGCGCGTTCGGATTTGTCGATGAGGGACGCCTCTGCCGTGCTAGGAAATCCGCGAAAATGTAGCAGGATTCACTGGCGACCCACGCTTCCGTCCGGCATTTTGGTGAAACCTGAAAGCCGCGAGGAAAATCTGTCGAATACCGGAAACCGCTCATAGTAATCCGGACAGAAATCTCCCCGGCCACCGCACGGAAACCCTCGGCAACCTGGCCGTCTCGGCCCACATCGAATGTCACCGTGACCACCGTCCTGCGTCGGCCACACTCATTCATGAAATGACAACCCCACGCTCGCCCAGCCGGTGCCGGGTCCCGTGCCGGGGTTGGGTCCGCGGCCGGTGCCGGTGCCGGGCTGGGACTGTGTCCGGTGTCGTGTCTTGCGGTGGGGCTGCAGGCTGCCGGTTCGTCTTCGGGCGTCGGCTGGGTCCGGCGGGTTGCGGTGTTCGCGGTGCCGGCCGGGATACTGCTGGCGCTGCGGTTGTTGCGGGCCGGGTTGCTGCAGGTGCCGTGCTTGTTGCCGATGGTTGCCGCCGGACCGCCGGGTGACGCGTAACGCCAGGTGAAGCCGTAAGAACCGGACACGACGCGGGCGCCGGTCGTGTGGCTGGCGTCGGGCGCGTGGCGGGTGCCGATTGCCTCGCAGGTGCCGGGTGCGTGGCGGGTGCCGGGTGCGTGGCGGGTGCCGATTGTCTTGCAGGCGCCGATCGTGTCACGGGTGCCGGTTGCCTTGCGGGCGCCGATCGCGTCGCGGGTGGATGCTGCGGGACGGGGGTGGCCGGTGTCGAGGCTGCTGTCGGCGGCGGTGCGGGGCGCGGCGTGGGATGGGCCCGGGTGCCGGTGATGTCGGCAGGAGTCCTCGGCGGGATGCCGCTCTCCCGGAGGCGTCGAAGCTTCTCGGCATGGCGCCGTTGCAGACCCCAGTCACGGCGAATCTTGTGCTGACGACGAAACTCCGCACGATCCGGGTCATAATTACGGGCCTTGGTCAAATCCCGCATCGCAGCAGTTTGGGCCCGGCTGAACAACGACATCTGAGCCATACCCAGAATTCTCCCGGACCCCGGCCGGGAAGTGTAAGAAGTCGATCATGCCAAATCGCATTCCCGGACCAGAGCCAAAACGAGCCAACGACAGGATTCGGCCACCATCGCGCCGCACCGGACCAAAGAACGCCATCGGCCTCTCATGTAGCCGCTGAGAAAGGTATTCCTGGGGGGGTGGATCTTAGTCCGCGTCCCGGCTGGTTGACCCGCAGCCGCTCTGGTTGCTGTTGATGGAGCGACGGGCTGATCCGTCGTGGCGTCGCATGAGGATCGGCGGTTGACCGACCTGTTCAACTGAGCGCGGCCACCACCTCGAGGACGCGGGTGATGTGTGCTCGGACGACGGGGGCCGGCCGGTGTGGTGGTAAGGCGGTCGCGTAAGGCGTCTACCAGTGTCGGGTTGGCGGTTATGTCCAGCATTGCGGCCATTCCGGAAGCGGCTTGATGGTTGCCCCGGGCTATGAATTTCGCCGTCAGCGGCAGCATGGCCAGCGTGAACGTCGCGGGGTCGGTGGTTGTCCCGGGGGCGCGGCCGTGATGGTCCAGTGCGTCGAAGAGGGTGCGGTGGCCCGCCGTGCCGTGGCCGGAGAGCAGTAGTGCGTCTCGGGGCGCGGGCAGGGTGCTGGGCCAGCTGTACCAGTCGACCCACAGGGGGAGTGGGCCGATGTCGTACATCGCGCCGACGTATCGGCCGCCGGCCGGGCCGTTGTGGGGCACCTCCAGTGTCAGGACGGCGTCGTCCAGTGGCAGATTGCCGTCGACAACCAGCAGGTCGACGTCGCTCCACGGGTCGCCCTCGCCCCGGCCCAGGGAACCGGCGAGCCAGATCGCTTCCGCGCTCAAGCCGGCCACGGTGCGTTTCAGCCACGCATCACGGGCCGGCGGCATCGACGCGACCAGGGCGTCAGCCTCCTGCCGTCGCATCAACGGAGCCTAGAGCGCGAGGCTCGGCGTGTCGCGGCGATTTTCGGGCGACGATCCCCGTGGGCGTGGGCGTGGGCGTGGGCGTGGGCGTGGGCGTGGGCGTGGGCGTGGGCGTGGGCGTGGGCGTGGGCGTGGGCGTGGGCGTGGGCGTGCCGCGTTCCGGTCCGAAGCGAACGGGATGCGGCATGCGGGTTCGACGGCGGTGAGCAGTGGCCAGACGCGGCGGGCGGGGGCCGGGGCGGGAGCGGGAACGGGCGGGAGCGGGCGGGCCGGGAACGGGGTCAGGCGGGATTTTCGCGTAGAGGGCGGACGGCGGCCGGGACCGGAGTGCCGGCCGGGGCATAGGCGGCGGTGAAGGTGCCGTGGTAGCCGAACAGGGGGCCGAAGCGGCGGTTCGTCACGGTCACCCGGATGCGGAAACACTCGGCCCGCTGGTCCCACGTCTCGTGGACCTCGGCGTCGCCGGTCAGCGTGCGGGGGCAGCGTACGCCGCCGCGGAAGGTCTGTGTGGTGCTGCGGATCCGCAGGCCGCCGGCGCCGTCGGTGGACACGTCCAGGTCGACCGCCAGGTGCTGCGTGGTGCCCAGGTAGTCGACCACCACGTCGCGGGAACTGTCGTAGACCATGGTGGCGTCGAAGCGGCGGCGGCGGTGCGGGCGGACCTGGAACGTGCGGACGAAGGTCAACGTCGGTCTGCCGTACGTGTCCGGATAGGCGTAGTTCTCGATCGTGAACGGGATGGCGCTGCCGGTCTCCGGGAACAGGATGTGCCTCAGGGTGCCCAGGTGCAGGAACGGGACGGTGAACGCCGGGCCGCGCCACACCCGGTCCATCACGCCGGTGCCGATACAGCCCTGATCCCGCACGCCGTCGACGCCGAAGCGGCGCTGCAACCTCGGGTGCAGGTGGTCGAAGTCGTCGCGCATCGCCTGCTGGAACGCCGATGTCATCGCGGGGACCTCCGGCAGCGGCGGGCGGCTGGGGTGTGCGGGTGCGGCGGCACCAGGACGGCCAGCGGTGCGAGCGGCCACCACCCGGCCGCGATGACGGCGACCGTGAACAGCAGGCGGGCGGTCAGTTCGGTGCGGGCGTTGCGAAGGGCGCGTTCGGGGGTGACGCCGTGTTCGAGCCAGAGCCGGAGACGGTCGAAGGACCAGGCGGTGGCCCAGCCGAAGAGCGGTCCGAACACCAGATCGATCAGGCGCCCGGCGGGACCCCAGCGGGTTCGGTACGCGTACCCGGTCAGGAATTTGATCTTGCCGGCGACCGGGACGTATCGCCAATAGCCGGCGCCCTCGCGGATCGGTGACCGGGGGTCCGGGGAGGCGAAGCGCAGCGCCGACACCGCCCCGCCTCCGGGGGTGCGCCGGTCGCCGGTGTGGGTGCCGGAGCCGGCGATCTCGACGCCGGGCAGGATCGCGGTGGCGTAGGTGAACGCTGCCGGTGTGCTGCCGGGCACCGGGTCGATGCGGCCGAAGCGGACGTCCCAGCGGCTGTGCTGCCGGTGATCCTGGGTGGCTGCCCAGATCCGGTCGAGTGGCGCGTCGATGGTCGTTTCGACGTAGACCCTGGCCACGGCGTACCTCCACGAACTGTTTGAGCGACTGCTCAAGACGGTAGCCGGAGTTGAGCGATCGCTCAAGAGTGTCGGGGGATGGGTTAGGGTGGCCGCGCACACGTTCGGATCGTCGAGGGGGACCGCGATGCCGGGAGGACGGCTCACCCAGCAGGAGCGCCAGCAGATCACCGCGGGGTTGGCCGAAGGGCTGGCCTACGCCGAGATCGCCCGGCGGCTGGACCGCCCCACCTCCACCGTCACCCGCGAGGTGATGCGCAACGGCGGGCCCGGCGCCTACCGCGCCGACCTGGCCCATCACGCCACCGAGCACCGGGCGCGCCGCCGCCGTGCGGTCACCCCGGGACGCCCCGGTACGGTCGCCGAGCCGTTCGGCCGGGACAGCGCGGCGGTCCGGGAGTACGAGGAGACGTTCGCCGCCGTCTTCGCCAGCAACGGACTGCCCCGGATGACCGCGCGCACCCTCGCCGTGCTTTACACCACCGACTCCGGGGGCGCCACCGCCGCCGAACTCACCGCCCGCCTGCGGGTCAGCCCGGCCTCGGTCTCCAAGGCGATCACCTTCCTGGAGAGCCAGGGCCTGATCCGCCGGGAACGCGACGACCGCCGCCGCGAACGCTACGTCGTCGACGACGACGTGATGTACCAGTCCACGATGGCCAGCGCCCGCTCCACCGCCCACCTCGGCGAGATCGCCCGCCAGGGTGTGACAGTGCTCGGGCCGGGCACCCCGGCCGCCGCCCGCCTGGAGAACATCGCCCGGTTCGTCGACTTCGTCTCGGAGAGCATCGCCCGCGCCGCCGGCCAGGCCCGCGAGATCCTGCACAGCGGTCCGGCGAATTGAGCGCTGACCCGGATTTCGCCCTCCTGGCCGAGCGCCACCGTCGTGAGCTGCAGGTGCACTGCTACCGGATGCTCGCGAACTACGAGGACGCCCAGGACATGACGCAGGAGACGCTGCTGCGTGCCTGGCACCGGCGGGAGTCGTTCCGCGGCCAGTCCTCGCTGCGGACCTGGCTGTACCGGATCGCCACCAACGCCTGCCTCGACCTGCTGGCCAGACGCGGCACGTCCCCGTTGCAGCCGTACCCCGACCGGATGCTGCCCGAGGACCCGCAGGAGTCGATCGTGGCGCGGGAGACGATCGAACTCGCGTTCATCGTCGCCGTCCAGCACCTGCCACCCCGGCAGCGGGCGGTGCTCATCCTGCGCGACATCCTCGGCTGGCCCGCCGCGCAAGCCGCCGGCACCCTCGACCTGACCGTCGCCGCGGTGACCAGCGCGCTGCAGCGGGCCCGGGTGACCCTGCGCGAACAGCTGCCCGGCCGCCGGCTCGACTGGCGGAGCCCGGCCACCCGGGAACTGTCGCCCGAAGAACGCGGGGTGGTCCGGGCGTACATGCGATGTCATGAACGCAACGACCTCGCCGGGCTGGTGTCCCTGCTCCGCGACGATCTGCGCTTCGTGATGCTGCCCGACCCCGGCACGACCAGCACCACGGCCGGGGAGGCAGTGGACGGCTGGGTCGGCGCCGGGCTCTTCCAGCACGGGTACGACGACTGGCGCGGGCTTCCGGTCACCCTCAACCGGATGCCCGCGGCAGCGCTCTACCTCCGCGGCCCCGGCGACACCGAACACCGGCTGTTCACCATCGCGGTGCTGCACATCGACGGCGGGCTGATCACCGAACTCACCGGGTTCGAGGCGGACGGCCGACCCTGGCTCGGACTGCCCCCGGTCATCGCCGCGTCTCGTACCGGGTGAGCACCACCCCGCCGGAGAGCGTCCGGGTCTCCAGCAGGTTCAGGTTCACCCAGTTGTCCAGAGCGGTGAAGAACGGGGTGCCGGCACCGATCAGGACCGGGGCGGTGAGCAGCACATACTCGTCGATCAGCCCGGCGCGCATGGCCGACGCGGCCAGGGCGGCGCCGCACAGGTCCATCGGGCTGCCGTCCTCGGCCTTCAACCGGGTGATCTCGGCGATCGCGTCGCCGGTGACCAGGCGGGCGTTCCCGTCCACCGCATCGATGGTGGACGAGAACACCACCTTCGGCATGGCGCGCCAGCGGCGGGCGTACTCGATGTGAGCCGGGGTGGCGCCCGGCTGCTGGTCGGCGGTCGGCCAGTGGGCGCTCATGCCCTCCCACAGGCGGCGCCCGTACAGGGCCAGGCCGGTCGCCGCCACCCGGTCGGACCACCACTGGAACAGCTCGTCACTCGGCACACTCCAGCCGAGGTCGTCACCGGGTGCGGCGATGTAGCCGTCCAGGCTCAGGTTCATCGCGAAGATCAGTTTTCGCATCGTGCCAACCCTCCGTGAGTCGATCTCAACGTACCGACGGGCCGGGCGCGGAAAACTAATCGGTACGGTCCAGGCCGCGCGTTTGGGAGGCGATGAGGGACAGCAGATCGGCGTGGGTACGGGCGTCGGCCGCGATCACCAGGCCGCCTCGGCCGGTGTGTACCGGGGCGCCGTCGATGTCGGTGACCACGCAGCCGGCGGCCTGGCACAGGGCTATCCCGGCGGCGAAGTGGACGCTGTCCTCGAGGTGCCCGTCGGTCACGTAGGCGGCCCGACGCCCGGCCGCCACCCACGCCACCGCCAGCGTCGTGGACACCACCCGTGGGCGGAAGCGGGCCACGAATCGGTCGTCGGCCAGCATGGTGGCGGCGCGGAAGGTGTCCCGGTTGGGGAACGGCGGGTCCAGGTTCAGGTCGACCAGGTTGGAGTCCGCCGACGGGACCAGTGGTTCGCCGCTGCCGTCGCGGCGGAGCCGGGCGTTCTCGCCGTCGGTCCAGAACACCTCGCCGGCGAACGGGTCGGCCACCGCGGCCGCCGACACCCGGGTGCCGGTGCGCAGGGCCACGTTCACCGCCACCAGCATGTTGCGGACCGCGTAGTTGAGGGTGCCGCAGAGCGGGTCGACGAGCCACAGGCGGGAGGCGGGGCCGGTACCCGTACGGCCGCTCTCCTCTCCCTGCACCTGGTCGTCCGGTCGCGCCGCCCGCAGAACGGTGAGGATCGCCTGTTCCGCGTCGATGTCGGCGGTGGTGGCGAAATCGCCGGCGAGCTTCTCGAAGTGGGTCAGCGACGAGCCGTAGTACGAGCGCACCACCTCGGCGCCGGCGTCGGCGGCGGCGATGGCCAGGTCGATGTCCGAGATCGGCATCCGGTCAAACTAGACCACCGTGAGATAGCGGTACAGCACGGTGACGATGTCGCGGGCCCCGTCGGACAGGGCGGCCAGGTCCACGTCGGTGAAGGTGTGCACCCGGTCGCTGAGCAGGCAGTGCGCGCCCACCACGGCGCCTTCCAGGACCAGCGGCACACCGGCGTAGCTGCGGATCCCGCCGACGGTGACCACCGGGTTGGTGGCGTGCACCGGGTCGCGGGCGGCGTCGCCGAGGACGTACGGCGCCCGGGTCCGCACCACCGACGCGCAGAACGACCATTCGATCGGGGTGCCGGACGCCTCGTCCAGCCACATGCCGGAGACACCGTGCGAGCCGGTGATCAGCTGGGCGGTGTCCATCACCAGGGTGGCCAGGCACATCGGCAGGCCGGTCCGGTCGGCGGTGCGCCGGGTGATCTGGTCCAGGGCGGCCCGCAGGCCGGGGTGATCGAAGTCGAGAGCGCCGATCACCCGCAGATTGTCGATCATGTCAGCCCTTTCGGCGCGTGCCGGCCCGCGGCCACACAATCGCGGGTTGCGTCTGGGGTGCGGCCGGTTCAGCCGCTCGGTGTCGGGTCGAAGTCCTGCGGGGCGGCGGCGTACCGGGCGGCGAGGGCGGCGTCGTACCGGCTGCCGTCCGGGAGGATCCGGAAGTAGACGTCGGAGAGCCGGTCCTCGGCATCGTCGTCGTCGCGGTCGCTGGCCGCCTGCGGCACGTCCTCGATGAAGGCGGCCACGTCGTCGAGCCCGAAATAGCGGGCCGCCCGCGCCGCGGCGGCCAGTTCGGCGGGTTCGCAGCTGTCCGCCGCGTGGTTCGGGCCGCCGTTCTGCACCATGTTGTCGACCAGGATCAGGGCGGCCAGATGCCGGTCACCGACTCCGGAGCCGCCCTGTTCACAGGCCCGGTTCCAGATGTCACGAAGGATGTCGCGGACGGAGTCACCATCGGTCACCCGGCCATTCTGCCCGCCGCGGACACCGCCGGGACCGAAGTCAGCCGAGCCGGCGGCGGATTCCGCGCCGGACCCGGGCCAGCACGCCGGAGTGCCCCGGCGGGATCATCTGGCGCAGCTCGTCGGCGTGGCCGATCATGCCGACGATGGTCTCGACGGCCGCGTCCAGGAGCTGACGGTCGGCCAGCTCACCGGGACTGTGCGAATCGGTCATCACGGCCGGCCGCAACTCGTCCAGATCTCCGACGATGTGACAGTCGTACGCCCGCAATTGGTTGATCTGCTCCTCGGCCAGGGCCATCACCCAGTCGGCGCGGTCCAGTCCGACCCCGAAACGCACGTTGTTGGCGCGTTTCTGCAGCACCGCCTTGACCAGATGCTGCTGGACCACCCGCTGGTACGGCATCCGGTGCGGGTACCGGTCGCCGAGCGCGGCGTTGACCCGGCGCAACAGTTCGATCTCCGGGGCGCCCAGTGACGGGTTGGCGGTCGGTTCGGTCATCTCGCACAGGCCGTCGGGGATGCCGAACACCCCGGCGAACCGCTGCCACAGCAGGTCGTGCGACACCCCCGGCGGCGGGACGGTGACCAGGTGACGCTGCGCGGGTGGCACCAGATCGCCCCAGCGCAGGAACATCCGGTTGGCCGTGTAATGCTCCCAGAACCCCTCGAACTCGCCCTTCTCCACCGCGGCCAGGAAGTCCTCGAACCGCCAGGTGCCCCGGGCCCGGATGCTCTGCTGCCACATCGACGGGAAGGTGCGCCACAGGTCGCGGGCGGCCACCACCACGTGCACCTCGGCCGGCTGCAGGCTCTCCACCGCGCGTTTGGCCTGCTCGGCGCTGGCCGCGCCGAATCCCTCGCTGGTCAGGATGACGTCACCGCGGAACGCGGCGGCCTTCTCGGCCAGCAGATCCCACGTCCAGTACGCCTCCGGGTCCCGCCACGGCACCTCCCGCAGATCGGTCATCGCCTGGTCGTGGGCGGCGAACGTGGCCGGGATCAGGATGCCCGCCTTCTCCAGCCGCTCGGCGTTGTCGAAGAGCACGTTCTGCACATAGGTGCTGCCGGTCTTGGGTGCCCCGATGTGCACGAACACGCGCCGCGGCATCGCCATCTCCTTGTCGTCCCCCGTACATGTCCGGTGAATGATCAACAAGGCAGATGAAATGTTGATGACACAGCCTCGTATCAAGTGTCAACGTCGGGTGACGACCGCTTTTTGTCGTACCCGTGCTCGATGATGATCGGGTGATCTATTTCGTCTACCGCTCTCCCTATCAGGGTCTCCTCGGCAAGCACGTGCGGCGGCTGCCCGACGCGACCGTGCTCGACTGGTTCCGCCGGGCGTGCGAGGAGTCCGGCGACGACCCGGCCGCCTGGCTGGAGACCGAGCTGGGCGTCGACGTGTACGGGCTGCACACCGCCTTCGACGGCCGCCCGGCCCCACCGAAGTCGATGCGTGAGCTGCGCAAACTGCTGAAGAAGCAGCTGTACGTGGAAGGCAAGGTGATCGTCGATGAGCGCAGTGTCCGGGCGCTGACCGACGACGACGAGGTGCCCCTGGCGTATTTCTTCCTCGATCAGAGCCTGGTCGACGAGTGGCCGAACCGGCTCGCCTACCCGGTGCACGAGCAGTGGCCGCTCCCCGAGGAGTCCACCCGCCCGAGTGACACCGAACCGGTCACCACCGTCGTCGCGTCCCAGCTCGGCGACGTCGACTGGGACACCCAGGGCGTGTCGGTGAGGCTGCCCGGCGTGCGCGTCCCCGAGCTGGCCGCCTGGCTGCGCCGTTCCGACGTGCACGGCGACTGGCCGTACGAGGTGGTCCTGCTGCGCGCCGCGATCGGCCCCGACGACGATCTGGCCGCCGCCCTGGACCGGGTCAACCGCTGGGGCGCCTGGCACGACCAGGTCCTCGACGTCGACGGCATGGCCGGCGACCAGGCCGAAGCCCACCGGATCGTGCTGGAGGTGATGGCCCGGGTCGAGGGCCGCGACGAGATCCCCGGCCCGCTGGGCAGCCGGTTCCCCGCCAAGGGCCGCGTCCTGGTCGGCGAGCACCTGGCCCAGGCCAGCCTGCACCTGCACGACGAGTACGGCCACCAGCAGCTCTTCCTCTACGACGACGTGTGGGCGGCCAACCACACCGACCTGGCCAAGTCGTTGCGGCGCTGGTTCGTCAAGTCGTGGGATCCGCTGAAGTAACACGCCCGGTGTCACATTCCGGCGGCGTGCCCCGTCCTCCTCCGAACCGCCCACAGAGGAGGAACCGTGCACGCCGCCCATGTCACTGTCACCCTGCTCGCCGGCTTCGCGCTCCCCGCACTGGGCACCGCCGCCGCGATCGGGCTGGTCCTGTACTTCACCGGCGCGCTGATCGCCCACCTGCGGGTCGGCTCCCGCGACCTGGCCGGCTGGGCGATCTTCTTCGTCACGGTCGTCACCAATCTGGTCGTCAACCTGGTCCACCTCTATTAACCTGCGCTGATGCGGCTCGTGCACATCAGCCGGCACCGCGACGCCGTCCGTCCGGCCCCGCAGCTGGGACGCCGGCTATTTGATGGCCGTCCCGCCGGACTTCAGCCTCACCCAGCAGTGGTTTTCATCAGCGTTGATTCGGCAGGTTGTATTTGCGAAGGACCCAGTTCACTTCCGGCATCGTGACGTTGCCGATCTGCCGCCGGGCTTCCGCCAGAATGGCGTTCCGTCCCAGGCCGGAGTAAGTCTGGGCGAATCGCAGGATGAATTCCTTCGCCTTCTCGGACGGCTCCCTGGTGGGAAGCCTCGCATCGTCGCTGCGAGGCTCGGACGGCCTGATGTGACGTTCGTCGTCGTCCTGGACCACGTGCGGCTCCCTCGGTGATGGGGCTACCTCCATTGACCGTAGGCAGACCGTTTCCGGCAGGTCCAGGACATGTTCGAGGGCAGCCCACCCCCCGCTGCTGACCGGAACCTGACACGATGCTCATCCGGCATGACGAAAGGACAACACCGGGGTGGGCGTCCGTGTCGCGATCATGGACCCGCTACCGATCTTCCGGCAAGGTGCGGTGGCGGCCCTGTCCGCAGCCGGCCATCAGGTCGACACCCCGGCCGACATAGTGCGGTGGGCGGATGATCCGGCCGGCGGCATCGTGGTATTGACCGTGGTCTCCGAGGACGACTGGCTTGAGCTGACCCGGCTGGGTGCGGACCGGTCGCCGGTGAAGGTACTGGCGCTCTTGGAGGATTCCGCCGTTGCCGTGGGGATGCGGGCGGTCCGGGCAGGGGCGATCTCGTTGCTTCCCCGCCACGCGACCCCGAAAGTCCTGTGCGGCTCCGTCGACGCCATCATCGACGGCCGTGCCGTCCTGCCGGTCGAGGTGGTCACGTCGCTCGCCGCCCAGTCGCGGGGACGTGACGTGCCGGTGCCGGTCTCCCCGCGCCGGATCGCCTGGCTTCGCGAGCTGGCGTCCGGTCTCACCGTGGCGCAGCTCGCCGACCAGGTCGGGTATTCGGAACGGGCGATGTACCGGCTGCTACGTTCGCTGTACCGGGATCTGGGAGTGGCCAGCAGAGTGGAGGCGCTGGTCCAGGCTCAGGAGCGGGGTTGGCTCCGCTGATCCACACCGGCTGCCGCACGCAGAGCGGGATAGGACGCCGATCCGGCGGCGACGATACCGAGCATGTATCTGAGGCGCTCCTTGAGGACGGGAAAGTCCGAGGAGATAGCACGTGCCCTGGCGAACGCCTGCATTGCTCGGGCCGCCTGGCCATCCCGGTCCACGCCAAGCCCACAGATGGCGATCGCGTGCAGATCCCAGGCCGCGAAGTCCAGCGGATCGTGCTCACACCGCTCGGCCGTCTCCTGCTCCAGCTTCTTGAAGTGTTCTCGGGCATGTCCGTCCGGGGCCTGCCGGAACGCGATCAGCGCCTGAAGAGCGAGGACGATGAGCGATCGGTTCTCCCGCCGGTACCAGCTCGCCCGGTCGATCTCGGCCCGGGCCTCGTCCGGGCGGTTGTCACGCAGTGCGGCCATCGCCAGTGTCGTCCGGGCTTGCAGAACGGTGACCGGGTCGTGTATCACCAAGGCCTTCCGGAGCGCCTCGACCGCATGTAGGCGGGACGTGGCGAAGTCCCCCTGATCCAGGTAGAGGTCCGCCTCGCCATCGAGGATCCGGGCATCCAGCGAGCGGTCAGCATATCGCTCGGCGACCAGGCGAGCGTCCTCCATGACCGTCCATGCCTGTCTGCTCTCGTTCTGCTCGGACAACCACCGGGAGATCTTGACGGCGAGGTCGACCTGTTCCACCGGGAGACCCATCACGGTGGCCAGGGACAGTGCGGTACGGCCGTGCCGGATAGCCGGACCGTGATCGCCGTGCCGGCGTAGGCAGTCAGCCAGACCGGAGAGCGCCCTGAGACGGTCCGGGTCGTCACTCTCTTGCTCGGCGCTGTGCAGCGCGTCCTCGTACAGTCCCTTCGCTGTGGTGGTCTTTCCCTCTTGCCATTCGAGGTCAGCCATGTTCAAGACAATCTTGCGTCGGTCCTCGACAGCGCGACCCAGCCCCTCAGTCAGGACGAGGGCCTTCCGATAGGCCCGCCGCGCACGTTTGTGGTCTCCGCGGGACGTGCTGGCGTACCCCAGAGCGTTGTAGTTGCGCAGTTCCTCGAGGGGATCGTGGAGCTTTTCGGCGACCTGTTGACGGGACTCCATCAGCAGTCCTGAGGCGCCCCACCGGATGAGATGAGTATCGATTGTCTTGATGCGGTCGGATGCCTCGAGCCAGTCCTCGGCACTTAAAGTGATGCGAAGCTCGGTGAATAGGATGTCGAGATCCTTGGGCCCATGGATCTGGGCTGGCTGCTTCCGCTTCTGGTACAGCAGCAACGCTGCATCGTGCCGTAGCTCGTTGAGTCGCCCACTGCTGCGTTCCAGTGCGGTGATGATCTCGGGATCCATCACGCGGTATCCGGCCGAATGGCGTAACCGGATGATGACGTGATATCCGGCGAGTTCACCGAGTAGGTCCTCGACGCGTCCGGGGGACAAGCCTTTACCGAGAAGGGTCGCGACGTCCCCGGAGGTTACCGGCATGTCATAAGCGGCCACTGCGGCGACGAGACTACGGTGTTGCGAGCTGAGGGATTTCACCACCAACTGGGCCAGTGTCCGGGATCGGTCCTGCTCATCGGTCCTGCCGAGTAGTCGGCTGAGTTCCTTCGCCGATCGGCCGGCGTCGGGGATGGTGAGGGCCGCCGAGAAGAGGTTGGCGTTCCGTGGCAGGCCCTGCAGGATGTCACAGAGGTCGTCCGAGCGATCCCACAGCTCCAGAGAATCCGTGGGATCGAGGATTTCGAGGTAGCTCCGGAAATAGGGCTCGGAGAGGCGGCTCACCGGTATGTCGACGGCGGTGTCCCGGGTCCAGGTGGCACTCCCGGCGGCGACCGGGATCCGATCGGAGATCAAGATGACCTTGACCCGCCGGCTCCGGTGGGCGGCGATCACCGCGAGCGCCTCGTTGAGGTGAAGGTCGACGAAGCGGTCCGTCTCCGGTTCCAATAGCCGCTGCGCGCCGTCGACCACGATCACGACGGCCGGATCGGTCTCGTCCTCCAGGGCCACCTCCATCTCCTGCAACGGGAGCGGCTTCGGCCGTAGGCCCATCGCGGGTGGTTCGGTGGCCGTGTGGAGGATTTGGACCAGTTCCGAGGTATCGAAGACGTCCCCGGCGACAAGGTCGTATTTTTGCAGTTCCGGCCCCTCTTCCGACCTGGCGATCACCCAATTGACCAGCGTCGTCTTGCCCACCCCGGCCGGGCCGTGAACCAGGATGACCCCGGATCGGCGCGCCGCGAGCTCCTCTTCCAGCCTGATGCGCTCCGGATCGTGGTTGACCGGCGCAGCCTTGTTCAGCGGCTCCGATTCTGGTTCTGGTTCCGGAAGGGGCGGCTTCTGTGCAAGTCGAGCGCGGCGCTCGTACCAGAGCGTGAGGATCAGGGCCAGGAATGCGCTGACCCAGCTGATCCGTTCCACCCAATTCCAGAGAGGATCCGCCTTCGTGCCGGTCAGGAATCCCCACCAGCCGAGGAGGCTGCCCGTGGCGACAAGCCCGGTGATCGACGCCGCGATGAGGAGCAGGCGCCCGGTTCGTGAGATCATTCGTCGGCCCACCGGAACATCATGACTTCTGTCGATGCCGGAAGGGATCGGCCGACCGCTTACTTATCGACATTCATGACTTCCCGTGAAAGGCTGGCCGAGGACGACGCCGACGCCGGGTTCCTTCTTCTCCAGCGAGCCTTCCTGGCTGAAACCTCGCCGAAGGCGGCATCGCGGTGCGGTCGTTCGCGGACCCGCTACCGATCACTTCTGCGGAGCAGGTCGTCGACGAGGTGGTGAATCGGATCGACTGGCGTTACCAGCGCGGGACCTCGGGCGCGACCACGGACCATGGCACCAGGTGTGACCCGGTGTCCCTCGACAGGGCCGCCCGCGCACACTCCCGGCCCTGCTCACGCAGTGGGGCCGCCACCGACCAGATGCCCGCGGTGGTGGCCTCCCGTGTGCCGTCCCACCCGGTGAGCGCCACCTCCCGCCGTGCGCCGGCCGCCGCCCCGCGGGCTCCCAGGGCCAGCTCGTCGCTCATCGCGAGCATCACCACCGGGCCGGTGCCCTCCAGCGTCGCGAGCAGTGCCGCGGCGGCGTCCGTGCCGAGGTCGCGCTGGTTGCGGGCCACCACGGCGACCGGCACGTCGGCCCAGTCGTGACCGGCTTCGGTCAGTGCGTCGCGGTAGCCGGCCAGGCGGGCCCCGGTGACCGGGAAGGGGACCGCCCGCGGGTCGGTCAGGTCGGCGGGCAGGTCGTGGCCGCGCAGGACACCGCTGGTGCGGCGCCGGTCCAGGGGGAAGCTGATGATGACGGGCGTGGCCGCGGCAAGCGGTGCGGCCGCCGCGACCGCTGCCGCCGCCGCGCGGTCGTCGGGCCCGATGACCGCCAGCCCGGGGTGGGCCGGGCCGCCCTGGACGGCCGCGGGCCGTCCGCTGCCCGCGACGGCGGCCAGCACCGGATCGTCGGTGACGGTGGTCCACAGCACGTAGCCGTCCACCGCGGCGGTCAGCACCCGGTCGACGTCGGCGGCGTCCCCACGGGTGGGGATCAGCACCACTCCCAGGTCCTCGCTGACGCAGACGTCGGTGATCCCGGCCAGGAACTGTGCCGCCTGCGGGTTGTCGAACAGGTAGGACAGGTGCTCCCCGACCACCACCCCCAGCTGGCCGGCGCGCCCCGAGCGCAGGGCGCGGGCGGTCCGGTCGGGGCGGTAGCCCAGCTCGGCCGCTGCCTCCAGCACCCGGGTCAGGGTGGCCTCGGCGACCCGCGCGGGCTGGTTGAAGGCGTAGGAGACGGTCATCGGCGCGACTCCCGCCTGCCTGGCCACGTCTTTGACGGTCGGACGTCGTCGTGCGGGTGTGGTCACGACGACATCATATCGCGGTGTGTAACGTTACGACGCGAGCTTGTGTAACGTTACGAAGCATGACTGGTGACACCACCATCCGCGGGGCGCGGGCCGCCTACGCGCCTTACACCGCGTTTGCCGCGTTCGGGATCTTCTGGGGTGCGTGGGGTGCGGCCCTGCCCGCGCTGCGCACCCAGGCCGGGGTCAGCGAGGGCCAACTGGGCACCGCCCTGCTCTTCGTCGGCCTGGGCGCGCTGCCGTCGATGGCCCTGACCGGCCGTGCGGTGGACCGCTTCGGGCTCCGCGTGGTGGCCTGGCTGCTGGCCGCACTGGCCGGCGCCGGTCTGCTGATCACCGCCGGCGCCGACGGGGTGATCTCGCTGATCATCGGGATGCTCCTGGTCGGTGCCACCTCCGGCGCCGCGGACGTGGCCATCAACACCCTGGCCGGGCGTGCGGAACACGTCACCGGCAAGCCTCTGCTCACCCGCTCCCACGGGCTGTTCTCGGTCGGCGTGGTCATCGCCAGCCTGGCCGCCGGAGCACTGCTGGGCACCGGACTGACACTGCCGGCGACCTTCGCCGTCGTCGCGGCGGTGATGCTCGCCCTGGCCACGGCCGCTCACCTGACCGGCACCGCACTGCGGATCCCCACCGGCCAGGGCGAAACCGCCGGTGACCGGGCGCGGCGGGCGGGCCGGATCACGAGCCTGCTGGGTTCACCGCTGTTCGTGGTGGGGCTGGTCGCAGCCTTGGCGTACGCCGTCGAGAACGCCCACCAGAGCTGGGGCGCGGTGATGCTCACCGACGTCTTCACCGCCGCACCCCAGCTGGCGGCGGCGGCCCCGGCGACCTTCGCCGCCACCGCCGCGCTGGCCCGGCTCAGCCTGGCGCCGCTGTCCCGCAGCCACCCCACCGCGATGCTGCTCGGCGGCGGCGCGCTGGCCACCGCCGGCAGCGTGGTGCTGGCCACCGCCCCCTCGATCGCGGTGGCCCTGACCGGGCTGGTGCTCGCCGCCCTGGGCACCGCGACGCTCTTCCCCACCCTGCTCAGCCGCAGCCTGCGCGACACCGACCCGGCCCGGCACGGCCGGGCCACCTCCACCGTCGCCGCCACCGCCTATCTGGGTTTCCTGCTCGGCCCGGCCTACGTGGGCCTGCTGGCCGAGACCACCGACCTGCGTGGCGCGCTGCTCGGCGTGGCCGCCCTCGCCCTGGCCTTCACCCTGACGGCGGCACCGATCAGCACCTGGGCCGGGCGGAGGACGCCCGGCGACCACTGACTGACCGTGCGGCTATGCCGGCCTGGTGGTCTGCTGCGCACTTCCGCAAGGCCGCCGGCAGGACCGCGGCCGTCTGCTCGACGGCGGCCGGCACCGGCGTCCCGGGATCGCGCCTCACGAGCGCGGCGATCTCAGCCCGCGCGCCGGCCTCCGCCAGGACCATTCGTCGTCGATGCGGTACCGCCTCCAGACCGCCGCGGGGGAGCCGGGGTGCGGGCCGAGGACACCGCGGCAAAGCGGGTGACGCTCATGTCGAGGCCGCGTAGTTCGGGCCGGCGCCGGTGGGTAGTGTTCCAAAGTGGTGCCCATGCCGCCGCAGATCGCCATGATCCGCAGGAGGCGGCCGGTGTGATCGATCAGATCGTCGTCCACGCCGGGGCCGGTGATCGCCGCGTGCAGGTGGGTGGCGGTGGCTACCTCACCGGCGAAGTAACCGTTGAGGTGGTCGCCGTCGCAGGCGTGGCGCAGCAGTTACGCCCGGGAGATGGCGGTCCCCCGGCGGCACAGCGCCTCGACGACGTGGACCCGCCCCCAGCCGGTGACCCGGTCGGCCAGCCAGATCAGCGCTCGCGCACCGCTACGGCGGCGTTGCAGTGCCTCCGCGGCCAGCGGGGCGAACTGGTCCGACAGCAGCCCGATGGTCTGGATCAGCGGGATGGCGGCTCGCCGTCCGGATAGGGCTCACCGGCGTCCGGAAGGGGGCCGTCGGGATGCCGCCGATGCAGACGCAGAGCGTGGCCGAACAGAGTGCCAGGGGGTCCGAGCGGCATGGGCTCGGTCGGCACGCTCACCGGCGGGCGGAGGGCTCGATTCGCTCGATCATGGACGCGATGATGCCAGTCCCCGCACCCGGCGGCAAGCGGAGCCAGGGCGGGGCGGGACAGCGGGTCAGGCGTGAGCGGAGGCGTGGTGGTGCGGGCGTGCGGTGCGGGCGTGCGCCGCCGCAATGCGGACGTGCGGCAGGGCGATGCGGGTGCGGGAGAGTGGGCGAGCCGCGGGCAGGGGCGGATGGAGGGGTCAGACCCGGCGCAGGACGGAGACGACCTTGCCCAGGATGACGGCCTCGTCGCCGGGGATGGGGGTGTAGGCCGGGTTGCGGGGCTCCAGGAAGACGTGGCCGGAGCGGCGCTGGAACACCTTCACCGTGGCCTCATCGTCGATCATGGCGGCGACGATGTCGCCGTTCCAGGCTTCGGACTGCTGGCGGACCACGACGATGTCGCCGTCGCAGATCGCCGCGTCGACCATCGAGTCGCCCTGGACGCGCAGGCTGAACAGGGTGCCCCGGCCGACCAGGTCGCGGGGGAGGCTCAGTAGCTCCTCGGTGGACTCGTCGGCCAGAATCGGGGTGCCGGCGGCGATCGTGCCGACCAGCGGGACGCCCACCGTGTCGCCGGAGCGGGGCTCGGTGCCGCCGGACGGCTCCAGGAACATCCGGATGTCGACCGGGCGGGCCACCGACCGGCCGCGCCGCAGGAAACCGTGCTCCTCCAGGGTGCGCAGATGACGGCCGACCGAGGAGGTGGACATGCCCAGCGTGTCGGCGATCTCGCGGGTGGACGGCGCGTAGCCGTGCTTGACCGCGGCGTCGCGGATCACCGTCAGGATGCGGCGCGGGCGCTCGGGCAGGACTGACGTGTCGAATTCCTCGGGTAGCACCTGGAGATCCTTCCTCATGGCGGACGTGAACCCAAACCGGCGCGCCGCGCACTGTTCTGATGTGACGGATGCGGAACGCGACGCCCGGCTGGTGGTCAGGGCGCAACTCGGTGACCGGAGCGCGCTGGGCGAACTGGTCGGACACTGGCACCTCCCGGTCTGGCGTTATGTGCGCGCGATGCTGGGCGACCGGGGGCGGGCCGACGACATCAGCCAGGAGGTGTGGGCGCGGGCCCTGCGGGCGCTGCCGCGGCTGCGCCAGCCGGACCGCTTCGCCCCATGGCTGCTGACGATCGCCCGCCGCTCGGTCCAGGCCAACCTACGAGAGGGGTATGACAAAAACGTCCCCGAGGAACCGGCGCCCGGCCGGGACGAGGCCGGCATCGTGCTGGACCGCACCCAGGTCGCCGACGGGCTGGCCGGGCTGCCGGCCCGGGAGCGTGAGGTGCTGTTCCTCTTCTACCTGCACGATCTGGCGCTGGACGACTGCGCGCAGATCCTCGGCGTCCCGGCGGGCACGGTCAAGTCGCGGCTCAACCGGGCCCGCCGACAGCTGCGCGACCAGATGATCGAGAAGGGATACTCGGCATGACCGACGAACCGGGGTTCACCCCCGAGCAGGTGATCCGGCCGGTGTCGCGGCGGATCGTGGCGGCCGGGATCGCCGGGCTGACCGGTGCCACCCTGATCGGCACACTCTGGGCGACCGAACCGGGGGCCCTCCCCGGCCGTACCCGAGCGGCGTTCGCGGGGTTGATCCTTGTCGGACTCTCCTGGGCCGTCCTCGCGGGCTGGGCACTGGTGCGGCGCCCTCTGTTCGCCGTCGACCGGGTGGCCGGGGCGTGGCTGGCGACCGTCTTCAGCGCGGCTACGGCACTGGTCAGCGGGGTGATCGCCGGACCGCTCGCGGCCCTGCCCGGACTGCTGATGACCACTGTGGCGATCGTGTTGCTGGTCCGGGCGCGGGCGTGGCGTGACCGGTTGCGGTCACAGGTCGCGGCGCTGGAAGGAGACCGCGGCCAGGCCCAGGGCTAGGGCCAGCCAGATCGCCACCCACGTCAGGTAACTCCCGGTGAGCGGGGCCATGCTCAGGAACGGCGACTCCTCGACCCCGGTGCCGATCCGGGCGAGCAGGGCCGGGTCCTGGAACGAGTTCATGGCCCCGCGCCACAGGCCGTCGGTGGGCAGCAGCATCCGCGACACCGTGCCGATCATGGCGACGCCCGGGTTGCCGAGGGCGTCCCCGACCGAGCCGACCACCCCGGCGATCCAGGTCGCCCCGAACAGGCCGACCGCCACGATGCCCGACGCCATCGGCGAGATCACCGTGGCGAACAGCAGGCCCAGCGTCATCAGCACGATGGTCTGCGCGGCCAGCAGGAGCAGGCCGGTGACCGGTTTCGGCGGCCAGTAGCCGACGGCCAGGCGCACGATCGTGAACTGGGCGACGCCCGCCACGGTGACGAACCCGGTCCCGAACACGGCCAGGCCCAGCCATTTGCCGAACAGCACCGCGGACCGGCGCACCGGGCGGGTCATCACCGCCAGCGCGACACCCGACTCGACCTCGCCGGACAGCGTCGGGCCGGCCAGGAACGCGGTCCCCATCGCGGCGATCAGGCTGAACCCGAACATCACCAGATTGAGTACGATCGAGCCGGTGACCATGGCCTCCCCACTGGTCAGACCGTCCTGTTCGGCGGCCAGGCGGGAGAACCCCCAGCCACTGAGGCCCAGCAGCAGCACGGTCAGCACCGCCAGCGAGCGCAGCACCCGACGACGGGTGGCCTCCGTCAAGGTGAGCGCGGCGATGGTCAGGACGGTCACGGGTGCTCCTCGTGGGACGTACGCAGAATGGCCAGCAACCGCTCCTCCAGGCTGACCCGGGCCGGCTCGACGGCATGGACCCGCGCCCCGGCCTTCACCAGATCGGCGATCAGCGCCGGCACGTCCGGCGGCATGGCGACGGTGAAACGGTCGCCGTCGCGCGTGCCCGGGGTCAGCAACGCGGCGGCCTCCGGGCCGACCTCGGTCAGGGTCAGCCGCAACTCCCGGCGGCCGAGCAGTTCGGGCAGCGTGCCGGAGGCGGCCACCCGGCCCCGGTCCAGGATCATCACCCGGTCGCAGACCCGCTCCACCTCGCCGATCAGGTGCGAGTTCAGCAGCACGGCGACCTGCCGTTCGCGCAGCGAGAGCAGCAGGTCCCGGACGTCGGCGCGGCCCAGCGGATCCAGGGCGCTGGTCGGCTCGTCGAGCACCACCAGGTCCGGCCGGGCCACCAGCGCCACCGCCAGCCCGAGCCGCTGCTGCATGCCCTTGGAGAAGCCGCCGACCCGGTCGCCGCCACGGTCGGCGAGGCCGGCGAGCGCCAGGCTGTCCCGCCGGTCCCGGTCACCGATCGTCAAACCACTGAGGTGTACGTGCAACCGCAGCACCTCGTCGGCCGTCAGCCACGGCTGATAGCGGAACAACTCGGGCAGGTAGCCGACCCGTTCCCGGGAGCGCGGATCGGTGTGCGGGCGGCCGAGCAGCATCACCTCGCCCGCGTCCGGCCGGACCAGCCCCAGCATCATCTTGATCACCGTGGTCTTGCCGGCGCCGTTCGGCCCGAGCAGACCCAGCACCTCACCCCGGGCCACGGCGAACGACACCCCGTCCACGGCCACCCGCCGCCGGTACCGTTTGCGCAGGTGCGACACCCAGACCGCGGCGGTCATCGCACCCACCGGGCCTGCTCGGCCACCCGCAGCACCTCGGCGGCCGACAGGGAGCCGCCGACCGCGTTGACGTGGCCGTCCCGCACCCAGAACACCGCCGAGAACGCCCCGTCAGCCGACGACTTCACCACCGCCGGGACACCGTTCACCTCGGCCGTGGACGTGGTCTCGGTGCCCGCCCGTACCAGCAGAGGCAGTGTGGTCCCCTCGGTGAACGCGTCGAGCTGGCCGGCGATCGAGGCCGGCAACCCGGGCAACGTCAGCAGATAGTCGCGGGCGGTCGCGAACGGCACCCCGGTGGAGAACGCCCGCGGCGCCACCACCCGGCCCACCACCAGCGCCGGAGCACCCGTGCCACCCGGCCAGACGGTGGCCGCCGCCGGGCCCGCGGTCAGCCGGAACTCGCTGTCGGCCAGACCCGGCGGCGGCTCCGGAACCGGCCCGCCCAGCGCTTGTTCGGCCCGCGCCCGGTCGAACCGGAACACCCCGGTGATCCGGTCCGCCACCAGGAACCGGGGCTGCCCGCTCACCCCCCGCGGCAGGTCCCCGACGGTGGCCGTGGGCAGCCCGGTCACCTCCCGGGCGGTCCGCGCGTCCGGGACGTTGCGCGGATCCGGGCGGTTCTCCACCCGCATCACACCCAGCTCGTCCAGCTCCGGCAGGTGCACCAGGTCGGCCTGCGGCACGGTCACCGGGGCCACCCGCTCGGTGTGGAAGACCGGCAGCCAGTTCCCGGCCGCGGCCGCCGTGGCCCCGGTCAGCAGGGCCGTCACCCCGGCGATCGCAATCACCGGGGTCCGCGGGCGGCGCCGCTTCCGGGCCGGCGCCGGAGCGTCCCGCAACGACGCGGCGAGCCGGTCCCAGGCCACGTCCACATCCGGTACGACATCGAAGTCCAGCGCCGACGCCACCCGGGCCGCGTCCCCGGCCGACCGATCCATCCGCTCCCGGCACTCCGGGCACCCGTCGACGTGCTCACGATCGGCCGCCGCGACCCCGTCCGGCTCGTCCAGCAGCCGCCGCAGCAGGCCCTCAGCGGGATGACGCATCACGGTTCAACTCCTCACGAAGAGCGGACTCGGCACGCCGTACGGTCGTGCCCACACTGCCCGGCGCCAGATCCAGAGCGGCCGCCACCTCGGCGTAACTCAAACCGCTGTGCCGCAACACCAGCGCCACCGCCTGCTTTCGGGGCAGCCGGGCCAGCGCCGCCCGTACCCGCAAGCGGTCCTCCCGGGCCACGACGGTGTCGGCGACGTCCGGGGCGACCGTGACCCGGTCCGACGCCGCCTCCTCCCGCGACACCCGCCGGCGCCCCGACCGCAGATGGTTCAGCGCGGTGTGCGCCGCCGCCACACACAGCCAGCCGATCGCCTCACCCGGCGGCACGTCGGTGCGGCTGAACGCCAGGAACGTCTCCTGCGCCACGTCCTCCGCCTCGTCCCGCGAACCCAGGACGCGGGCGGCCACCCCCACCACCTTCGGGTACGCGGCCCGGAACACGTGTTCGAGGTCGGATCGCACGGAGGCCGGCATCGCGTCCTCCCGCTGGGTCACCAGTGCCTTCACACCAGGGAAGCACCGCCGTCAGCCGGAATGTGACATCTCCTCGATCCGGGCCGCCACCCCGGCCGGATCCACCAGCTGGTGCAGGTGCAGGCCGGGCAGGTGATCGACCCGCCAGCCGCGGGCGCGGGCGCCGGCGGCCTCCGCCGCGTACGCCCGGCCGGAGAACAGCAGGTAGGCGCACGGCATGGTGTCCCAGCCCGGAGGAACCGGGACGGGCTGCTCGAAGTAGGCCGGCGGTAGCCGTGGTTGCTCGGCCTCGACGGTCCGGCGGGTCGTCTCGTCCGGGAACAGCGGGGCCACGTCCGCCTCGTCCCACCAGTCGGTCCAGCGGGGTAGACGGCCGTCCAGGCCGGTCATCGCCCGCAGGAACTCCGGGGCCGGGCCGGCCTGACCGGGCAGCGCGGCGTCGACGAAGACGCAGGCCGCGGCATGTTCGGCCAGGACGGGAACGAACCGTCCGGCGTTGCTGTGCGCCACCAGGACCACCCTGGTGCCGGCCGGCAGCCGATCGATCTCCGCGGTGACCGCCTCCACCACGGCCGGCCAGAACGGCGGGCCGGCGTCGCCGACACGCAGCAGCGACGGGACCACGGCGCCCGGCAGCCGCCCGGCGACGGGCGCCCACGTCGACGGGCCCACCGTCGGGCTGTGCAGCAACACGTACGCGGTATCCATCGCCCGGTGCTACTCCGGGATCGCGCTGAACGACTCCGGGACCGAGAGCAAGGTGGCGCGGTCCAGGGGCCAGAAGATGGTGAAGGCCCGGCCGACGACCGCGTCCACCGGGACCGTGGCGTCCAGCAGCTTGCCGGCCTCGTCGGTGGCGGCGCTCTGCTCGTAGTGCTGCAGGGAGTCGCCGGAGGCCTCCCGGTGATCACCCATCATCCAGAGGCGGCCAGCCGGGACGGTGATGTCGAAGTCGCGGGCGGCGACCTGGTTGCCGGGGTAGACGTACGGCTCGTCCAGCGACCGGCCGTTGATCATGAGGCGGCGCTGGTCGTCGCAGCACACCAGGTTGTCGCCCGGCCGGCCGATGACCCGCTTGATGAAGTCCTCACCGCCCGGCGGGGGATTCCACACGCCCGGCGCCTTGAAGACGATGACCTCACCGCGCCGGGGCTCCCGGAAGTTGTAGACCAGCTTGTTGACCAGCACCTTGTCCCACAGCTCAAGGGTGTGCTGCATCGACGGCGACGGAATGAAGAAGGTCTGCAACACGAACGAGCGGACCAACACGGCGACGACGATCGCCACCCCCAGAAGCACGGGCAGCTCGCGCCAGAACGACCGTTTCGCAGTTTTCTCGTCCGTCACGCCCGGAGCGTACGCGGTCGAGTCACGAGGCGCCCGGTGTGGTGAACCAGCGGACGGTGCTCATGCGGGCCTTCGCAGTCAGGACGGTGAACGGGACGGGGGCCTCGCCCCGGGCCAGGACCTCGCGCTCCAGGTAGTCGCGCAGCGTCCAGATGTCGGCCGGATGGACGGACGGGGCCATGTCCAGCGCGTCTTCCAGCTGTTGCTCGGTCAAGCCCAGCGCACGGGCGGCCTGGGACGCCGGCACCCCGGACAGGCCGAAGTTGGCGCGCAACTCCTCGCGGGTGCGGGCGCGCTGCTCGGCGGTCAGCGACATGGGTCAGTCCGCCCAGGTCAGGTTGTGGTCGGTCAGGGTCTCGGTGAGGATGCGGACGGCTTTCGGGCCGACCCCGTGCATGGCCAGCAGGTCGGCCCGGCGACGGGTGGCCACCTGGGCCAGCGTGGTGATGCCCGCCGCCAGCAGCGCGCTGTTGGCCGGGCGGCCGATCGGGGGCAGGTCGCCGATCCGCGCTGGTACGTCCCGGGTGCTCATCACCCCACCATAGGCGCCGTTCAGCGGGGCTGGAGCTGCCCCGTCATGTCGCTGACCCGGCCCAGGTGGTCGAAGGTGACCCGCAGCTGGGAGCCGTCACCGTGCCGGCCGATCACCCCGTGCGCGGCGTCGTCGACCCGCCAGCCCTGCTGCTGCAGGAACGACACCACCACCGTACGGTGATCGACGGCGAAGGCCTGGAGCACCTGCCCGAGCACGGTGAACGTCTTCTCCGGCGGGACCGCGCCCCGCACCCGGGCGGGCAGGTTCTCCAGATGGAAGAAGATCGCGCCGCCGTTGTACGTGCCCCGGTAGTACGGCCGCCCGGTCAGCCCCGACGCCACCAGGGCGATCCGGTGGCCGTCCACCCGGTCCAGGCGCAACGACGGCTCGGTGAACTCGCGGACCCCGTACAGCCGGCCGTGTTCGCGCAGCCAGCCGGCCAGTTCCAGCAGCGACGGGTCGATGTTGCCGCCGGTGTTCGCCCAGGCCCACAGCCAGGTGCCGTCGGAGTGACTCTCCGTGCCGATCATCTGGATGGTGTAGCGCAGATCGGCGCCGAACGTCACCAGGCCCGCGTTCAGGTCGAGCTGCCAGCCGCGCTCGCCGAGCAGATCGGCGAGCGCCAGCTGGCGAGCCATGCCGGTGGCGACATGCTGGGCGAACAGGTCATCGAACGAGGACACGGACCGGCCTTTCGATCAAGGGAGCCGGTGCAGTGTTACATGACGCTCGGCGGCCCGGCACGGTCGGATGCCGGACTTTCCCGGACATCACCCACCGTGGCCGTACGGTGATCAAGGGTTATTCGGCGGGCAGGAAACCCTCCTCGCGCAGCCACGCCTCACACGCCCGCGCCCACTGCGCCGTGTGCGGGATGTGGACGTCCCCGTGCTCCCCGTAGGCGACCCCGTCCGCCAGGCCGAGCCCATGGCGGCCCCGCGGATAGATGTGCAACTCGACCGGGATCCCGGCGTCGAAGAGGGCTTGCGCGTACGCCAGCGAGTTCGGAAACCCGGGCGGGTCCTCGGCGGTGGCCCAGACGAACGCCGGGCAGGTGGCGGCGTCGATGTGGCGGGCCGGGGAGAGCCGGTCCCGCAGCTCCATCCGGCCGTCCAGGATCCATGCGACCGGCTCGTCCGGAAGCAGATGGAGATCGGCCGCCGCGTACGCCAGGATCGCGAAGTCCGGGCGCGGCGGCGCGGCGTCCAGATCCTCCTCGTCCAGGACGGTGCCGGTGGCCAGCAGCCCGGCCAGGTGCCCGCCGGCGCTGGAGCCGATCACCCCGACATGCTCGCCGATGTCGAGTCCGTGCGCGCCGCCCCGGATCCAGTCGAGGGCGGCCCGGCCGGACTCCATCGGCGCGGGGAAACGGTGTTCGGTCAGCAGCGGGTACCGCAGCACGAACGCGTGCAGTCCGATTCTGTTCAGCCAGCGGGCGTATCCCTCGCCCTCGTGCCCGGTGTGGAACCGGTAACCGCCGCCGGGCAGGACCAGCACCGCCGGTCGTGGCCCGGGGAGAGAAGCGGGATAGCAGGTGATGTCAGGGTGCACGGGTCTCCTTCGTGTCGCCGGCGACGAGCGTGTCGTCTCGCGGTGACGAGCGTGTCGTCAGTGACGAGCATGTCGCCGGCGACGAACGTGTCGTCAGTGACGAGCGTGTCGTCTTGTCACGACGGGAGCAGCGACACAGCCGGACGGAGAACCACGGCGAGCGACATCGAGGATGGGCCCGGCCGGCGAGCCTGTCACGGCTCAGCGGCGGCTGAAGTGAACTGCCTCCATCGTGTCGGCCCATCCGGGGCGCACCGCCACCCTACCGCCTCACATCGCGGCCGGGTCGGCCAGCCCGGCCCGCCACGCCCACGCCGCGATCGCCACCCGGTTGCCCAGCTCCAGCTTCGCCTGCGCGTTCGCGATGTGGGTCTTGGCGGTGCCGGCCGAGATGTGCAGCTCGGCGCCGATCTGGGCGTTGGTCAGACCGCGGGCCACCAGCCGTACGACATCGGTCTCCCGCGTGGTCAGCGGGTTGCGCACCGGCGGCCCGGTGGCTCCTCCGGTCACCGCGCGCAGCAGCCGCACGGTGATCTGCGGGCTGATCAGCGCGTCCCCGGCCATCGCCGCGCGCACCCCCTCGACCAGCAGCGCCGGACCGGACCGTTTGAGCAGGAAACCGCAGGCGCCGTTACGCAGGGCGGCGTCCACGTACTCGTCCAGGTCGAAGGTGGTGACCACGACCACCCGCAGTCCGAGATCGGTCAGCAGGCGGGTCAGTTCCAGGCCGTCGACGCCGGGCATCCGGATGTCGGTGAGCACCACGTCCGGCCGCAGCCGCCGGGCCATGGCCAGGGCGGAGGTGCCGTCGGCGGCCTCGCCGACGACGCTGATGTCCGGCTGCGAGTCCAGAACCAGGCGGAACCCGCTGCGGACGTCCGGATGATCGTCGGCGAGAAGAACCCGGGTGCCGGTCACGCCGGGATCACCGCGACCAGCTCCCAGCCGTCCGCGCACGGCCCGGCGGTCAGCGTGCCGCCGCCGGCCGCGACCTGGTCGCGCAGCCCGGCGAGTCCCCGCCCGCCGTGCCGCCGACGGGGTGCCGGGCCGGTCGTGTCGTTGCCGACCCGCACCCGGACACCGCCGGCGTCACCGGTGACCGACACGTCGACGCGGGTCGCGGCCGGTGCGTGCCGGCGGACGTTGGTCAGGGCCTCGACCACGATCCGGTACGCGGTAGCCGCCCGGTCCCGGGGTACCTCCCCGATCCGGGGGCCCCGGACCAGCCGGACCTGAAGGTGGTCGCTCGTGGTGAAGCGGTCGACCAGGGCGGGCAGGTCGTCGAGCGTGGGCGGTGGGCGTACCGGCGAGGGGTCCGGTTCGTGCAACATCCCGACCATCCGGTCCATGGTGGCCAGCGCGGCCAGACCGGCCGCCTCGATCCGCTCCAGCGCCGGCCCGGCCTCCTCCGGGCGGGTGCCGGCGACGAACCGGGCCGCCTGCGCCTGCGCGACGATGCCGCTGATGTCGTGGGCCACGAAGTCGTGCAGATCCCGGGCCACCTGCAACCGCTGCGCCTGGCGCGCCTGCCGGACCGCCACCGCCCGCCGGTGCAGCATCAGCCGCGGATAGCCGCCGACCACCACCGCGAGGAGGGCCGGTGTGGTCCAGACCGCGGCCGCGGCGACGCGCTGCACCGGCGGCAGACCGCCGGTGAACGACCACAGGGTCAGCGCCATCGCCGCCCCGGCCAGCCCGACGGCCGCGGCCAGATGACGGCCCGGTCCCCAGCGCATCGCGGCGGCCAGCAACACCGCCAGGACGGTCATCACCGGCATGAACAGGTGCTCCAGATCGGTCCGGAACGCCACGGCCGGGGTGACCGCGCTGGCCGCCATGCTGATCCATCCGAGGTGCCGACGCGTCATGCCCCGATCGTAGAAGGACATCGCCGTACGCCGATCGGCAGAGAAACCCGCACCCCGATCACCACATCGGCAGATGGTGCCGCCGGCCCGCGGAAACGAGGCTGGTGGGCAGCGTCTTCACAGATCGTCTTCCTGGATCGTCTTCCTGGATCGTTTGCCGGATCGTCTTTCCGGTCGTTTCCCGGATCGTCTTCTTGAGGAGTGGCAATGTCTCCATTGATCAACGCGGTGACGGCCGTCGCGCTGGGTGCGGTGCCGGTACCGGCGCAGCCGGTGAGTGTGAGCGGGGTGGGGCGGATCGTGCTCACCCCGGCCGACGCCGACGGGCACCCGGTGTGGTTCGGCGTGCGAGGCGACCGATTCTGGTTCCGGCACCTGCTGCCGGACGGCTCGCTGGTGGCGCGGGGCTGGGCGGCGGTGACCTGCCTGCGGGTGACCGGCCGGGTCGCGGAGTTCACCGCTGTCGTCCCCGAGGGAGTGGGCCCGATCCGCAACCATGCCTTCGTCGTGAAGATCATCGACGGTGGCCGGCGGCCCGATCAGGTAGCGTTCGTGCAGGCCAGTGGGGGACCGGAGCGCCCGCCGACCCGATGTTTCGACCTGGACGCGGAGTTCCCGGGCCGGCCCCGGCACCAGGTCCTGGCCGGCGGCTATGTCGTCCGCGGCTCCTGACCGGGGGTGGCCGGCCTGGTCCGGGTATGCGGCGGCGGGCTGGTCAGCGGCGTACACCGTGCTCGGGGTCTTCTGGACGGCCGGTGGCGACGGCTATCCGTTCGCGCCGGCCCCCGACGACCGCCGGTCGGCGTCGATCCTGGAGGGTGCGCCGGCCGAGGTGGTCGCGCCGCTGATGGCGGTGCTGGGCCTGGCCGGTACGGTCGTGGCGCTCACGATGGCCCGGCGCGCCGGTTCCGGCCGGTGGCCGATGCCGACGATCGCGTTCGGTTGGCTCGCGGCGGCCACCCTCGCCCTGGTCATCCCGGACTACACGCTGATCGCGGTGCTGGCGTTCGCGCCGCTGCTGCTGGTGTTCGCCTTCACCGGGGTGCCCGGCCCGCAGGACGGCATCGGCGACATCCTCTACTGGCACCGCACCCACCTGATCATCCTGTTCGTGGGTGGACTGCTGTGGGCCGCCGCCACCCTCGCCCACCAGCGCCGCGTCCGGGGGGCGTGCCCGCACTGCGGCCGCCGGCCCGGCTCGCCCGGTGACGAACCCTCCCGGGAGCGACTGCTGCGGTGGGGACACTGGGCGGTGCTGGTCGCGTGGCTGGCGCCCCTACCGTACGAGATAACCCGGTTGGCCTGGTATTTCGGCCATCCGCTGGGCATCAGCCCGGAGTTCCTCACGATGATGCGGAACACCCCGGGGATGCTGGAGATCGGGCTCGGCTGTGCGGTGGCCTCCATGGTGGGCGGAGTGCTCACCCACGGCCTGGTCAGCCGGTGGGGTGAGGTCTATCCGCGGTGGATCTGGTTCCGGGCCGGCCGTCCGGTGCCACCGATGCTCGCGGTCGTCCCGGCGTCGGCGGTCGCGATCGTGCTCGTCCCGGCCGGCCTGATGATGGCCTGGGATCCGGCCGTCGGCGACGGGTGGGGGCTGCGCCTGCCCAGCGTGCCGTGGGTGCTGTGGGGTGTCGCGCTGGGCGTGGCCACCGTTCTGTATCACCGGCGGCGACGCGGGGCCTGCCGGCATTGCGGGCCGGTCAGAGACGGCGCGGAGCCAGATTCACGAAACCTCGCAGCGCCCGATCCCAGCCGGTGATGTTCCCGATCGGGTCCCGCTCCGCGGCCTCGGCCAGCAGGGCGCGCCACGAGCCGGGGACGTCGGCTCGGCGGTAGGCGAGCGCCACCGCCGCGGTCACCGCGACCAGCTCGGGGCCGTCAGCGGCCAGCTCGGGGCCGTCGGCGGCCAGATCGCCCAGCGGCGGGTCGATCCGCGGGTCGGCGCCGGTGGGGTGGGTCGGGGCCAGGTTGGCGCTGGCCCACGGCTGCACCCGGCCGGCGGGGACGGCCAGCCAGGCGCCGATCGATGGCGGGTACCAGGCGGTCAGGGCGATCGCCCGAGCCGCCACCGCGTCGTCCGGATCCATGATCCAGCCGGTGACCGTGCTCAGATGAGCCGCGGTGCGGTGTTTGATGATGCCCTTTCGCCCGGCGCGGCGTGAATGTGGGGGAACCTCGGCGACAACTTGTCGGTTCTGGTGTGTGAATGCGAATGGCATGATCGACTTCTTACACTTCTCGGCCGGGGCCCGGGAGAATTCTGGGTATGGCTCAGATGTCGTTGTTCAGCCGGGCGCAAACTGCTGCTATGCGGGATTGGACGAAGGCCCGGAATTACGATCCGGATCGTGCGGAGTTTCGTCGTCAGCACAAGATTCGTCGTGACTGGGGTCTTCAGCGACGCCATGCCGAGAAACTGCGGCGCCTCCGGGACAGCGGCACGGTCGTTTCAACATCATCCGGTGAGGCCG
>NZ_JBNZCE010000024.1:0-68238 GCF_050589265.1 Actinoplanes sp. G11-F43
CACCCGCAACACCCGCAACACCCGCAACACCCGCAACACCCGCGCCACCCGCAACACCCGCGCCACCCGCAGCATCCTTGTCGGACATTTCCGAAATTCCGGATGCGAGACAGAGCCGCCCCTGAGTGTCCCAGCCGAAAATGTCCGGATACCGCTCCGGAAGACGGGCGAGCCGCGCCGCCGGCATGATCACCCCAGCCGCCCGCAGCAGCCCGGCCAGATCCGCGGGCGTGCGAGCCCCATCGAGAAGAAGGTCCGCGGCCGTCACCAGGTTGGGCGGCAACACTCCCGAACCCAACGCCCCGTACCTCCGTACCGCTCCCCCGAGCCGGCACCACCAACAGCACCGAACCGCAACGACGTTAGTGACGCCCCGACCCCCACGACTCCCCGAAATGATCTTTAAAATCAACCCGAGCGTCCCGCCCACCATCCGCCGAACGTCGCCACCGAACACCCGGCCGCGCCCCACCGGCCCCACCCCCGCCTCCGGCTTGAGCGCCCATTTAGAGACCCCTCAGCGGTACGCCAATCGGGCCCACAGAAATCGGGCAGCCCTCCATCGTCCCCGCGAGGTCCGCCTCCCCACCAGACCGCCCGGCGACCACCGGGCCGAATGCGGTGCTCCCGGGCTAAAAGCGGCAGAAATGGGCAGGCCGAGGCATAGAAGGGTAAACCGGTTCAGAGCGGAGTAAAACGAAGCAGGTGAGCCGAACAGGCGAGAAGCAGGTGAGCCGAAGCAGGCGAGCCGACCAGCCGGGCACCTGGCGGGCGGACAGCCGATGGGTCAGCGGTGCGGTCCGCGCCGGGCGGGTGTTCGTCGAGCTCGGGCGGTGCCGTCCAGCCCGGATGGGCTGGCCAGGGTGGACTGGCCGACCCAGGCAGCCCGTCGGCCCGGACGGGGTGGACTGGCCGGCCCAGGCAGCCCGCCGGCCCGGACGGGGTGGACTGGCCGGCCCAGGCAGCCCGCCGGCCCGGACGGGGTGGATTGGCCAGCCCGGGCAGTCTGTCAGCCCAGGCTGACTGTCGCCCAGGCGATGCCGGCCGGCCAGGGTGGGATGGTGGTCGCGGTTGGTAGCCATGGCGGCCGGTGCGGTCACGGTGTCGTCCACGCCGGTCACGGTCCGCATAGATTGCGGCCCATTCGGTAACCCTGTGTTATTTTCGGTCAGGGTTGCCGGGCGCAGAGGCCTTTCCGGGCCGATCTTGGAGGATTTACCACCGAAAAAGGTGGTAAATCCGCCAAGATCGGCCAGGGCGGAGCTGGAAGGCGGGCGCTCGCGTGGGGAATTGACCGCGCGCGGGCCGGCAGCTGAGGAGAAGGCTCAAACGGTGGTAAATCCGCCAAGATCGCGACTGAGTGGGTCGGCGACGCGCGGGGACGACCGGAAAGCGATCGGGCGATCGACAACACGACTCTCTCCGGTGGTGAATCCTCCAAGATCGGGGCGGGCGGCCCCGGGTGCGGATTGGCCGAGGCGCGGCACGGGACCGCGCGGCACGGGACCGCGCGGCACGGGACCGCGCGGCACGGGACCGCGCGGCACGGGACCGCGCGGCACGGGACCGCGCGGCATTCTCACCGATGACGGCGAATCCGCGCCGGCACGCGGATTGGCTCGACCACGGAGGCTCGCTAGCGGATGCGGGGAGGCGGGGGCAGTTCGGGGCGGTCCAGCCACGCCGTGAACAGGTCGTCCAGGGGGGCGGTGGTGAAGCGGGCCGCGTGGGTGCGGAACTGGGCCGTGGTCACCGTGCTGTGGCGATGTTCGGCGACCCAGGAGCGGAGCATGGCCAGGAACGCCTGTTCGCCGAGTTTCGCGCGCAGCGCGTGCAACGTCAGCGCGCCCCGCTTGTAGATCACCGTGTCGAACATCCGGGACACCCCGGGGTCGGCGACGGTGAACGTGGTGGGGCGGGCGGCCACCCAGGCGTGCCAGCCGGCGGCGTGGGCGTTGGTGGACGGGCCGCCGGACGCGCCGGACCACATCCATTCGGCGTACGTCGCGAAGCCCTCGTTGAGCCAGATGTGCCGCCAGTCGGCGACGGTGAGACTGTTGCCGAACCACTGGTGGGCCAACTCGTGGACGATGAGGCGTTCGTGGGTGCGCCTGCCGTCCAGGTGGTTGCGCCCGAACACGGCCATGCCCTGCGCTTCGACCGGGTCGTCCAGGTCGTCGTCGGTGACCACGACGACGTACTCGCGGAACGGGTAGGGCCCGAACAGCCGCTCCAGCACGGCCATGATCTCGCCGTGCCGGCCGAAGTCGTGGGCGAACACGCCGCGGACGCGCGGGGTGATGGCGGCCCGCTGGACGGGTCCGCTGTCGGCCAGGGACACCGTCTCGTACCGGCCGATCTGGACGCTCATCAGGTAGGGCGCGGTCGGCTCGTTGCGCTCGTACACCCAGGTGGTGGTGCCGGCGCCGCGACGGCGGGACACCAGGTCGCCGGTGACCAGGGCGGTGTACGCCGACGCGGTGGTGAGCCGGATCAGGAAGGTGGCCTTGTCGTCGGGCCGGTCGTTGCACGGGAACCAGCTGGGCGCCCCGTTGGGCTGGCTGGCGACGAGTACTCCGTCGCTGAGTTCGTCCCAGCCGATGTCCCCCCAGCGGCCGGAGACGGGGCCGGGTTTGCCCCCGTACCTAATCTCGATCTTGAAGGTTGTGCCGTAACCGACCGGGCGCTCGGGTTTGATCCGCAGCTTGCCCGGCCGGTGGTCGAATCGGGCCGGGCGGCCGTCCACTCGCACGTCGCGGACCTGGAGCCGGGCCAGGTCGAGGGTGAATCGGGACAGCGACTGGACGGCCCGCGCGGTGACGACGGCTTTGCCGGCCAGCCGGTTGGACACCACCCGGTAGTCGAGGTCCAGGTCGTAGTGCAGCACCCGGTAGCCGCCGTTGCCGGCTTCGGGCAGGTAGGGATCGGTGGAACGCTCGGCACCCGGGGTGGCCGACGGGGTCATGCCTTGCGGGGGGCCGTCACCGGCCAGGTCGCGATCGGGTTGCCCAGCCAGCGGGTGTCGGCGGGCACGGCGTCACCGCGGGTGACGAGTGAGCCGGGGCCGACGGTGGTGCGTGCGCCGATGCCGGCGCCGGGCAGCACGATGCCGTGCGGGCCGAGGGTGGCGCCCGCGCCGAGAGTGACCTCATCCATGGCCATGATCCGATCATGGAACAGGTGGGTCTGCACCACGCACCCCCGGTTGACGGTCGCACCGGCGCCGAGCCGGACCAGATCGAACTCGGGCAGCCACAGCGTCTCCAGCCAGACTCCGCGCCCGATTCCGGCTCCGAGGGTACGCAACCACAGGTTGAGCAGTGGCGTCCCGGTGGCGAGCCGGAACAGCCACGGGGTGGCGAGGACTTCGACGAATGTGTCGGCGAGTTCGTTGCGCCACACGAACGACGTCCAGAGTGCCCGTTCGGTGACCCGGAACCGGCCGACGAGCAGCCATTTCGCGGCGGTGGCCAGCAGCGCGCCGGTGATCGCGGCGGCGAACAGCACCGGCCCGGCGGCGAGGGCGGCGACGCCGAGCCCGGCGGTACGCCAGACGACGGCGATCGTGGCGAGCACCGACACGGCCAGTGTCCCGGCGAGCATCACCGGCACGACCCGGCACAGTTCGATCACGGCGCGGGCCACTTTGAGCCGTGCCGGCGGGTCGTAGGTGCGGCCGGTGTCGGCGGTCTCCACCACCCGGCGCAGCGGCATCGGCGGGGCGCCCAGCCAGGACGAGCCCTTCTTGGCCTTGTGCGGCGCCGACGACAGCACCCCGACGAGGCCCCGTTTCGGCACCGAACGGCCGGGCGCGGCCATCCCGGAGTTGCCGAGGAACGCCTGCTTGCCGATCCGGGCGGGGGCGACCCGCAGCCAGCCGTGGCTGAGTTCGTAGGTGGCGACCATGGTGTCGTCGGCGAGGAACGCGTGGTCGTCGACGGTGGTCATGGCGGGCACGGCGAGCACGGTGGAGATCTCCGCGCCGCGGCCCACCTTGGCGCCGAGCAGCCGCAGCCACACCGGTGTGAACAGGCTGGAGTAGATCGGGAACAGCGCCACCCGGGCCATCCCCATCAGGTGCTCGGTGGTCCACACCTGCCACGCGACGCGGCCCTGGACGGGGTGGAAGCCCTCGCGCAGCCCGATGCCGAGCAGCCGGACCGCGATCAACACCACGATGGCGTACGCCAGCAGGAACGCCACCGCCGCGGCCGGTACGGCGGCCGGCATCAGCCCGCTGCCGAGTCCCCAGTTCAGCAGTGCCAGCGCGGGCAGCGCCGCCACCACCGGCACCAGGGCGAGGGCTTGCGCGGTCAGCCGGTACGCGAAGACCCATGACCGATCGCTGAACCGGGACCGCTCGGGACGCTGCGACGGCCACACGGTGGCGCCCTTCTCGGCCACCGGAACCGCCGGGGATCCGGCCCACCGCTGGTTCGCCGGCACCGCGCCGGTGACGGTGGAACCGGCGGCGATCCGCGCGCCCTTGCCGACCCGGGCACCCGGCATCAGGGTGCTACGGGCCCCGACCCGGCCGCCGGCGCCGACCCGGACCGCGCCGATCCGCAGCACGTCGCCGTCCACCCAGTGCCCGGCCAGGTCCACTTCGGGTTCGATGGCCGCGCCCCGGCCGAGCCGCAGCAGGCCGGTGACCGGGGGTGGGGAGTGCAGGTCGACGTCGCGGCCGAGACGGGCGCCGAGCAGTTTCGCGTAGGTGATCATCCAGCCGGCTCCGGCCACCCCGGTCGCGCCGCTCAGTTCGGCGAACCGCTCGGCGGCCCAGAGCCGCAGGTGGACGCTGCCGCCGCGGGGGTACGTGCCGGGGCCGACGCCGCGCAGCAGCAGCCGGGCGGCGCCGGCGGCCAGGGCGATCCGGCCGGGCGGGCTGAACAGCACCACCCCGGCCGCGCCGATCCACCACCAGGAGACGTGCGGCAGCAGGCCGAGCACGATGCCGACCGCGGCCAGCACGGTCAGCCAGCGCAGACCGGCCAGCGCCAGCATCGGGATCATCAGCAGGGCCTGCACGAGACCGCGCCGGCGGGGTGCCGGCCGGACCTCGCGGCGGACGGTGTCGTCGGCGCCGAGGCCGTCGATGACCGCGGCCATCCGGGACAGGCGCGGGTTCTGGTAGATGTCGGCGACCGACACCCGGGGGTGCTCGCGGCGGATCCAGGCGACCAGCTGGGCCGCGTTGAGGCTGCCGCCGCCGCTGGTGAAGAAGTCGGCGTCGGGCTGCCCCGGCCGCACGCCCAGGATCTCCTCCCAGCCGCCGGCCAGCCATTGTTCGGACGCGGTCAGCTCGCCGGGTTCGGCCGTGCCGGTGGCAAGCGGCCACGGCAGGGCGGCCCGGTCCACCTTGCCGGAGGTGCGGGTGGGCAGCTCGTCCACCAGGGCCAGCAGCGGGACGAGCGCGGCCGGCAGCTGTTCGCGGATCCGCTCGTTGGCGGCGGCCAGGTCGAAGCCGTCACCGTGTGGCACCAGATAGCCCACCAGGAGCTGGTTGCCACCGGCGGTCCGTTTCACCGCGGCGGCCGCCCCGGCCACCCCCGGCAGCCCTTGCAGGGCGGCGTCCACCTCACCCAGCTCGATCCGGCGCCCGCCGAGTTTCACCTGCTCGTCGCCGCGCCCCAGGAACAGCAGTCCCTCCGGCTCGGCGCGCACGATGTCACCGCTGCGGTAGGCGCGCGCCCAGTCCAGGGCGGGCAGCGGCGCGAACTTCTCGGCGTCCTTCGCGGCGTCCAGGTAGCGGGCCAGGCCGACCCCGCCGATCACCAGCTCACCGGTCTCGCCCATCAGCACCGGCTCGCCGGACGCGTCGACCACGGCCAGTTCCCAGCCGGCCAGCGGCAGGCCGATCCGCACCGGGCCCACACCGGTCATCCGGGCCGCGCAGGCCACCACGGTCGCCTCGGTCGGGCCGTAGGTGTTCCACACCTCGCGGCCCTCGACGGCGAGTCGTTCGGCCAGTTCGGGCGGGCACGCCTCGCCGCCGAAGATCAGCAGCCGGACGTCCTCCAGGGCGGCGGCCGGCCACAGCGCGGCCAGGGTCGGCACGGTGGAGACGACGGTGATGCGCTGGGCGGCCAGCCACGGGCCCAGGTCGACACCGCTGCGCACCAGCGAGCGGGCGGCCGGGACCAGGCAGGCGCCGTGCCGCCAGGCCAGCCACATCTCCTCGCAGGAGGCGTCGAAGGCGACCGACAGCCCGGCCAGCACCCGGTCGCCGGGCCCGAGTGGTTCGGTGTCGCCGCCGGCGAGGAAGAGCCGCGCCTCGGCGTCGACGAACGCGGCGGCGGCGCCGTGCGGGACGGCGACCCCCTTCGGGGTGCCGGTGGACCCGGAGGTGAAGATGATCCAGGCGTCGTCCGAAGGTCCCGGCCGGCCCGGTTCTCCCTCCTGGGTACGCCGTAGCGAACCGTCCTGGGTAGGCCGTAGCGAACCGTCCTGGGTACGCCGTAGCGAAACGGTCAGGCCGTCGCCCAGCACCGCGCACACGCCCGCCTCGGTGAAGACCAGCTCGGCCCGCTCGTCCGGGTCGTCGGCGTCCACCGGGACGTAGGCCGCGCCGGCCGCCAGCACGCCGAGGATCGCCAGGTAGAGCTCGGCGGTGCCGGAGGAGATGCGGACGCCGACCCGGTCACCGGGCCCGATGCCGTGCCCGGCCAGGGTGGCGCGCAGCGTGTCGACCTCGGCGGCGAACTGCCGGTAGGTGAGCGTGCCCGCCCCGGTGTCGATCGCGGGTGCCTCGCCGTGGGCCTCGACGGTCGCCTCGAAGACGTCCAGTAGCGTGCGGCGGACCGGCGCCGAGGGTGAGCGGAACACCGCCGGTGTCACACCGGGAAGCTCGATCAGTCGCAGGTCTGTCGTGACGGTCACCGAATATCGCTCCATCTCCGAGGGCAGCAATCGAAACTACGCACCGAAGATGGCCGGGACGGCCTAAACGCCGTAGACGTGTCGACGAACACACCGTCGATGGACCGCACACCCGAGGTGACGACCGGCGGTCGGCCAGGGTCGGGTCACCCGATCGGCGGGTGACCCGTGTGCCGCGGAGCGGCTCGATTCGAGCCGCTCCGCGGCACACGGGGTTCGGTGACCACCGCGTCCGGCCGGGCCTAACCGACCAGGGCGCCACCCAGCTTCCAGTAGCCGAGGAAGGCGATCCGGTCCTTGGGGACGCCGCGGTCGCGGGTCAGGTGCTGGCGGATGCGGGTGACCGATCCCGACTCGCCGGCGATCCAGACGTAGCCGCCGTCGGCGAGCGGACAGTCGCGGACCAGCTGTTCCAGGGCCTGCCCGTGCACCGCGCCGCGGGCCGCCACCCGGACCGTGACGCCGTCCCGGACCAGGCCGGTGAGCAGGTCGTCGGCCGGGTCGCCGGTCTCGGCGAGCACGTGCGCGCGGACGCCGGGCCGGAGGGTGGTGACGATGTTGCGGATCGCCGGGAAGGCCGTCTCGTCGCCGGCGATCAGCACGTCGCGGGCGTCGCCGGGCGCCCAGCAGATGCCGTACCCGGTCCAGCCGGCCCGGATGTCCGGGCCGGTGATGACGATCCGGTCGCCGGGGCGGGCGGTCAGGGCCCAGGCGGAGGCGGGCCCGGCCGGTTCGTGGATGACGAAGTCGACGTCGATCTCGCCGTCCCGGATGGCCGCGGGCGTGTAGGTGCGCAGCACGTTGCGCTGGTCCGGCGGCAGGGCGCGCCAGCGGGCGTACCAGTGCGAGGGGTGTGGGGTGGGCTGGTCGAGCAGGCCGAACTCGGCGAGCCCGCCGTCCGGCATCGGCAGCACCACTTTGATCCGCTGGTCCACGCCCCAAGGTGCGAAGTGTTCCAGGGCCGGGCCGGCCAGGGTGATCCGGACGAAGCCGGGGCTGAGCCGGCGCGTGGCGGTGACGCGTACCGGAAAGGCGCTGTATTCCCATGGTCTCATCGGCGGATCTCCTGGACGATCATGGTGATCAGGTAGAGGCCGCCCACCGACACGGTGACCACGCCGACCGGCAGGGTGACCGGCAGCACGTGCTGCGCGATCAGGTCCGAGGCCAGCAACAGGACCGCGCCGACCAGGGCGGACAGGGCGAGCGAGAGGTACGGGGTGCGGGCCAGCCGCCGGGCGATCTGCGGCGCGGCGAGGGCGATGAACGCGACCGGCCCGGCGATCGCGGTGCCGATCGAGACGAGGGCGACACCCACGATCAGCACCGTGCGGCGTACGGCGTCCGGCCGGGTGCCCAGCGCGGTGGCCGCGTCGTCACCGAGGTCGAGTTGCCGCAGCCGTGGGGTGAGGAACGCCAGCAGTGCCAGCAGCGGGATCGCGCACAGTGCCGCGCCCCGGACCGCGGTGGCGCCGACGCCGTTGAGGGTGCCGGCGCCCCACGCCGAGGCGAACATCGCGGTCTCCAGTTCGACCTGCAGCAGCAGCCAGGTGTTGACCGAGGACAGCAGCGCGGACACCCCGATGCCGACGATGATCAGCCGGAGTCCGGTGACCCCGTCGCGGCTGGCCAGCACCCAGATGGAGAGTGCCGCGACGGTGCCGCCGAGGACCGCGCCGAGGGTGGTGGCCGCCCAGCTTCCGGCCCCGAGGACGACGGCGATCAGCATGCCGGTGAACGCGCCGTTGCCGAGTCCGAGCACGTCCGGGCTGGCCAGGGGATTGCGGGTGACCGTCTGGAAGAGGGCTCCGGCGACACCGAGGACGGCCCCGATCAACACCGCCGCCTGGGTACGGGGTAACCGCCACTGCAGAACCACGGTGCGGTCGAGGCCCTCGGCGTGACCGAGCAGGGCCCGTACCACCTGGTCGGGGGTGAGGGTGTAGGTCCCGAGGCCCAGCGAGAGCACCGACAGCCCGGCGATCAGGGTGGTCAGCGCCACCGCCACGAACAGGGCGCGGCGCCGGACAAGCAGGCTGAGCCCTCCGGCGCGCAGCAGCAGATGTCCTCTCACAGTCCGGCCGCCTTCCGCCGCCGGGCCAGCAGGATCAGCACCGGGGCGCCGACGAACGCGGTGACGATGCCGACCGGCATCTCGGCCGGGGCGATCAGCACCCGCCCGATCACGTCGGCGAGCAGCACCACGATCGGTGCGAGCAGCATCGAGACTCCCAGGATCACCCGCTGGTCGACGCCGAAGAGCCATCGGGCGGCGTGCGGGACCATCAGGCCGACGAAGGAGATCGGGCCGGCGAGGGCGGTGGCCGTACCGCAGAGCAGGGTGACCGCGGCGATCACCGCGACCCGGATGGCGGCCACGTCGGCGCCCTGGGCGCGGGCCACGTCGTCGCCGAGGGCGAGGGCGTTCAGGCCGGGTGCGACGGCGACCGCGATGCCGATTCCGGCGAGCAGGAACGGCAGGACCGGCAGGAGTACGCCGAAGTCCCGGCCGAGCAGTGATCCGGCGTTCCAGCCGCGCATGCTGTCGAAGGCGTCCGGGTTGCTCAGGGTGAGCCCGGTGGTGATGCCGGACAGCACGGCGCCGATGGCGACTCCGGCGAGGGTGAGCCGGATCGGGTCGGCGGCGCCGCGCCCGGACGAGCCGATCACGTAGACGGCCAGGGTGACCACGAGCGCGCCGAGGAACGCCGGCCAGACGAACGCGGTGATGTCGCGCAGGCCCAGGAACGCCACACCGGCCGCGACGGCGAAGGCGGCGCCCGCGTTGACGCCGAGGATGCCCGGGTCGGCGAGCGGGTTGCGGGTGAAGGCCTGGATCAGCGCGCCGGCGATGCCCAGGGCGACTCCGGCGGCGATCCCGGTGACGGTCCGTGGGACGCGCAGCCCGACGACGTACTGGGATTCCGCGTCGCCGCCGCCGCGCAGGGTGTCGAACACGACCGCCGGGGAGAGCGGGTTCGCGCCGACCGCGAGGGACAGCACCAGCACGACCGCGAGGGTGACGAGGATGGCGGCGGCGCCGGTGGCGTACCTCCGGCGCCGCCCGCTGGCGACCGTCACTTGGCCGCGTCGAGAAACTTCTCGATGTCGTCGAGCACGATCTGCGCACCCTTGGGGCCGACGCCGGACACCCAGACGGCGGTGTCGACGAGGGTCACCGACGGGAACTCGGCCTGGTTGTCGCGGATCGCGGCCGGGATGGTCGACGTGTCGGTGACGTCGGCGGTGGTGACGAAGACGTGGTTGGCCTTGGCCTTGCCGATGTTCTCCGGCGACAGGTCGGCCTGCAGACCGTCCTCCCAGGTCTGCTCGGGGATGGTGAAGCCGGTGCACTGCAGGGTGCTGCCGGCGAACGACACCGGCCCGTACAGGCTGAGGGTGGTCTCGTCGCGGGGCCGGATCAGGTTGGCGGTCTTGCCGTCCAGCTCGTGCTCGGCCTTGATCGCGGCGCAGCGCTCGTTGTAGCCGTCGAGCAGCGTCTTGACCTGGTCGGCCTTGTTCAGCGCGGTGCCGATCAGCATCGCGTTGTCCTGCCACGGGTCGGCCTGGGTGGCGATGTAGACGGTGGGCGCGACCGAGGCGAGCTGGTCGTAGAGCTTGGCGTGCCGGGATTCGGTGCCGAGGATCAGGTCGGGCTTGAGCGCGGCGATGGCCTCCAGGTCCGGTTCGGGCACGGTGCCGACCGGGGTGATGCCGTCGGCGCCGAGGTATTTCGGCACTCCGGCGACGTTGCTGGCGACGGCGGCGCCGACCGGGGTGATCCCGACCGCGACGGCGGTGTCCAGTTCCAGGGGTTCGAGCACGACGACCCGCTGCGGGGCGTCCGGGACCTGGGTGGTGCCGCGGGCGTGCTCGACGGCGCGGGTGCCGGCGCCGGCGGTGGCCGTGTCGCTCTCGGCCGTGGAGCAGCTGGTGAGGACGACGGCGGCGGCGACCAGGGCGGGCAGAACTGTGAAGCGCATTAACTGAACCTTCCGCAAAGCAAAGAAGAGTGCCCAGAGGATCCTGGGCACTCTCGATTGAGGCTAGCCTTACCTAACCACAGCTCATCGGAAGCCGAACACCGGGGGCAGCACCAGCACCACGGCCCAGCACCACACCGCGTAGACCGGCAGGTAGGAGGTCTGCCAGCGCTCGATCGCGGCGAACCCGGCCCGGTGCCGGACGAAGCCCAGCAGCAGCCACGCCGACCAGGCCAGGTTGACCAGCAGCACGATGTTCATCCCGATCGCGGTCACGTTGTTCGGGGTGGTGCCGTACTCGGCGATCCGCCCGGCCATCGTCCAGAGCACCAGCGCGTCGATCAGCAGGGCGCTCACCACCAGCGCGAGCTGCATCACGTCGAACGGCCCGCGCGGGGCCAGCGGGTCGCGGGCCGACAGCGAGTACAGCAGCAGGCCCAGCACCACCGCGAGCAGCAGGTCGAACATGACGAGCGTCTCCCGGTCGATCACCATCCCACGGCCGTTCCAGCCGACCACGGCCAGGAAGGCCACCAGCACCACGGTGAACAGCGGGGTGAACAGCCGGGTGAGCACCGGCGCGATGTTCTCGATCACGCCCTGCTTGACCTCGACCAGCCAGCCGGCCACCACCGCGGCGGCCACCGCGCCGCAGGGCATCACGAACTCCTCGACGACCGCGTCGGCGCCGATCCCGATGGCGTCGAAGATCCCGAACAGGAAGACGATGAGAACACCACCGCCGAGACCGATCAGCACCATGTAGATGAACCACTCGCCGGTGAACCGGATGAAGTCCATCCGCCGGCGCGACGACCGCAGATCGTCGGAGACGTAGGCCAGGCCCACCACCAGCCACAGCGCGATCGGCAGGTGGGTCATCACGACGCCGTACGACTGGGAGTCGCCGTCCAGGGAGAAGGCGCTGGCGGCCACCGCGCCGAGCGCGAACAGCGCCACCAGCAGCCCGGGCACCCAGGTGGCCGGCCGGCGGCGCCAGACCAGGAACCCGGCCAGCCAGGGCAGCGCGAACAGGGTCGCGTTGGTGCCGTAGAACTCGCTGCCCGCCCCGAACATGTCCGGGACCTTGATCGAGATCGCCGCGCCGAACGCGCAGACCAGCATGGCGATCAGATCGTTGTTCCGCTTGCCCGGCGCACCCGGCGAGCCGGTGAACATCAGCTGCTTCCACAGCCGCTCGGAGTGCTCGCGGGCGAACTCGCGGGACAGGTCGTCCAGCCCGCCCATCCGCTTGACCGCGATGAGGAACGCCTCGTCCCGGGCCAGCCCGAGGGTGACCAGCTCGTCGACCGAGTCCCGGAGGTGGTCCTCCAGCTCGTCGGCGTCGGACTCCACCAGCTCCGGGCGGCGGCGGACGTACTCCCGCCACTGCGCGAACTGGGCCTCCAGTTCGTCCTTGCCGTCGGTGACGGTCACGCGGTGCCCTCCATGGGGGTGAGAAGGGGCCTCATCCAGACCTGCTGGAGCGTGTCGACGACGGTCTGCCACTGTCGTCGCTGCTCGGCCAGCTCGGCCAGGCCCTGCTTGGTGATCCGGTAGTACTTGCGGCGGCGCTCCCCCGGCGCGACGTGCCAGTACGCCTCGACGTGCCCGAGACGCTCCAGCCGGTGCAGCAGGGGGTAGAGGAAGCCCTCGGTCCAGTCCAGCTCGCCGCCGGACAGGTCGTTGATGCGGCGCAGGATGGCGTAGCCGTAGCTCTCGCCCTCGGCGAGGATGCCGAGCACGATCGGTGTCGCCGAGGCGGCCACCAGGTCCTTGGTCACACGCACGGGCGCCTCCGTTGATACCTAGAAGTACAAGGCATAGTAGTTCTAGGCATCAAGACGGCGAAACGCCGCCCCGGAATGCTCCGGGACGGCGTTTCGGTGCAGGACCGTCAGAAGTCGTCGGCGGTGCGGATCCGGTCCCGGATCCACGAGCCGGCCGGCTTCAGGCGGGCCGTGCCGGAGTACGCCCCGGCCGCGCAGGTGCCCTCGGTGAAGACCGCGCCCGAGCGCATGTCGTCGGAGTAGTTCCAGTTCACCCAGCTGACCTTGTGCTGGGCCATCAGATCCAGGTACTGCTGGGCCCGGCTGAAGTTGTTCGGCCCGTCCCCGGTCGCCTCCTGAGTGCCGAACTCGGTCACGAACATCGGCAGCTTCGCGATCGCGTCCCGGAACGTGTTCAGGTAGTAGTCGTCGTGCGAGGCCGCGTAGAAGTGGAAGGTGTACATGATGTTCGTGGCGTTCACCGGGCTGGCCAGGATCCGCGACACACCCTGCCCGTCCCCGGAGGCGCCCAGCGACGACCAGTCCTCGGTCCCGACCAGCACCACACCGTCCGGGTCCTGCGCCCGGATCACCGGGATCAGCTGATCGGCGTACGACTTGATCGCGCTCCAGTGCACACCACTCGGCTCGTTCGCGATCTCGTACAGGATGTTCGTCTTGTCCTTGTGCCGGGACGCGATCTGCTGGAAGAAGGTCTTGGCCCGCGCCAGGTTGAAGTTCGGATCACCGGGCGAGAGCATGTGCCAGTCCACGATCGCGTACATGCCCCGCGCGGTGGCCTTCTCGATGTAGTCGTTGACCTTCGCGGTGAACCCGGCCGGGTCGGTCTCGTAACCACCCTCCTGGATGTACATCGAGAGCCGCACCACGTCCGCGTTCCACTCGTTCGCCAGAACGTTCAGTGAGGCGTCGTTGACGCAGCTGGAGTACCACTGGAGGCCGTGGGTGCTCATGCCGCGCAGCTGGATCGCCTTGCCCCGGGAGTTGCAGAGCTGCTTCCCGCACACCCGGAGCTGACCGTTCCTGGCCACCGGGGTGGTGCCCGTGGGCGGGGTGGTGGTCGGTGGGGTGGTGGTCGGCGGGGTGGTCGGGGTGGTGGTTCCGGTGCAGGACACACCGTTCAGCTTGCACCCGGTGGGAGCGCCCGCCCCGGTGCCGATGAAGCCGAACTTCGCGGTCGCGCCGGGCGCCACGCTGGCGTTCCAGGACCGGCCGGTGAACGTGTGATGCTGCCCGGAACTGGTCAGCAGCGCGTCCCAGTAGGACCCCATCGTGGTGCCGGACGGCAGATCGAACTCGACCCGCCAGGTGAGGGCGGACGTGCCGCCGTTGGTGATCGTGTACTCCCCCTGCCAGCCGGACCCCCAGTCGGACACCTTGGCGAAGGTGGCCGTGGTGGCGGCGGCACTGGCGGGGCTGACGGCGTGCAACGTGAGGCCGGCGGCGACGACCGCCGCGACCATGGACAGAACGAGGGAACGGGTGCGGCGCATCGAACTCCTCCGCTGGGGATAGACGGAGGTAAAATTATTAAGGGTGTTAACAGTGCTTGTCCAGCGTCCCGCGAACCCAGCGGCCAGGACACGGCGATACGACCGGTCGATGTCATGCTCAGACTCGCCTCAGCGACCAGGCCCCGATACCAGCCTGATCTCTACGACGTCCACGCCCACTGGGGACTTCTGCGATATCTCGGGTTCTTCGACGCGGGCAAGCGTGGCCGCTTGGTGCTCTCACCGGCGGGACGACGTGTCGCGGGAAACCAGCGACGGGTCACATCCGAGGAACTCGGCGTCGGGTTCGCCGTCCTTCTCGCTGAGGACTGGGTCCGTCACCACCGGCCCCGGACCAGCACGGTTCGTACCGTGGATATCGACATCGCCCTGACAAGCGGATTGATCTCCGCCGGAGGCCTCGGACATCTGGTGCAGCAGACCGGCGTGAACCGGCCCGACTATCTCGTCATCTCCGAGTCATCACGGGCCCCCAACCGATTCAGCATCGACTTGCTGGAATGCAAGGGCACCAAGACGAAACCATATGCCTATCGGCAACTGGCACACGCGGCGCAACAGCTGGGCAGCGTGACAGTGGATGGCCGGATCCCGGATGGCCTGGCCGTGAGCACGGTTCTCTCCCAGACCTCGGTCAGCTATCTCGCCGTACAACACCGGAACGATGGCTCCGGGCCCGAACCGGCGACAGAGTCCTTGCCGGAACTGATCACCGAACCCGTTACCGTCGACATCTACGAGGCGGACATCTCGGAGTCGAACGACGTCGACCTCGATCAGCAGCCCGATTCCGTCGATCCCACGCTGTTGACCACTACCGCACTACGCGGCTCGTGGGCCGCTCTCGCCGATTTTGCCGGCAATGACGTGGCGTTCCAGCGCTGGGCCCCCCGCGTGATGCAGGCCAGGCTCGGACGCACGGCTGCCAGTCGGCCGGAACGGATCACCGAAACCATCGACAACGACCTCACCGTTGTCGGGGTACCGAACACCATCTCCCTTCCTGGCGGCCTGCTGCAGGTCATCCTCGGCGTGGAGGCCGGTGTCGACGAGGCTCTCAACAGTGGCAGTGCGGGGGCGGTGCTCGAAGCCCAGAGGAACCTTCGCCGGCGCGAACTCCGATTTCGCCGGACTGACGCCAGGACCGGATCGGTGATCAGCATGACGGACGAGGGATCCTCACTCGTCCTGATCCCTCGGTGACCGCCGCCGCTGAGCCTGCGGCGGCGGTCGACCGGGATCGGTCAGAGGCCCCAGCCGTAGCGGAGGCGGTCGCGGCCCGAGTTGTTGCGGACGGTCAGGTTCAGGTCGGTGCCGGAGCCGGACAGGGCGAACATCGAGTAGTAGTCGTAACCCGAGGTGCCGGTCGGTTTGCCGCCGATCGCCGGCCAGTACGTGCCACCCATCCGGTTGTCCCGCATGACCTGGGTGATCGCTCTGATGTGGCGTACGAAATTGTCGGTGCTGTTGGCGTCGGCGTAGTTGAGACCGGTCGACATCGGGGCGCCGAACTCGGTGGCCACCGCCCGGGAGGCGCAGTTGCCGAGCCGGGTCTGGATGTGGGTGCGGAAGGCGTCGTAGGTCATCGCGCTGTAGAAGAACGCGTAGTGGTGGAACGAGAGCAGGGTGCCGTTGAAGCGGCTGTCGTTGCACACGTCCCGCAGGTCCTGGCTGTAGCCGGTGCCGCCGATCAGGGTGCGCGCGGGCACCGCCGAATAGTGGTAGCTCATCCAGTTCGCGGCCACCGTGCGCCACTCCGCCGAACTGTAGCCGTGCGGCTCGTTCATCGGCTCGAAGTAGACGTTGGTGTTGGCGCCGTACAGGTAGGTGACCCGCGACCACATGGTGTTCCAGGCCGCGATGTTGGTGATCCGGCCACCGGAGGCGGCACCGTCCTCCCAATACGCCAGGATCACCTTGAAACCACGGGCGGTGGCCGCGTCGATGGCGCCCCGGTAGGCCTCCCACCACGCCGTACCGACGGTGTGGGTGTTGATCGGCAGCCGGACCGTGTTGACGCCGATCGTGGCCATGTCGTCGTAGAGGGCGTTCGCCTTGGCCCGGACGGTGGCGTTGCTGTCCGAGGCGCTGAGCCCGGACACGACCAGCGGCCCGGTGCTGAAGTTGTCGCCGAGCACCGCCCAGTTCACACCACGGAACTGGCTGGTGACGGCGGCCGCCGGTGCGGAGGTGACGGCCAGGCCGCCGATCGCGGTGAGGGCGGCGGCCAGGGGGATGAGGAGGAGCCGGCGCAGAGGTGTCATGGGGGATCCAATCAACGGGGGATGGCGGTGCCGTGCCGGCAGCCGGAGCAGCCGACCGCGCTCAGACCGGTCCAGGTGTTCAGGTCGGAGCTGGTCGCGGTCCAGAGGCCGCCGTTGGTGTACTTGTCGACGTAGATGCGGTAGCGGCCGTCGTCGAGGCGGACCAGGGACGGGCCCTCGTAGCCGGAGGTCCACAGGTTGCCCCGGTTGATCCAGCCGCCGGTGAGCCGGTCGGTGCTGGTCCAGTGTTCGATGTACTTGGTGGTCTCGTTCTTGACGAACGAGTGCCAGGTGCTGCCGGACTTCACCACGTACGCGTCGATGTGGTTGAAGCCCAGCCCCCACATCTGCTGCGGTCCGCTCCACGAGGTGAGGTCGGTGTTCCGGGCGGTGTAGACGTACGGCCGGAAGCACTGTGAGCAGGTCGTCTGCGCCACGTTGGCGATGATGTTGACGGTGTTGCCCTCGATGTGGAACTCGGGCGCCCAGGTGAACCTGGTGCTGCTGATCCCGGACGGCACGGTGGCGATGTTCGTCCAGGAGCGCAGGTCGGTGCTGCGGGCCACGGCGAAATAGGTGGAGTTGGTGGTCCAGGACTGCCAGGTGTAGGCGATGAAATAGGTTCCGCCCCGCTTGATGATGCTCGGGTCACGCAGCACCCCGGTCGGTCCGCGGAAGTCGGTGTCGTACAGGACGCTGTAGTTCAGCCCTCCGTCGGTGGACTGGTAGACCCACAGCTCCTGGTCCGCTGCACCGTCCCCCTTGAAGGTGGTGTAGATCAGCGTGGTCGCCGCGGCGGCCGGCCGGGGAAGGGCCAGCCCACCGAGAAGCAGCGCCACCAACGCGACGAGCACACGAGTACGCATGAGGTGAAATATCTGCAGTGGACTGGGACAAGTCCATGAAGCGAGCAGGGCCGCTCAGGTCCGTTCACGGTCGAACATTGACTCGACTCGATCGTGGCGGAGAGGATCACTCATGCCTCGCACCCCGCTCGCCGCCGCCGTGGCGCTCACCGCACTCGTCTTCGCGGTCCCGGCGCTCATGAGCCCACCCGCGTCCACACCCACCTCCGCCGCTCCCCCACCCACGATCGTGCCGGTCGTCGACCAGAACTTCGCCGACCCCGACGTGATGAGGGTCGGGCGGACCTATCACGCGTACGCCACCAACAGCGACGGCCGGAACATCAAATGGGCCACCTCCACCGACCTGATCTCCTGGACCGTGCAGGACGCCGACCCGCTGCCGGTCCTGGGCGCCTGGGCCGACCCCGACTGGTCGTTCCCACCCGGCGGGCCCGGCGACCACGGGGTCTGGGCGCCCGAGGTGTTCGCCACCGGGCCGCGCGGCTTCGTGATGTGGTACACCGCCCACGACCGGGCCTCCGGCAAGCAGTGCATCGGCGCGGCCACCGCCACCGCACCGGGCGGGCCGTTCACACCCCGGGACACCCCGCTGGTCTGCACCCCGGAGATCGGCGGGGCGATCGACGCGTCCTCGTACACCGAGCACGGCCGCCGCTACCTGCTGTGGAAGAACGACGGCAACTGCTGCGCCCAGGACACCTGGCTGCGCCTGCAACAGGTCAGCGCCGACGGGCTGCGCCGGGTCGGGGCGGAGACCCCACTGATCAAGCAGAACAAGCCGTACGAGGGCACCCTGGTCGAGGCCCCCACCCTGTGGAAACGCAACGGCGTCTACGTGCTGTTCTACTCGGCGAACTTCTTCGGCAACGGCAGCTACGTCAGCGGGTACGCCACGGCGAAGAACCTGCGGGGCCCGTACCGGAAGGCGGAGGCCCCGCTGATGACCACCGACAAGTTCGGCGGTGAGGTGCGCGGCCCCGGCGGCCAGGACGTGGTGACCGGCCCCGACGGCCGCGACCGCATCGTCTTCCACGGCTGGAACACCGGCTTCACCTACCGGGCGATGTACTCCCAGCGCCTGGACTGGCACGGCAGCCGCCCGGTCGTCGAGGGCGCCCGGATCCGCTACGAGGCCGAGGACGCCGACTTCACCAGGGCCAACGCCCGGTACGCCACCGGCGGCGCCAGCAACGGCGTGGTGGTCGGCGGCATCGACTTCGCCGACACGCGGGTGACCTTCCGTGTCCACGTCCCGCGCTCCGGCACCTACCGGCTGCACACCCGCTTCGCGAACGGCTCGGCCCCCGGCGACCACACCCTGACCGTCAACGGCACCCCGTCCGGCACCGTCGACTACCCGCTGACGGGCTGGGACAACTGGCAGACCACCAGCCGCGACGTCACCCTCAAGGCCGGGCCCAACACGATCTCGTACGGCAAGGGCGCCAACTACGCCGAGTTGGACGCCATCGACATCTCCTGACCCCCGGCAAGGTTTGGCGGAGGGTCCCGGCCGGCGTCCGGCTCCGGGTTCAGCGTCATTCTCAACCCGTTGCCGGTACGCCGTTCGGGCCCCCGGAATCGGGTGGCCCCGTCGGGTCCGCGCGAGGTCGGCCGCACACCGGACCGTCCGGCGACCGCCGGGCGAATGCGGTGCTCCCCGGCAGTCCACCCCAGCGCCCCAGCCCCCGAACCGCCCCAGCCCTCGACCCCGAGCCGCCGACCACCCCGAACGACGACGAACCGGGCCCCTCCCCGGCCTTGGCAAACCACCAGACCACGCAATACGTCCGCACCCGACGGCCCACCGACGCGGACGTCCACCCACAAACCGCAAACGTGCGCACCCGACCGGGCCATCGGCATGGGCAGTCGCTCACGAAGCGGGAACGTGCGCACCCGGCGGGGCTGCCCGGGAGCCGAACTGGGCGTTTGGAGCGCTCCGCCGACCTACTTGCAGGCCTCGGAGACCTTGAGGGCGGCGGTGCTGAACGCGCCGGCGTCCGGGATCTGGCCGTTGCCGGCGGTCAGGGTCTTGCTGAAGTCCTCCATGACGGTGGCCAGTTCGTTCGACGAACTCTGCACGTCACCGCCGGCGTCGGCGCCCGCCGTCCGGATCCGGGCCGCGCCGTCCGCATAGGTCTTGGCGATGGCGGCCGGGTCGGACACCTGCTTCATGCCTTCGGTGGCGATGGTGTTGAGTTCCTTGGTGATGGTCTCGCACGCGGCCGTGTCGGCGCCGGAGCAGCCGGACAGCAGTGCGGTGGCCAGAACGCCGGCACCCAGGACAGCCTTGAGTGAACGCATGACGCCTCCCCGTGATCTTGATGAAAGAACGAGTCGGCACCGTAACAGCGGTCCTCGACGACCGCCAAAATGTCCTATCCGGGTAGTCGGACGACCACTCTCAGCCCAGGATTAGCGTCACCCAGCGTGACCGTACCGCGATGTCTGCGCACCAGTTCACCGACGATGGCCAGGCCCAGGCCGGAGCCTCCGGCATCCCGGGCGCGGGCGTCGTCGAGCCGGGTGAACCGCTGGAAGACCCGCTCCCGGTCGGCCTCCGGAATGCCCGGCCCGTCGTCGATGACCTCGACCACCAGATCCGGGCCGGCCGCGTAGGCGCGCACCGTGACCTTCGACGCTTTGTGACGCTCCGCATTGTCCAGAAGGTTGGTGATCACCCGGGCCAGAGCGTCCGGCTCGGCCTGGGTGAGCAGCGGCACGCCGGGATCGTCGAAGACCACGCCGGGATAACGCTCGGCGGCCTCACCGACGAACTGGGCCAGGTCGATCTCCTCCAGCCGGGTGGTGAGCACCCCCTCGTCCGAGCGGGCCAGCAGCAGCAGGTCGTCCACCAGCCGGGACAGTCGCTGCACGTCGGCGAGCAGGTCGTCGGCCAGCTCCGGCCAGTCGGTGTCGTGCGGCAGGTGCTGCGCCACCTCCAGCTCGGTGCGCATGTTGGTGAGCGGGCTGCGCAGCTCGTGGGCGGCGTCGGCGACGAACGCGCGCTGCCGGGCCCGGCCCGCGTCCAGCCGGTGCAGCATGTCGTTGAGGGTCACCGCGAGCCGGTGGATCTCGTCGCGGCCGTCCGGGACCGGCAGCCGGCCGGCCCTGGTTCCGCCGGTGATCTCCTCGGCGCCGGAGCGCAGCGCGTCCACCGGGCGCAGCGCCGCGCCGAGCGCCCGCCACAGCCCGGCCGCGAGCAGGATCGTCAACAGCGGGAACCCGATCAGCAGGGTGGCCCGCAGCACGTGCACGCTCTGGGTGACCTGCAGAGTGGACTGGGCGACCAGGATCCGCAGCGGCGCGGTCGGCGGCCCGGCGGTGACCTGCACGACCCGGGCCTCACCCTGGTATCCGATCCGGGAGCCGGGGATCCGGCGGCTCGCACCGTCGGCCAGTCCGTCCAGCTCCCGCTGGTACAGCATGGGCACCAGCCGGTCGGCGGTGGCGGACACCGCCCGGACCGTGTTGTTCTCGTCGATCACCTGGACCTGCACCCCGGCGGTGACCGGGATCGGGTTGGGCAGCGAACCCTGGTCGACGAGCGCCGCCACCCCGCGGGCGGTGGTCATCGCCTCACTGTGCACCGAGCGGATCTGCGCGTAGCCGAGCACGGCGACCAGCAGCACCCCACCGGCGGCCAGGCCGAGGATCAGCCCGGCCACCGAGACGAGCAGCAGCCGGGCCCGCAGGCTCAGCTCCTTGACCCGGCGCAACATCTATCCGCCCGGGGTGACGATGGCCAGCCGGTAGCCGGCGCCACGGACCGTCTCCAGCCGCTCCCGGCCGATCTTGCGGCGCAGGTAGCCGGCGTAGACCTCGACCGCGTTCGGCGCCGTCTCCAGGGAGGCGTCCCACACGTGGTCCAGCAGCTCGGTCTTGGAGACGACCTGGCCGGGGCGGCGCATCAGATACTCCAACAGGGCGAACTCGCGGGCGGTCAGGGTCACCTCCGCGCCGCCGACCAGCACCCGGCGCTCGGCCGGATCCAGCTCGACGTCACCGAACGCGAGGACCACCGGACGGGCCTGGGCGCCACGTCGCAGCAGGGCCCGGAGCCGGGCCAGGAGCACCACGTACGAGAAGGGTTTGGTCAGGTAGTCGTCAGCCCCGCAGTCGAGACCGTCGGCCTGGTCGTACTCCCCGTCCTTGGCGCTCAGCATCAGCACCGGCAGCCAGTGGCGCTCGGCCCGCAACTGCCGCACCACCCGGTAACCGGACAGGCGCGGCAGCATCACGTCGAGGATCATCGCGTCGTAGCCGCCGTGGCGGGCCATCTCCAGACCGTCCTGGCCGTCGGACGCGATGTCCACCGCGAACCCCTCGGCCTGCAATCCGCGCCGCAGGGCGGCGGCCAGCCGCGCCTCGTCCTCCACCACCAGCACCCGCACTCCCACACCTTGGCACGCCGATCGGGCGCGGGACAGCGGCTCTCAGCGTGATCTCAGCGGCTCGGCGGCGGCCCACCCGGCCCACCGCTCGGCGGCCGGCCACCGGGTCCACCGCTCGGCGGTGCCCCCATCCCGCCACCGGGCGGTGCGTCGCCACCACCGGACGGGGTGGTCGTGGTGTCCACGCCGACGGTGAGGGCCACCTCGAACCCGCTGACCACGTCGCCGGTGACGAGGGCGAGCTGGGTGGCGCCGGAGTCCTCCCCGAAGACGTTGTCGCCGGCGAGCGTGACCTGCCCCAGGTTGGTGACCGAGTCCTCGTACCCGGGCTGCTTGTAGATCTCGTCGCAGATGTCCTTGGGCAGCGCCACCTGGGAGGTCGCGATGGCGTTCGACGCCTCGGTGATGCTCGCCTGGTCCGGATAGACCTCGAAGTGGACGTGCGGCCACCGCCCGCTGTAACAGGCCGGGAAGACGCTGGTGAAGGTGACCGTGCCGTCGGCGTCGGTGATCTGCACGCCGCGCAGGTAGTTCTCGCCGGTGATCCCGTCGGAGTAGAGCGAGTACTTCCCGGCCCGGTCGCAGTGCCACACGTAGACGGCCGCCCCCGCGAAGGCCGCCGCCGACTTAGCCAGGTCCTTGACGGTCAGCACGAGGGTCATCGGGACGCCTTCGGCGGTCCCCTCGGCGTCGCCGAAGCTGGAGCGGATGTCACCGCGGATCACGCCGCTCTCGGTCAGCACGTTGGGGCCGTTGGAGCCGTCGCCCGGGTACGGGCCCGCGGTCTCCTCCGGAATCTCGGTCAGAGTCGCGCTCGCCGAGGTGCCGCCGGTCGCGCTCGGAGTGGCGGTGTCCTCCCCTCCGCAGGCGCCCAGGCCGAGCGCCACCGCCCCGATGCCGAACGCCCTCAGCACCTGCCGGCGCCGCATCGTCCCGAGGTCGAACCCGAGACCCTGGTCGAACACTTCCTCGTCGGGTTTGGGCAGCTCACGCCCCTCGTACGTGGTCATACGTACCCTCAATCGTTTTGTCTTGTATTGGTCTTTTAAAGCTATATGACCCTGCTCCCTTAGGGGTTCCTCTCAGCCGGATCACAGCGGAGCCGGAGCACGATGGGTCGCAGAGATTCGGGAGGTGGACATCGTGTCCGTATTGAGGTCCAGGCCCACCCTGCGCTGGCTGGTCCCGTCGGCCGCCGCAGTCGTGGTCATCGGGGGCGGCGCAGCGGCCGGCACCATCGTGGCGAACGCCGAACCGGGACTGCCCGAGCGCAGTGCCGCCCAACTGCTCGTCGACCTGCAGAGCGCCGAGATCGACGGGCTCTCCGGCACCGTGGTGCAGAGCTCCGACCTGGGGCTGCCGGGCATCGCGGGGCTGCTCGGAAACGTCCAGGGCGGCGGAGGCGGCGGTCTCACCAGCCTGATCGCCGGCAACAACACCGCACGGGTGTGGGTCGCCGGTGAGGACAAGGCGCGGTTCGCGCTGGTCGGCACCAGCGGCCAGACCGACGTGATCCGCAACGGCACCGACGTGTGGGTCTGGGAGAGCACCCAGAACACCGGCACCCACCTGAAACTGCCGGACGTCAAGCCCGGTGAGAAGCCGGCCCCGTCGGCCAGCGAGGCGCCGGTCACCCCGCAGGCCGCCGCCGACGCGGCACTCGCGGCGATCGACCCGACCACCGCGGTCGCCACCACCGGGGCCGCCCAGGTCGCCGGGCGGGACGCGTACGAGCTGGTGCTCAGCCCCAAGGACACCGCGTCCCTGGTCGGCCAGGTGCGCCTGGCCGTCGACGCCGAGGAGCACATCCCGCTCCGCGTCGACGTCTACGCGAAGAACACCACCAAGCCCGCGTTCCGGGTGGCGTTCGAGCAGATCAGCTTCGACGTTCCGGCCGACGAGCAGTTCACGTTCAACCCGCCGCCGGGCGCCGAGATCGAGGAGGCGAAGGTTCCGGCCGACGCTCTCGACAAGCGGCACCAGGCCGGCGCGGAGGGCAAGGAAGAGGCCAAGAAGGCTCTCGAAGAGGCCCGCAAGTCCGGTGGCGGCGACGGCTTCAAGGTCGTCGGCCAGGGCTGGACGTCGATCATGGTGGCCGAGGGCGCCCCGACCAAGGGCGACCTGTCCAAGCTGACCGGCGAGGCCAAGGCGGAGTCCCCCGAGGGCGCCGACGCGGCAAAGCTGGCCGAGGACTTCCTCGGCACCCTCCAGCCGGTCAGCGGCGACTGGGGCAGCGGCCGCGTCCTCAGCGGCTCACTGTTCACCGTACTGCTGACCGACGACGGCCGCGTCCTGGCCGGCCTGGTCACCCCGGAGGCGCTGTACCAGGCCGCCGCCAAGAAGTAGATTCCCCGGCACATCCCGAGGGCCCCCACCGCGTCGCGGTGGGGGCCCTCGCCCGTCCCCACCCCGCCGCGTCCCGCCCCGCCGCGTCCCGCCCCGCTTGGGCCCAGCCCCGCTGCGGCCCCGCCCCGCTTGGACCCAGCCCCGCTGCGGCCCCGCCCCGCCCTCACCCCACCCGCAGCGCACCGCACCGCACCTCCCGCTGCTAGACAGAACGTTCGGTCTCGCCCCATCCCACTCCACCAACCGCACCGTGCCACTTCACCCCACACCACCCACCACCAGACAGCTCGTTCGGCCTCACCCCGCCCCCGCCCTCACCGCACCCCACCACCCACCACCAGACAGAACGTTCGGTCTTGCATGACCGATCGGAAGAACGTTCAGCCTTGGTCGCCCCTGAGGAGCCCTCCCCTTGGCGGCTCGGCCCCGCCGTCAATTCCCCCGCGTGAGCGTCCTCTGCGGCGGATCTTGGCGGATTTACCACCGTCTTGAGACTTCTCCTTGGCCGCCGGCACGCGAGCGGTCCCATTCCCGCGCGAGTGTCCGCCCCCTGCTCCCAATCCGGCCGACCTTGGGGGATTTACCACCGTTTCCGGTGGTAAATCCGCCAAGATCTCAGCTGGACGGGGTGCCCGCGCGCGGGATTGACCGCGAGTGATCAGGCGGCTGGGAGCAAGGCTCGACATGGCGACAAATCCTCCATGATCGAGCCCCGACAGTCTCCCCGGAGAGGGTGACCGGGGGCTCGGAAGCCAGAAGACGGCACCAAGACGACGCTAAGCGGAAAGAACGTTCGTTCTCGCGGACTTCAATGGCCGCACAGAACGTTCGTTCTCGCGGACCACCTCGACTGGATCAAGCGTTCGTTCTCGCGGACCGCCCTCGGCCGGATCAACGTTCGAGCTTGCGGGCTGCCGTGGCTGGATAGAACGTTCGTTCTTGTGGATCGACTCGGCTGGATCAATGTTCGAGCTTACGGGCTACCGCGGCTGGATAGAACGTTCGTTCTTGTTGGGTTTGTCGGCGGGCCAGCCGGGCGGCACCTCTTCGAGAGTGCGGATGCGTTCCACGTCTGAGCCCCTGTACCGGTCGTCGCGGTCCAGCAGCAGCGCGGGCAAGCCGGCGGCCAGTGCGCCGCGCACGTCCTTGGACAGCGAGTCGCCGACCATCAGCACCTCGCCCGGTGATGCGCCCAGCCGGGCGACGGCGTGCTGGAAGGCGCGCGGATCCGGTTTGCCGGCCGGCAGTTCCGACGACGTGATCATCAGGTCGATCTCGGTGGCCAGGCCCACTCGTTCCAGTTTCTGCCACTGCTGGTCCCGGTCGCCGTTGGTCAGGATGCCGGCGGTCAGCCCGGCCGCCCGCACCCGCCGCAGCGTCGGCAGCGCGTCCGGGAACGCGATCCAGCCCGCCTCGTACCGCTCCAGATAGCCCTCGAACAGCACGTCCGCCTCGGCGTCGGACAGGTCCCGGTCGAGGAACTCCCGTACCCGGTCCCGGCGCTGACCTTGGAAGGTGGTCTCGCGGCGCTGGCGGCGGGCGAAGTGGCGTTCGGAGATGGCGGCCCAGCGGCCGGGCACCCCGGGGTCGTCGATGCCGAGTGTCGCCGCCCAGGCGATGACGGCCGTCCGGGCGGCGCGGGCCTGGTCGACGAGGGTGTCGTCGAGGTCGAACAGCACGGCCCGCAGCACCCGCCGATCATGGCGTGGGCGGGTCAACAGGCGGTCGCCTCGATCGGGAGCGGACCGTCCGTGTAGACGGCGACCTGGACCGACTCGACTCCGGGGGCGGTCTTCACTGCTGTCACCGGGGTGCAGTCGAAGTCACGGCCTGTGGTGGACACGGTCGCGTATTCGCGGATGGTCTCCCGGGTGACGACGGACGGCACCGGATCACCGGCGTCGGTGAATCTCTTGGTGTATTCCGCCCACGCCTCGTCGCGGGTACGCAGGATCGGTTTCCCCTGGGCGGCGGGCAGCCCGTCCAGTGCGGCCCGGACCGATTCCTTCTGGTCGGCGGTGGCCGGCAGGACGAAGAACACCCGGACCTCGTAGCGCTCGACCGGCACGTGCCGCCAGCCGGCTGTCAGCAGGGCGGCGACCGCCACTCCGGCTCCGGCCAGGGCGGAGACACCGGCGATGATCAACCGGCGCGGAAGGGTGGACGGCTGTCTCCCGGTGACCGGCATCTCCGGCTCGGTGGCAGTGACGGTGACCGGTGCTTCCGGCTCGGCGGTTGTCACCTGCACCCCAGGGCGAAGAGCCGGCCGTCGCCGCCGTCGGTGCGGAACACCGTGAGGTTGTCGACGCCGGGATAGTCGACAAGTGGTACGACCTCGTCGCAGTCGAAGTCACGGCCGACGGTGACGGCTGTGACTGTTTCCGGCATGTCGGCGGCGCTGACACTCTCCGGCACGGTCATGCCCTCGTTCTCCGTCCTCGCGCGTACTCGCTCGAAGAACATCTCGCGGGTGTCCACGGTCACCGCCGTCTCCGGTGACAGGTCCTCCAGGACGGTGCGGACCGCCGATGACTGCTCGACGGTCGTGGCGGCCCCGAGACGGACCTCGACCCGGTACTCGTGTTCCGGGACGAAACGCCAGCCGGTCAGGGACAGGGTCGCCACGGTCACCGCGGCGCCGGCCAGCAGGGCGCCCCCGGCGATGGCCAGGTTCACGGGCCAGGCCCGCCGTTGATCGATCACGACCGCAGAACTTAACGGACCCGGTGCCGCCCGGCCGCCCCGGCCCACAAGACGCCCGTCACGCCTTCTGTTCGGTGGCGCCGGCGGCGAGCAGGGCCACGGTCAGGCCGGCGGCCAGGGCCAGGGTGGACCATCGGGGGGTCAGGGCGTACCAGCTGAGGACCGGGACCGACCAGCTCGCGGCGATCAGGCCGGCGGCGACCGCGCGACGGGTCCGGGCCGGCAGGAGGCCCAGGCACAGCCACGGCAGGCGGCCGGCCGGGACCAGTACCCGTACCGCCAGCCCGGCCGTCACCAGGGCCATCACCACTGCCGCGCCCCGGGACAGCAGCAGCGCCGGGCCCCACCAGGTGCCGATCGACGCCAGTACGGCCACCAGCGGCACCCCGGCCAGGAGACCTCGGCGCAGACCGGCCAGCAGGCCACGGATCGGCCAGGTGAGGGCGGGGGCGCCGTACCGGTCGGGGTGGTCGGCGGCCAGCTGCCGTAGGCCGCGCATCGCGTCCCGGACCCGCATGGTCTCCGCGTCGAGCAACGCCATCATCCAGCGGCTCTCGGTGTCGGCCGGGTCTTCGGCGAGTGCGCGGGCGGTCGCCTGGCGGGCGGCGTCCCGGCGGCCGGCGTGTCGTTCCACTTCGGCCAGGGTCATCAGGTCGGGTACCGAGTGCGGGGCCAGGGTGATGGCCCGGCCGGCTGCTTCCCGGGCCGTGCCGAAGTCTTTGCGGACGGTCAGGCAGCGGGCCAGCACCCGGTGGGGTTCCGGCCGGGACGGCGCGAGCCGCACCGATTCGCGGGCCGCGGCCAGGGCTTCGTCCCAGCGGGACAGCACGAGCAGGCATTCGGCTCGTTCGATGTGTACCACCGACTGACCGGGGGCGGCCGCCACGGCGGCGTCGGCGTATTCCAGGGCCCGGGTGACGTCGCCCCGCAGCCGCCGCAGGCCGGCGAGCAGGCCCAGCAGTTCGGCGTCGTGCGGGGTGTCGACCAGCCCGGAGCGGACCTCGTCCTCGGCCTGGTCGAGCCGGCCCACGTCGGCGAGCGCGCGGGCCCGGGCGGCCGCACTCAACGGATCTTGCGCTTTTTGAGGTAGGCGGCCAGGTCGTCGTACTCGCCGCTCTCGTTGGCGAACATCGCCACGTTGCGGGCGGTGCTGAACCACGCGTCGGTGGACGGCCGGACCTCTTTCGCGGCGGCCAGCATGTCCGCCTGGTTGATCATGCGGATCTCGCCGGTGGCGATCGAGTCGCGCATCGCGTATTCGGCGGCGGTCTCGCACACGTGGGCCAGGTCGGCGCCGGAGTGGTGTTCGGTGGCGTCGGCGACCGCGCCCAGGTCGATCCCGGCGACCGGGCGGTCCCGCAGGTGGTATTCCAGGATGGCGGCGCGGGCCGGGCGGTCCGGTGGGAGCACCAGCACGGTACGGTCCAGCCGCCCCGGCCGGCGCAGCGCCGAGTCGACGTCCCAGGGCGCGTTGGTGGCGGCCAGCACGAACACGCCGTCGTTGCCGCCGTCCACGCCGTCCAGTTCGGTCAGCAGTTGATTCACGACGGTACGCATGGACGACTGCAGTTGACTGCGCTTGTGCCCGAGGGCGTCGATCTCGTCCAGGAACAGCACGCAGGGGGCGTGCCCGCGGGCCGACTCGAACAGGTCGTGCAGGTTGCGTTCGGAGCTGCCGATCCACATGTTCAGCACGTCGGTGATGCTCAGTGAGACGAACGCGGCGCCCATCTCCCCGGCGATCGCCCGGGCCAGGAACGTCTTGCCGCAGCCGGGCGGCCCGTACAGCAGCAGCCCGCCGCGCAGGCTCTTGCCGAACAGCGAGCGCAGTTTCGGATTCCGCAGCGGCCCCAGGAACGACACCTCGAGACGTTTCTTCACCTCGGCCATGCCACCGACGTCGGCGAGGGTCACCGTGGACCGCTCCACGTCGAACGCCCGGTCGTCGTCGCCGCGCACCGGATCCGGTTCCCCGTCGCGCGCGAACCGGGGCGGCACCACGTCGCCGAACTGCTCCTCCATGGCCGCCCAGTCGATCCCCGCCCCGGGCTTTCCGGCGGGCTTCGGGGAGGCGTCCGGGGAGGGACCGGGCGTGCCGGTGGGCGGCGCCGGCGGGGCGGTCGCGGTGGGTTCCGCTTGCGGAGACACCGGATTGTGTACGGCCGGAGCAGCCCCGCCCAGCGCCCGGCCCATCAGGTGTTGCGCGGCGGTGTTGCCCGGTTCGCGAGCCAGGACCTGAGCGGCGTGCCCGATCGCCTCCGCGCCACGGCCGGCCGCCACCAGCAGCTCGGCCAGATGCAGCCGCAACGTCGGGTCGTCCGGTCGCGCCTCGACGGCCGCCGCCAGGCTGTTGATCAAGGCATCGCTCATGACACGCGATTATGCCCGCACCGCGCCGCGCGGTACGGGTCAGCCGGGCCGGTGCCCACACCCCGGCCGTACTCCGGTCCTTGCCCGGCTCCGTCCCGGCTCCGCTTACCGGAGGGTTACGCCGAGCGCGGACCGTGATCTTCACCTCTCCTGGATGGCGCCCGAAACAGTGGTGGATTCGGTGACGCCCATCACACCGATGCCGGACTCGCCAAGAAGTTGCGCAAGGGTCGCGTCCGATGGCCTCTGCCTGCGTTTATACGGCCGGAGTGACCGGATGATCCGGTACCGGTAACGCCGTCGGGGGTGCGGCCGCCGGTTACGCTCCGCGGGCGGGCGTTCGATGGCGGGCGGTCGCCGGCCACTGCGCTGGGTAAGGTCGCCCGGCGGTGGTGCTGTCGTCAATGACGCCGGGGGACACGGACGGCCCCGGCGGGAAACGAGGAAAACTGTGCCGATCACTCCCGCTGACATCCACAACATGGACTTCAGGAGGCCGCCGATCGGGAAACGCGGCTACGACGAGGAGGAGGTCGACGCCTTCCTGGACGAGGCGAGCCAGGAGCTGGTCCGCCTGATCGAGGAGAACAGCGTCCTCGCCGATCGTCTGCGCCGCGACGGCGGTCCCGCCCCGGACCCGGCGGCCACCACCGTGCTCAACGGTGACGCGGCCGAGCTGGTCGAGCTGACCGCCCGGCTGCGCCAGATGCGTGAGGGGCTGGCCCGCGCCGAGCACGACGCCCGCGAGGTGCAGGTGCAGCTGGAGCGCGCCCGCGACCAGGCCCGGTCGGCTCCCCCGCCCGCGCCGGCCGCGTCGCCCGACAACGACCGGGTGCTGATGATGGCGCAGCGCACCGCCGAGGATCACGTCCGGGACGCCCAGATGGAGTCGGACGTGCTGCTGTCCGACGCCCGGGCGAAGGCCGACCAGGTGACCGGTGACGCCCGCCGCACCGCCGGCGCGATCGAGGCGGACGCCCAGCGCAACCACTCCGACGCGATGGACGGCCTGGCCCGGGACCGGGCCGCGGCCCTGGACGAGATCGACCGCCTGGGTCAGCTCGCCGTCGGGTACCGGTCGGCTCTCGACGACCACGTCCACCGCCAGCTGCGCGACCTGGACGGCACCCCGGCGATGCCCCCGGTGACCCCCTGACCCCAGTTCCAGCGTGGTGACTTCCGGCGCGTCTCGCGCCGCGACTCACCACGCTCGAACCGCCTCCCCCGAGTGTGCCGAGCCGCGGTCCGGAACGCACCGCAACGCGGCACACCAGAACCAGCACCCGATCGCGTGCCGCACCGCGGTTCGGGACTCGCCGGGGCGCGGCGCGGGATCAGCTCGGCACCCCACGGGCGGGTGGTGGGGCCGGACAGCCCGACCCCGGGGATCGCCGGGACGACCACGTGGAAGTGCCGGGCGAGCGGGCCGATCACGTTCAGGAATTCGACGGTGCTGCCGGGCCAGCCGTGGGTGAGGATCAGGGGCAGTGCTTTCGGGTCCTCGGGACGGCGTTGAGTTCGGCCTCGTGTGCCCGCCAGTCGAAGTCCAGCCAGTGGCCGGTGAGGGCGATGCCGTAGCCGCTCTCCCAGACCGCAGCGCACGTGCATCACCTGGTCACCGAGGGTTTCGGGGCGGTCGGCGCGCGCGGCTACCACTTCCGGCTGCTGACCTCACTGGCCGAGGAGGGGCCGGCCAGCCTGCGCAAGCTGCTGGACCACCACAGCCGGTGACGGACCGCTCAAGCCCGGCGGTCGCGGCACGGTCCGGGCGGGCCGCCCGGCTCGCGCGGACGAAGCGGGGCCTTCGTGGGGCGTACCAGATGAAAGAAGAAGACCGCCGTCAGCAGACGACGGCGGTCTCTCTCGCAAGGTTTCGCTAGCCGGGCCGGCGGTAACCGGCGATCGGCCCACGATCGATGCTGGCCATCCGCACGTGGTCGCCCGTGTGCGGTGCGTGGACCACCTTGCCGCCGCCGATGTAGAGGGCGACATGGTGTAGGTCCGAGTAGTAGAAGACCAGGTCACCGGGCTTCAGATCGGCCTGGCTGACCGGGGTGGTGGCACCCCACTGGTTCTTCGTGTAGTGCTCGAGCCGCACGCCGACCGAACCCCAGGCCTCCTGCGTCAGACCCGAGCAGTCGTAGCTGTTCGGGCCGTTGGAGCCGAAGACGTAGGGCTTGCCGATCAGGTCACACGCCTTCTGGGCGGCACGGCCACCCTTGTCGTTCGTGTAGGTGACCGGGCAGGGACCGGTGCGCAACGGGCCGTCCGAGGCGTCGGAATTCCCGTACGCGGTGATCCGAAGTTTCTGAAGCTTCGTGATCTCCTTCTCGATCGCCGTCTTCTTGCCCTTGAGATCGGTGTCCCGGATCGCGATCTCGGACTCCATCTTGTCGACCTCGGCCTTGTCCGCCGCGTACTTGTCGCGCAGCTTCGTGACCTCTTCGATCGACGCCTTCCGGGTGCGGGTGAGCTGGTCGAGAAGCGTCAGCTTGTCGGCCAGGCCGTCCGGGTCACCGGTCAGGATGGCGTTGGCCACACTCGGTGGCCCCTGGATGTACGCGTCGGTCGCCAGCCCGCGCACCTCCACCATCGCGGCGTCCACCTGTTTCTGGAGCGGCGCGAGAGTTTTCGCCAGCGACTTCTGCTCCTTGCGGAGTTTGGTCAGCTTGACGTGGTTGCCGTTGTAGTCCTCGATGACGGGTTCGAGCTTGTTCCACTCCTCGTCGATCTGCTTCTCGACATCGGACGGTGACGGAGTGGCGTAGGCGACAGCGGGACCCGTGACAACGATGCCCACCGCGACCACCAGGGCCGTCAGCAGGTTGCGCATTCGTCTCACGACAGGTGCGTTGTCCTTTCATCCGACAAGGCGGCGGTCCGCCAGATCGGCCGGGTGACCGATGGGGGGCTGGGCGGACCGGGGACCACCGTACTCGGATCATCCCGGCAAATGAAGGTCGCACAAGTGGACATACGGTATGCGCGGCGCCTGTAACGGACGGTCACTGGAACGGCCAGGCGTCCAGCGCCCGCGCCAGCCAGGGCACCACCAGGATCACTGTGGGTAGTACCAGCAGGCCCGCGGCGGCGGCGGTGGCGGCCACCGTGACAGCCCCCGAACCGGTCGCCGGACCGTCCAGGCGGGCCAGCCGGCGACGCCGGGATTCACCCTCCGGGTCGGCGGTCACCTCCTCCGCCAGGGGGACGGCGTCGGTCATCCGGGCGAGCGCGGCCCGCAGCGGCGCCGGCCCGGTGCGGCGGCGGGCGGCGTCGTCGGCGACCATCTCCAGCAGCAGGTGGACGGCGTCCAGCGGGGCCTTGGACCGCAGCGGCGCCGGGACCGCCTGGTAGAACGCGGTGAACGACTCCATCACCAGCTCGTGTTTGTGCCGCAGGTGGGCGCGCTCGTGGGCGAGCACCGCGTCCACCTGCTCGCGGTCGAGCACCCGCAGCACCCCGTCGCTGAGCACCACCCGCGGGTCCCGGCCGGGCACGCAGTAGGCCAGCGGCAGCGGCGCGTCGAGGACCCGCACCTCCTCGCCGGTCAGATCCTCGTGGCGTTCCACCCGGTCGAGCAGGTCGACGAGGGTCCGGTGCCGGTCCCGGCGGGCATGGGCGCGCGAGGTCACCCGGACGAGGGAGACGATCAGCCGGATCACGATGACCGCGGCCACCGCGAGGGAGAAGAGCAGGGCCGCGACGGTCTCCGGATGCCGGGCCCCGGCCGCGCGGGAGGCCTCCTCCGGGGCGGCGAGGACCACACCGAGTGCGCAGAGTACGGCGGTCAGGGTGAGCGACTGCCACAACAGCACCCCGGCGACCGGCGACCGGTCGGTCCAGCGGGCGGTGGCCAGCAGCTTCGGCGCGAGCAGGGAGAGCGTCAGCCCGAGGGCGCCGAGCAGGAGGGCGGTCACCGCTCGATGTTACGGGCCTTCTCGATCGCCGCCCTCAGCGCTTCGGGTGGCAGCTGCCCGACGAAGTACGCCAGGGCGGCGTCCTGGTCGGGGGTGGCGCTGAGCGCGTCGAGCATCACCCCCGCGGTCATCTCCTCACGGGTCTGCGCGGGGGCGTACCGATAGGCGCGATCGGCTTTCTGCTGCAGGACCAGGCCCTTCTTGGCGAGCCGGTCCAGGACGGTCATGACCGTGGTGTACGCCAGATCGCGATCGCGGTTGAGCAGCTCGTACACCTGCCGGACGGTGAGGGCCTCGCCCGCGTCCCACAGTTTCGCCATGACCTCACGTTCGAGGTCGTTCCTTGCCATGTACGCCACTCTACTTCAAACCGTCGTACTACACGTCGTAGTATCTACTACGAATCGTCGTAGAGGGGTTCCCATGGACGTGCTCGATCTGACCCGGCTGCAGTTCGCGGTCGTGACGATCTACCACTATCTGTTCGTCCCGGTGTCGATCTGCCTGTCCGCCACCGCGGCCGGATTCCAGCTCGCCTGGATGCGCACCGGCAGGGACAAGTACCTGCACCTGACCAAGTTCACCGGCAAGCTGCTGATCGTCACGTTCGCCGTCGGCGTGGTCACCGGGCTGGTCCAGGAGTTCCAGTTCGGCCTCGGGTGGAGCGCGTTCGCCCGGTTCTACGGCGACGTCTTCGGTCCCACCCTGGCGATCGAGGGCATGCTCGCGTTCTTCCTGGAGGCCACGTTCCTGGCCCTGTGGTACTTCGGGTGGGACCGGCTGCCCCGCCGGATCCACGCCGCCACCATCGTGGTCGTCGCGGTCGGGACGCTGCTGTCGGCGTACATCATCCTGGCCGCCAACTCGTTCATGCAGAACCCCGTCGCGTACGCCCTCGACCCGACCACCGGGCGGGCGCACCTGACCAGCTTCGCCGATCTGATGACCAACGAGGTGCTGTTCGCCGCGTTCCCGCACACCATGGGCGGGGCGGCGATGGCCGGCGGCGGCCTGCTGATGGCGATCGGGATCTGGCGCGCTTCGGCCGATGTGGCGTTCCGCACCCTGTCCAAGGTCGGCGCGTGGACCGTGCTGATCGGCGGGGCGGTCACCGCGATCAGCGGCGACCACCTCGGCAAGGTGATGACCGCCGTGCAGCCGATGAAGATGGCCGCCGCCGAGGCCCTCTACGAGACCACCTCCGCCGCGCCGTTCTCGATCTTCGCGATCGGGGAACTCGGCCACGACCGGCCGTTCTTCAGCATCGAGATCCCCGGCCTGCTGTCCTTCCTGGGCACCGGGTCGTTCACCGGCACCGTCCAGGGCATCGACGATCTCCAAGCCCTCTACACCGAGATGTACGGGCCGGGCAGCTACGTGCCGATGATCCCGGTGGCGTTCTGGACGTTCCGGTTCATGATCGGCGCCGGGGTGCTCGCGATGGCCCTGGCCGCCTTCCACCTCTGGTCCACCTGGGACACCACCCGCCGCGTCCCGCTGCTCCCCCGGTTCCTCCAGCCCGGCGGTGGCACCCCGCGCTGGCTGCGCCGGTTCGTGCTGCTCGCCCCGGTCCTCCCGGCCGCCGCCAACGCCTTCGGCTGGATCTTCACCGAGACCGCCCGGCAGCCGTGGATCGCGTTCGGCATCTCCAAGGTCGAGGACGGCATCTCGCCCGGCCTGACCAGCCCCGAGGTGATCGCGTCACTGGCCGGGTTCACGCTCGTCTACGGCCTGCTCGCGCTCGTCTGGTACCGCCTCGTCGTCCACCTCTCCCGGCAGCCGCTGGCGCCTCCCGTCTCCTCTTCCGAGGAGCCCGACCCGGTCCCCTCGTACTAGGAGCTTCGGTGATCACGTTCTGGTTCGCGGTACTGGTTCTGGCCTGGGTGCTCTACTTCGTCCTGGAGGGCTTCGACTTCGGTGTCGGCGTCCTCGGCCCCGTCCTCGGCCGTGACGAGCACGAACGAGGAGCCATCGTCCGTACGGTCGGCCCGTTCTGGGACGGCAACGAGGTCTGGCTGGTGGCGGCCGTCGGAGTCACGTTCGCCGCCTTCCCCGACTGGTACGCCGCCCTGATGTCCGCCCTCTACCTGCCGATGGTGCTGATCCTGCTGCTGCTCGCGATCCGCGGGGTGTCCCTGGAGTTCCGCGGCAAGCACGACTCACCGGTCTGGCGGCGGCGCGCCGACCAGCTGCTCGCCTGGAGTTCCGGCGGCATCGTGCTGCTCTGGGGCGCCGTCCTCGGCATCCTGGTCGACGGTCTCGCGCTGCGCGCCGACGGCGAGGTCACCGGCACCGGGCTGGCCCGCAGCCTGAGCCCGCTGGTCAGCCCGGCCGCCGGGATCGGCGCGCTGGCCGCGCTGGCCGCCGCGATCCTGCTCGGCGCCACCTTCCTGGCGCTGCGCACCACCGGCCCGGTGCGCCGCCGGGCCCGCGACGTGGCCCGGCACCTGGGCACCGGCACCGCGGTCGCCCTGCTGCTGGCCGGGGTGATCACCGGCAGCCGGCTGACCCTGGCCGCCGCCGCGCTCGCCTTCGTCGCCGGCCTGCAGGCCCGCCGGTCCCGGGAGGGCACCGCGTTCGCCGCCGTCGCCACCGCGGTCGCCGGTGCGGTAGTCGCCGTCTTCACCGTCCACGGTGACGTGGTGCTGCGCAGCACCCTGAACCCGGCCTGGTCGCTGACCCGCGAGTCGGCGGCGGCCGGCCCGGAAGCACTCAAGATCATCACCGTCGCCGGAGTGCTGATCCTGCCCGGCGTGCTCGTCTACCAGGCCTGGTCGTACTGGGTGTTCCGCCGCCGCGTCGCCAGCGAACGGGTCGCCTCGTGACGACCGTCGCCACCCCGTCCCCCGTCCCGGTCCCCCCGCCGTCCTCGTCACCGGGCTCGTCACCAGTTTCAACGCCGGCCTCGTCGTCGGTTTCACCGGCTTCGTCGGCCTCGTCGTCGGCTTCGTCGGCTTCGTCCAGAGCGAAGGGTCCGGTCGATCCGCGCCTCCTGCGGCACGCGCGGGCCAGCCGGGGCGGCATCACGTTGCTGGCGCTGATCGGCGCCGGGCAGGCGACCGCCACCGTGCTGATCGCGGTCGCCCTCACCCGGATCGTCACCGGCACCGCCCGGGGCTGGGCGGCCGTGCTGCTGGCCGGGGCGTTCGCCACCCGCGGGCTACTGGCCTGGGCCGAACAGGTGGTGGCCCAGCGGACCGCGGCCCGGGTCACCGACGAGTTGCGGCAGTCGCTGCTGGACCGGATCGTCGGGCGGGGGCCGGCGTGGGTGGCGGCATACGGGCCCGGCCGCCTGAGCACCGTCCTCGGCACCGGACTGGACGTGCTGCGCCCCTGGTTCTCCGGCTATCTCCCGGCCCTGGTCCTGGGCGTCCTGCTGCCCCCACTGGTCGTCGTGATCATGGCGTTCGTGGATCCGGCGTCCGCGGTGATCGCACTGGTCACCCTGCCGCTGATCCCGGTGCTCGGCGCACTCATCGGCTGGGCCACCAAAACCCGTGCCGACCAGCGGTGGGCCGCCGACGCCCGATTGGCCGGCCACTTCCTGGACGTGGTCCGGGGCCTGGCGACCCTGCGGATGTACGGCCGGGCCGAACGCCAGACCGCCGTCATCGCCGATCTGACCGACCGGCACCGGCGCGCGACTCTGCGGGTGCTGCGGATCGCGTTCCTGTCGTCCACCGCACTCGACCTGGTCGGCACGCTGTCGGTGGGGCTGATCGCGGTACAGGCCGGGCTGCGGGTGGCGGCCGGTGACATGCCCCTGGGACCGGCGCTGCTGGTGATCCTGCTGGCGCCGGAGGCCTACCGGCCGCTCCGCGAGATGGCCGCCCGCTACCACGCCTCCACCGATGCGGGCGCGGTCATCGCTGACGTCGACGAGATCCTGACCGGCCCGGACGACCCGATCACGGCGTCGTCTTCCGCTGCGCCGCCCCCGGATCCGCTGCCTTCCGGACCGCCGTCTTCCGGACCGCTGCCTTCCGAGCCGCCATCTTCCGGACCGCAGCCTTCCGGGCCGCCATCTTTCGAGCCGCACCCTTTCCGAGCGCTGACTTTCGCTCCGCCGGCGAGAAACCCGGTCTTCAGCGCGCCCGGCGGCCGGTGGGGCGTCCGGGCCACCTGCTTGCGGGCGCGCTATCCCGGCGCGGCCGGCGACGCGGTCCGGCTGGACGAGCTGACCGTCCACGCCGGGGAGACGGTAGCGCTCCGCGGGGTGTCCGGCGCAGGGAAGACCACCACCTTGCGGGTCCTCGCCGGACTGCACCCGGCGATGTCCGGTGCGATAGCCGTCGGCCAGGTGTTCTACCTGCCACAACGGCCGGCGTTGCCACACGCCCGGACCGTCGCCGAGGCCTTCCCCCCGTCGGCCACCGCCGGCCAGATCACCGCCGCCCTGCACCTCACCGGGCTGACCGGCGAGATCGGCCCGGACACCCCTCTCGGCGAACAGGCGGCCGGCGTCTCCGCCGGCCAACGCCAGCGCCTGGCCCTCGCCGTGCTGCTGCACCGAGCCGGCCGGGCCCTGGCCGCCACCACCCCGACAGCCTCCGCCGCCGGGCCGGTGGTGACCCTGTTGCTGGATGAGCCGACCGCCCACCTCGACCCCGCCGCGGAAAGGCTGGTCATCGGGCGGCTGCGGGAGTTCGCCGGGCTGGGCGGCGCGGTCCTGGTGGTGGCACACCGCCCGGCCCTGCTGGCCGCCGCGGACCGGAGCGTCGAGTTGCGCCCGCCGTCCACCGGAACCCCGGTCGGCGGCGGAGTGACGGTCACGCTCCGGGACGGCGGCGAACTCCCGTCGTGGTCCGGCGTCAAGGTGCTCCGCACGCCCGAGCCAGGCAGGAACGTATCCGGTACAACCGACAAGCCCGGCACGCCCGAGGCCGACACTTCCAACCCTGACACCGGCCCATCCGGCATGACCGATGAGCCTGGCACGCCCAAGCTCGGCACTGATTCGTCCGGCATGACCGATGAGCCGGTGACGCCGGAAACCGGCATCTCGCCGACCGCTCCCCGGCCGGGGCTCGACGGATCCGACCCCGCCGCGCCGGCCGGGCGGTGGGCGTGGTTCCGGCGGCCGGGCGTCGCGGTCGCGCTGGGGGCCGGCTCGTCGCTGGCCGGGATCCTGCTGACCGGGGCCGCCGCCTGGCTGCTGGTCCGGGCCTCGTCGCTGCCGCCGGTGCTGAGCCTGTCGACCGCCGTGGTCCTGGTCCGGGGCAGCGCCGTCGCCCGGCCGCTGCTGCGCTACCTGGAACGCCTGGTCGCGCACGACGTCGCGTTCGCACGGCTCGGTGGGCGGCGGGCGCGGGTGTACGCCGACCTGATCCCGCACGTCCCGGGTCCCCGGCTGCACCGGCGCGGCGATCTGCTGACCCGCCTGGTCGACGACGTGGACGCCTCGGTGGACGGGCTGCTGCGGGGCCGGCTCCCGGTCGCGGCAGCCGCGGTGACCGCGGTGATCGCCCTGGTCACGGTGGCGTTGATGGCGCCGGTGGCGGCGGTTCCGCTGGCCGCCGGGCTGCTGCTCGCCGGGGTGCTGGCGCCCGCGGTGGCCGGATGGCAGGCGGACCGGGCGGAGGCGGCGACGGGTGCGGCCCGGTCGGCGTTGCGGGACGCGGTGGTGGAGACCGTCGACGCCGTCGAGGAGCTGGGTGCGGGTGGGGGCCGTCCCGGCGTACCGGCGCAGAGAAGCCGGGCCCTCGCCCGCCTGGAGTCGCGGGCGGCGCGGGAGGCCGGGCTGGCGTCGGCGATCGCGCATGCCGGGTGGGGCGCGGCGGTGACCGGTGTGGCTCTCGCCCTCGCCCCGGGTGGGCTGTCCGCCGAGTGGAGCGCGGTGCTGCTGCTGGGCGCGGTGGTGCTGGGCGAGACCGTCGTCGGCCTGCCGGAGGCGGCGATCGCCCGGCGCCGGGCGGCCGGCGCCGAACGCCGGGTGGCAGCCATGACCGAAAACGACACGGCCACCAGGAACGACACGCCAACCGGGAAGGGCACGCCGACCGATAGCGGCACGGCAACCGGGAACGACACGGCAGAAGAGACGAGCGCGACCGCGACGGCCGCGCGGAGGGGAACGGGTGAGCTGATGGACGCGGTTCAGATCGACGGACTGGTCGCCGGCTGGGATCCGGGGCGTACCCCGGTACTGGACGGGGTCGAACTCCACCTGGAGGCCGGCTCGCGGACGGCGATCACCGGGGCGTCCGGGTCGGGCAAGTCGACGCTCGCGGCGGTGCTCGCCGGGCTGCTCACCCCGCGTAAGGGCATGGTGCGCACCCGGGGCCGGGCGGTGCTGGTCGGTGAGGAGACCGGGCACGTGTTCGCCTCGACGGTGCGGGAGAACCTGCGCCTGGCCGCGCCGGACGCCACCGATCAGCAGCTCACCGAGGTGCTGGACCGGGTGGGGCTGGGCGGGCTGGACCTGGACACCCGGCTGGGCACCGGCGGCGGCACGATCTCCGGCGGGCAGCAGCGGCGGCTGGCGACGGCGCGGGCGCTGCTGGCCGATCCGGATCTGCTGATCCTGGACGAGCCGACCGAGGGCATCGACGAGGCGGGTGGCCGGGCGCTGATGGCGGACCTGCTGGGGGCGGCGTCCGGCCGGACCGTGCTGGTGATCGCCCATCGGGCGGAGGGTCTGGACCTGGTCGACCGGATCATGCACCTGGAAGCGGGCAAACTCCGAAATGTCCGAATGTAAGGTGATCTCATGGCGCGGACGCCGGCCCCGGGGACACGGGACACCATCCTGACCGCGGCCGCCGGGCTCTTCTACGAGTACGGCGTCCGCGCGGTCGGCATGGCCCAGGTCGTCGAGGTCGCCGGATGTGGCAAGAACCTGCTCTACAAGCACTTCCCGAGCAAGGCGGAACTGGCGGCGGCCTACCTCAGCCTAACCCGCCGCGAGCGCGAACGGTCCGTCAAGGAGGCGCTGCGCTGGACCACCGATCCGGTGGAGCGCCTGCTCACCCTGGTCACCGAGATCGCCGACTCGGTGACCAGGCCCGGTTACCGGGGTTGCGCGTTCCGCAACTACCTGACCGAATTCCCCGGCGAGGACGACGAGCCGGCCCGGGTCGCACGGGCGTTCCTGACCGACTCGCGCGCGCTCCTGGACCGCCTGGTCACCGACATCGGCGGCGACCAGCTTCTGGCCGACCGGATCTGGCTGATCATCAACGGTCTGCACACCGGTCCGACACAGGCGCAGGTCGCGGTCGATTGGATCACCGACCTAACCCACGATTTGGTACGCCCGGACAAAGCTCGGTGACGTCCGCGCGACCGATGCGGCACACGAAGTGACAGCCGCACCGCGGCACACGAAGTGAGCCCTTCTACAGTCGGCGGGTGACCGTTCCGTATTCCTGCGACGACTGCGGGGACGCCCGCGCGACGATCGGCGAGCAGATCGTGCACGGCCGGCTGCACTGGAGCGTGTCGCACTCGTGCGCCGGGACGATCGTCGAGGAGTGCGGCCGCGACGAACTGCCCCCGGGATGGCGGGCGGCTCTGCTGGCCCGGGCCGGCACATACCGCCTGACCATCGACCGCGCCGCCGCCCGGGCCGCCGCGATGCGGGTGCTGCGCCGCCGGGGTGTCCCCCTGACCGACCTGGCCGGCACACTCACGGCAGGACTGTCCGGCACCGAGACGGAGATGCACCTGGCGGCCCTGGATTTCGCGGCCGGAGGCGTGCCCACCACGGTCAGCGGCCCGTTCGCGGCCGGAGGCGTGCCCACCACGGTCAGCGGCCCGTTCGCGGCCGAGGGCGCCAGCACGGTCAGCGGCCCGCGAACCACCTGAGTGAGCCCGCCGGCCCCTCGGTCACCGCGCCGTCGCGGACGTGCCAGGTGACGGCGGTGCCGTACTCGTCGGTGAGCAGGAACATCCCGTCCGGGCGATCGCCGTCGTCGTCGATCGGGGTCAGGGCGGCCAGTTCGCGGACCTGTGCGCGGAACCAGTCCACCGCACCGTCCCGGATGTCGCCACCGAAGAAGAGGTAGAGCGTCCAGTTGAACGGCTTGACCGGAAACGCCCAGCCACCGGAGTACAGCTCATGGTGGTGCCGGGCGATCACCGCCTCGGCCGCGCCGCGCTGCGCGTGGTCGATCTCCAGCCAGCCGCGGATCGACGTGTACATCCCCATGACGGTCGACTGTAGGCCGTTAATCGGGTGCGGCCCGCCGCCGGCGATCGGCAGACTGCGGTATGCGCTCCTTCGACGATCTGGTGACCGAGGCGGCGGCCGCGGACATGACCGGCTGGGGTTTCGGCTGGCTGGACGGGCGGGCATGCGAGGAACGGCCGCCGTGGGGTTACGCACGGCTGCTGGCCGCCCGGCTCGCCATGGTGGACTCGGCCCTGGACGTCGACACCGGCGGCGGGGAGATCATCGCGGAGATGCCGGTGCTCCCGCCCCGGATGGTGGTGACCGAGGGCTGGCCGCCGAACGCCGCCCGGGCCCGGCTGATCCCCGGGGTGCGGGTGGTGGAGACCCCGCCGGGTGCGCCCCTGCCGTTCGCGGACGGCGAGTTCGCCCTGGTCAGCAGCCGGCATCCGGTGCGGCCGGACTTCCCGGAGATCAGCCGGGTGCTGCGGCCGGGCGGGACCTATCTGGCGCAGCATGTCGGCCCGGGTTCGGCGTTCGAGCTGATCGAGTGGTTCCTCGGGCCCCTCCCGGCGACCGCGCGGGATCCCGGGGTGGAGGCCGCCGAGGCGTCGGCGGCCGGGCTGGACGTGGTGGAGTTGCGGACGGCCCGCTGCCGGATGGAGTTCACCGACATCGGGGCGGTGGTGTGGATCCTGCGCAAATGCGTGTGGTGGGTCCCGGACTTCACGGTCGAGCGTCATCTGGCCGACCTGGAGCGGCTGGACGCGTACATCCGCAAGCATGGATCTTTTGTCGCCCACTCGACGCGCACTCTGATCCGGGCGGAGCGATTGAAGTCGATGTGATCGGGGAATCGCCAGACCATGCGCTGGCTACTGCTCCTGCTGATCATCGCTCTCGTCGTCGGCGGCTTCTGGATGAGCCGTAAGGCGTTCCGGACCGGCCGCCAGATGCGCCGGGAGTTCGACGACCGCCGCTGAGACACGCCGACCTTCGATATGACATCATTGTTGTCATGTCAGAGCGAGGCACGATGGTGTACGACCTCCTGCGCCAGGTCCGCCCCCTGGTGCTCAACTCGGCCCGGGTGGTCGAGGCGTCCCTGCGCGCCGACGGGCTGACCGTCGGCACCCGAGCGGTGCTGGAGATCCTGGCCGAGCGCGGCCCGATGACCGTGCCGGACATCGGCGACCACCTCGACCTGGCCCGGCAGGGCATCCAGCGGCACGTCGACGACCTGACCGCGCTGGGCCTGACCGAGACCCGCGACAACCCGGCGCACCGCCGTTCGGTGCTGATCGCCGCCACCCCGGCCGGGACGGAGTTGTTCGCCCGGATCCGCGCGGACGAACTGGCCCGGCTCGGCACGATGGCCGCCGAGCACGGCCCGGCCGATCTGGTCATCGCGCTGCGGGTCCTGGAGAGCCTCAACCGGGACGTACGGCGGCAGCGGGATCTGTCATGATCCACACGCTGACCAGCCGGAACCGTCTGATGATCGCGGACTTCCTGGACGGGCTCGACGACACGGCCTGGGCCACACCGACCCTGTCGGAGGGGTGGGACGTCCAGCACATGGCGGCTCACCTCGTACAGCCGATGCTGGTGAAGTTCGGTCGTTTCCTGCTCGTCTCGATCCGCTACCGTGGCGACACCGACCGGACCGTGGACCATTTCACCCGCCGCCTCGCCCGACGGCCCCGTCCGGAACTGATCGCCCTGCTGCGCGCGCACGCCGCCGACCGCCTGAACCCGCCGCGGGTCGGCCCGATGGGACCGTTCGCCGAGACGTGTGTGCACCTGCGCGACATCGCCCGGCCGCTCGGCCTGCCCGCCGACGTGCCGGCCGAGCACTGGCGGATCCTGCTCGGCTATCTGACCGCCCCCGGCGCGGCGCCCGGGCTCACCCCGCCCGGCCGTCTCGGCGGGCTGCGCCTGACCGCCACCGACATCGACTGGACGGCCGGCGACGGACCGGAGATCAGCGGCCCGGCCGAAGCCCTCGGGATGGCCGCCACCGGCCGCGCCGCCGCACTGCCCGACCTGTCCGGGCCGGGGGTGCCGCTGCTCGCCGCCCGGCTCTGACCCGGTGCGCGGCGTCGATATGTTCGGGGCCGTGAGCACCGAGGAACCCCGGATCTTCACCGACCAGTTCGCCGGCGCCGCCGGGCCCGGCCCGCGGCAGACGGCGCAGCAGGGCTGCCGCTGCACCGGATTCTCGAAACGTTCCCGGCCGGTCGGGACGTCGTTCCACGGTGAACGGCAGGACACCACCGCGCCCGGCTGGTTGCGGCTGCTGGAGCTGATCGACGAGGCCGCCGCCGACGGGCGCGAGGAGTTCGCCCCACTCGCCGTGATGCCCGCCGAACTGCGCCGCGACGTGATCACCCTGCCCGCGGCGATCGGGCGGCTCACCCGGGTGCGCACCCTGGTGCTGTACGGCAGCAACCTGGTCCGGATCCCACCCGAGATCGGGCTGATGAGCGCCCTGGAGTCGTTCAGCCCGTACACGTCGCGCCGTCTGCACTGGTTCCCCTACGAGATCACCCGGTGCGCCCGGCTGCGGGACTCGACGGTCAGCACCCGGTGGCTGTTCGGCAACTTCAAGCACCGGCCGCCGTTCCCCGCGCTGCGAGCGGTCACCCCGGGTGATCCGGCGGCGCTGGACCCGTACGTGCACGGCATCTCCGGGGTCCGGTCCTGCTCCGTCTGCGATCAGCCGTTCCGCGGCGAGTTCCACCAGGTCTGGCACTCGCTGTGGGTCGCCACCGACGTCCTGCCGCTGCTGGTGACCGCCTGCTCCCGGGAGTGCCTCGACGCGCTGCCGGCGGCCCCGGAGAACCACGTCCGCGCCTCGCACCTCGGCGGGGCCCAGCTGGTCCAGCCGTCATGCGACTGACCGAGTTGACCGAGGCCGGGTTCCGGACCGTGGTCGCCGAGTTCCAGCGGCCGGCCGGCGGGATGCGCTGGGTGGTGATGCCCACCATCCACATGGGCCATCCCGACTACTACTGGGCGATCTGGCAGCGGATGCGCTCATCCCAGGCGGTCATCGCCGAGCAGGCCGACATGCCGAGCCCGACCGGGATGGCGTACGCCAACGCGATGCGCCTGGCCCGGCAGCGGGCCGGCCGGGACATCGTCGCCCAGGACATCGACTACGGCGCGCTGGGCGTTCCGGTGATCTTTCCGGACGCGCACACCGCCGGCCCGGCCCGCCCGGATCGCGAGCTGCTTCCCGAGGAACGGATCATGGTGGCGGCGCTGACCCCGTTCCTGGCCCTGGAGATGGCGATGACCCGCGGTGACGACTGGCTGGGCGGCACCGGGCTGACCATCGACGACGACTCGGTCTTCGCCCGGGACGAACGCGACGACCTGCTGCTCGGGGTGATCCGGGAGATCCACGGCGAGTTCGCCGACGAGGACATGGAGGTGTCGATCGTGTTCGGCGCCGCCCACATGCCCCTGGTCGTCCGCGAGCTGACCGGCGGCCTCGGCTACCGGGCGCTGCCGGGCGCCCACTGGCTGACCGCCGTCGACTACGACATCCCGGCCCACCTGCGCCGACCACCCCTGGACGGCTGGATGGACTGGTGAGACCGGTCCCGCCAACTGGGCCCTTCTCCTCGGTCGTCGGCCGGCCCGCGGTCAATCCCTCGCGCGAATGTCCGCCTTCCAGCTCCGCCCTGGCCGATCTTGGCGGATTTACCACCGTTTCGAGCCTTCTTCTTCGTTGGCAACCGGTCCGCGGTCAATTCCCCGCGCGGGTGTCCGCTTCCCTGCCCCACCCTGGGCCGATCTTGGCGGATTTACCACCGGAAACGGTGGTAAATCCACCAAGATCGCAGCTGAGCGGATCGCCCGCGCGAGGGATTGACCGCAAGTGATCAGGCGGCCGAGAACAAGACTCTTTCCGGTGGTAAATCCGCCAAGATCGGCTCGGAGTGGGGCAGGGAAGCGGACATTCGCTCGGGGAGCTGACCGCGAGCGGGACGACGGCCGAGAACGAGGCTCTTTCCGGTGGCAGATCTCGGCTGGGCGGGCCGCCTGCGCGAGTGATCAGGCAGTCGAGAAGAAGACCCACTGCGACCGTCTGTGGACGACGCGTCCGGACCTACCGAGGCGTGCTGATCATTTCGCTGCCGGACAGCCACGCGGCGAAGCGCTCGCCGATCAGCCGGTGGGTGGCGGTGTCCGGGTGGAGGCGGTCCGGCAACGGGTGGGCGTCGGCGTCCTTTTCGCCGTACAGTTCCAGGCCGTCCAGGTAGTGCAGGTTCGGGTCGGTCGCCGCGCGCTGGGCGACGACCCGGGACAGCTCGTCGCGGATCACCGTCAGGGTCAGTTTGCCGGCGGCCGTTTCGGCGGGGTCGCCGGTGGCCCGGAACAGCACCTCGCCCCGGCCGAACGCCGCCGTGTCGAATGCCCCGGGGCCGGGGGTGTCCTCGTGGATCGGGCAGTGGATCGGGGAGACGACGAGCAGCGGCGTGTCCGGATGCCCGTCCCGGATGGTGTCCAGGAAGCCGTGCACGGCGGGCCCGAAGGCGCGCAGCCGCATCAGGTCGGCGTTGACGATGTTGATGCCGATCTTGACGCTGATCAGGTCGGCGGCGGTGTCGCGCATGGTGCGGGCGGTGAACGAGTCCAGCAGGGCACTGCCGCCGAGACCGAGGTTGATCAGGTCGAGCCCGGCGGTGGTGGCCGCGACGGCGGGCCAGATCCCGGTGGGGTTCGTCGCGTTCGATCCGTGGCTGATCGAGCTGCCGTGGTGCAGCCACACCGGCAGGCCGGACGGCGGGGCGGGTTCGACCGGCGCGTCGGTGCGCAGCGCTACCAGCTCGGTGACCTCGTTGTGCGGCAGCCAGATCTGCACGGTCTTGTCGGTGCCGGCCAGGCCGGTGAAGACGACGGTGCCCGGCTCACCGGGGCGCACGTCGGCGGTCCCGGCGGCCATGTCGACGGTGATCACGGTGGCGCCGGGTGCGGTGGCCTGAGCGGTGGGGACACCGTCCACCAGCAGTTCGTAGACGCCGTGCGGGCGCTCCGGCAGGCCGGTGAAGGCGCGGCGGGTGGGCAGGGTGTCGAGTTCGACGACGGTGGCACGGGTCCGGAAGGTCAGCCGCACGCCGGACGGCTGGGCTTCCACCATGGCCAGTTGCGGGTCGGCGGTGCGGGCCCGGGCCCAGGCGGGCAGGCGGTGCGGGAGCAGGCCGTGCCCGGTGTGTTCGAGGTCGGCGAAGCCGGTCAGCAGGTCAGCGGTGATCGGGGTGGTGATCATGGATCATCTCTCATCGGAGGGGGTGGGCCAGGCGCGGAGCGCGACGTCCAGCGCGTCCAGCGCCCGCAGCCAGGAGGTGGTGGAGTCGGGTGAGCTGTGGGCGAAGCCGCCCGCCGACTCCAGGTCGATGTAGCCGTGGATGACGCTGCCGATCAGCCGGACGGCGTGGTTCTGCTCGGCCTCGGGCAGCTGGTATCCGCGCAGGATGGCCCGGGTCAGCGCGGCGTGCCGGGGCCCGGCGCTGGCGAGGGCGGTCTCGTGGTCGAGCCGCATGCGGGTGGCGGCGTACCGGCCGGGGTGGGCCGCGGCGTAGTCCCGGTAGGTCCCGCCCAGCGCGGTCAGCGCCGCCTTGCCGGATCGCCCGGCGACCGCGAGGGCGGCCAGGTCGGCGAGTTCGGCCAGGGCCAGCAGCGCGACCCGGGTCCGCAGATCGTGGGTGCCGCCGACGTGGGTGTAGAGGCTCGGCACCTTGACGCCCAGGTGCCGGGCCAGCTGGGAGGCGGTCAGTTCGGCGAAGCCGATGTCGTCGGCCAGCTCGGCGCCGGCCCGCACCACCCGGTCGGGTGTCAGTCCCGCTCGCGCCATCACGGCCCCCTTTCCTTAACCCCATCATGATCTACCTAAAGGGTTTAGGCAAGCAGGTCGCGGACCTCGTCCTCCCCCTCGGCCACCTCGCCCTGCTCGAAGGCCTCGACCACACGCGGGTCGACGTACGACGCACGGGCCACCGCCGGTGTGTTGCCGAGCAGGTCGGCGACCTCGCGCATCGCCCCCGCCACCGCCTTCCTCCGGGCCGTGGCGGTGGGCTGCGGACCGATCTCGGCCAGGGCGGTGGCCGCGCGCACGGTGCCGTGCCAGGTGCGGAAGTCCTTGGCGGTCATCTCCTCGCCGCTGATCTCACGCAGATACTCGTTGATCGTGGTGGCGTGCACGTGCCGCCAGCGCCGGGCCGACGCGTCCCAGTGCGCGAACAGCCGATCCTCGCCCCTCCGGCGGCGCTTCAGATCACGCAGCACGGTGCAGATCTCCAGATGCCCGACGGGGGCGTTCTGCTCGACACCCGACTTGCCGACGAACTGCAGGATCACACAACCGCCCCTGGTACGTACGTGATCGGGCCGCAGTGTCGACAGGCCGTAGGACGGGTCCTCCTCCCGGGCCGCCGACTCCGCGCCGCCGACCCGGAACATGCCCATGTCCAGCAGCCCGACGACGGCCGCCAGGACCCGGGTCCGGGTCAGTCCCCGGCCGGTCAGGTCGGCGGTCAGACGGTCGCGGACCTCGGGCAGCCGCTCGGCCAGCTCCAGGACCCGGTCGAACTTGGCCCGGTCCTGCTGCTCCCGCCACACCGGGTGGTAGAGGTACTGCCGGCGGCCCGCCGCGTCGACACCCACCGCCTGGATGTGACCGCGCGGGTCGGGAGCGATCCACACCTTCTTCCACGCCGGCGGGATGACCAGGCTCTTGACCCGGTCGAGGGTCTCCGGGTCACGGACCGGGTCGCCGGCCGCGTCCAGGACACGCCGGCCGCTGCGGGTCAGGCCGGGCTTGGCCGGGTCACTGCGACGCAGCCGCATCCTGGGCCTTCTCCGCGGCGGCGAGGACCTCGTCCTCGGTGACGGCGAGCAGCGCGGGATGCACCGGGCCGGGCAGATCCCCGCGCTCACTGCGCGTGCCGTGCCAGATCACCTGGTGGTACGCGCGGTCGGCGGGTGGCCCCCAGAGCACCGGGGAGACCGGGCCGAACAGCACCACCGACGGGGTCCGGTACGCGGTGGCCAGGTGCGCGATCCCGGTGTCCCCGCAGATCACCAGCCGGGCCGCGGCGACCAGGGCGGCGAGCTCCCCGAGTCCGGTTCGGATCACCGCGCCGGGGAGTCCGGCGAGCTCGCTCACCCGTACACACAATTGCTGCTCGGCCGGGGAACCGGTGACCAGGACGTGATGGCCGGCCTCGTGCAACCGCCGGGCGACGGACGCGAAGCGTTCCGGAGGCCAGCGCCGGGCCGGGGACTTGGCGCCCGGGTGGACGATCGTGACACCGTGCGGCACGTCCGCGCCGGGCACCGCAAGATCAAGATCAGATTCATCACACGGTACGCCGTAGTAGCGCACCAGCCGGCACCAGCGCCGCACCTCGTGCTCGCCGTCGTGCCAGCCCGGCCCGTCCTGGTGCCCGGCCGGGGCGCTGGCGAACGCCCACAGCGCGCCCGGCCGCAGCACCCGCAACCGCTGATGCGACTCCGGCCCGGAACCGTGCAGGTTAACCGCGATCCGGGGCATCGCCGGCGCCATGTCCAGCGGCTCCAGCTCGGCCGCCGCAACGATCCGGTCGATGCCACCGATCGCGACGATCAGCGGGGTCAGCCAGGCCGGGGCGGCCAGCGCCAGGGTCTCGCCGGGGAAGGCGGCCCGGAGCCCGCGCAGGGTGGGCACCGCGGTCGCCAGGTCACCCACCCCGAGGGCGCGCAGGGCCAGGATCATGGGTACGAGCTCTCCGTCTCGGCCGCCACGACCATCTCCCGGATCGCACAGCCGGGCGGCTGGCTCAACGCGAACACGACAGCCGCCGCCACGTGCGCCGGATCGTTGAGGATCGCGTCCGGCCCCGGCTTGTACTTCACGTCCCGCTCGTCGAAGAACCTGGTCCGCATCCCGCCCGGGATCAGCAGGGTGACGTTGACCTGCCCGGCCAGCTCGGCGGCCAGCGCCCGGGTGAACCCCACCACGCCGAACTTGGCGGCACAGTAGGCGGTCGCGTCGGACACCGCCTTCACCCCCAGCGTCGACGACACGGTCACCACAGCACCGTGCGACCGTTTCAGCGCCGGGATCGCCGCCCGGATCACCGCGGCCGTGGCCAACAGGTCGATCGTGACGATCCGGTCCCACACCTCACCCGGCGTGTCCTCCAGGGTGCCCGGGACGTCCATGCCGGCCGCGGTCACCAGCCCGTCCACGCTCCCGCCGGCCCGGTCGATCAGCTCCCGGGTGGCCCGCTCGGCGGCCCGGGTGTCGGCCAGGTCGCACGCGATCCACTCCACCCCGTCCCTCGGTGGCTGACGGTCGATGACGTACGGCCGGCCGCCCGCGCCGAGCACCGCGTCCACGACCGCGGCGCCCAGGCCGCTCGACCCTCCGGTGACGATGACCGTGTTCAACTCGGTTACCTCCCACGTGCTTCGGCGATGGTCCTGGTGGTGGAACGCCCGTCCAGGTAGGGCACGATCACGGTCTGCCCGCCCCAGCGCTCGACGACAGCGGACTCGGGCAGGTCCGGGCCACCGTCGGCGTAGTCGCCGCCCTTGACCCAGATGTCCGGCCGCAGCCAGGTGAGCACCGGCTCGGGCGTCGGCTCGCCGAAGATCACCACGGCGTCCACACAGTCGAGCGCGGCCAGCAGCCGGGCCCGGTCGTCCTGCCCGGTGAGCGGCCGGTCCGCCCCTTTCAGCCGGCGCACCGAGTCGTCGCTGTTCAGCAACACGACCAGGCAGTCCCCCAGTGAGCGGGCGGCCCGCAGGGTGGCCAGATGCCCGGTGTGCAGCAGATCGAAGCACCCCCCGGTGGCCACGACGGTCCCACCCCGCGCCCGGACGGCGGCGGCGAGCCGGCCGGCGTCCCCGGACCCGGCATAGCCGTCACCGTCGCCCCCGCCCGCGTTTCCACCACCGGGACGCTCGCCGGTGAATCCGCCACCCGGCCGCACACCGCCGTAACCGCCGTCCAGCCGCCCGCCCGCGGATGCATCGCCCGGCCGCCCGCCCGCGGATCCGCCGTCCGGCCGCCCGCCCGCGGATCCGCCGTCCGGCCGCCCACCCGCCGGTCCGTCGCCCCGCCGCCCGCCCGCGGATCCGCCGTCCGGCCGCGGGCGAGCCTGCCCCAGCGGGGCAGTGCGATCCCGCTCTTCCCTTCTGCCCGATATCTCGTACATATCGTAGAGTCCGGCGACATAGGCGCTTGCCTCGTGGACCGCCGCCTCCACCGCCTCCGAGACCAGGGCTCCGCCGGCCAGCGCGACCGCAGCCGCCACGGCGAAGGCGTCACCGGCACCACAGGTGTCCCCGCCCGAGGCGGCCGGGACCGGCACCACCAGCGGCGACGGACCGCCCTGGCACAGCACCGCCCCGGAGGATCCGCGGGTGACCACCACCGCGCCGGCCTTCCACCGCTGCCGCAGCGTGTGCCCGGTCCGCTGGGCCGTCGAGAGCCCGGATCCGTGGCCGGCGTCCCCGGCCAGCCGGCGCGCCTCGGACTCGTTCGGGGTGACCAGCCGGACGCCCGGCACCGGCGACGGCCCGTTCGGGTGCGGGTCCCACACCACCGGCGCCTTCGCCTCGGTCAGGGCGGCACGCAGGGCCGGATGCCCGGCGACGCCCCGGCCGTAGTCGCTGACCAGAATCGCGGTGGCCTCCCGGAGCACCTCCAGCACGGCGGCCGGCGCGTCCCCGGGTGGCTGCGGCGGCCCGCCCCGGTCGAGCCGGAGCAGCACCTGGCCGCCCGCGCGCATCCGGATCTTCTCCGGGGTGCGGCCGGGGAGCGGAAGCGCGTACACGGTGATGCCCGCCGCCGTCAGCAGCTCGCTGAGCCGGGCCCCGGCGGCGTCCGCGGCCAGCGCGGTGACCAGCGTGACCGGCTGGCCGTGCCGGGCGGCGAGCAGCGCGGCGAGTCCGGCCCCGCCCGGCCGTTCGTGGACGTTCTCCTCGTCGAGGACCGGCGCGGGCGCGTCCGGGGCGATCCGGGTGACGCTGCCGTCGACGTCCCGGTCCAGCAGGGTGTCGCCGACGATGACGAGCCTCATGCGTGCACCATCTCCCCGATCTCGTCCCGGCCCGCGCCGAACGGGACCGCGGCGGCGCCCGCCTGCCGGGCCAGCGCGGTGGGCAGGTGCCGGTCGACGTATTCGCACATCAGGTGCACCGCGACCAGATGCAGTTCCTGGACCACCTGGCCGTCCACCGAGGGGCAGCACAGCGCCTCGTCGCAGAGGTCGGCGAGCGGGCCGGGACGATCACCGACCATCGCCCAGGTCCGCATCCCGATCCCGGTCGCGGCCCGCGCGGCGGCCACCAGATTGGGGCTGCGGCCACTGGTGGACAGAACGATCAGTACATCGTCCCGGCGGCCGTGCGCGCGCACCTGCCGGGCGAAGACCTCGTCGAAGCCGTAGTCGTTGCCGATCGCGGTGACCGCCGACGAGTCCGGGGTGAGGGCGATCGCGGACAGCGGCATCCGGTCCTCGCGCAGTCTGCCGACCAGCTCGGCGGCCAGGTGCTGGGCCTCGGCCGCGCTGCCGCCGTTGCCGGCCACCAGCAGCCGGCCGCCGGCGACCAGATGCCGGGCCAGGGCGGCGCCCCAGCGGTCCAGCAGCCCGGCCCGCGCCCGGAACGCCGGCAGCGCCCGGACCAGCCCGGTGAGGTGCTGATCCACGAGATCCAACGCGGTCATCAGATTCCTCCGTGGATACTCCCGGCCTTCAGGCCGGAGCGGAATTGGGCACCTGCGGAGCAGGTCAGGGGCAGCCTGTTCGCCGTGGCGGCGAATAGGCGTCTGTCCACAAGCCACCCCCGCGCGACATCCTGCCGAACAGGCGTACTAACGTGTCGGGCGTGTCCGAACACGCCGTGAAACGGGCCTTCCGGTTCCGTTTCTACCCGACTCCGGAGCAGGCCGACCTGCTGAACCGGACGTTCGGATGTGTGCGCAAGGTCTACAACCTGGCCTTGGAGGCCCGCACCACCGCCTGGCGCCTGCGGCAGGAACGGGTCGGCTACAACGCGACCAGCGCCATGCTGACCGCTTGGAAGAAGACCGGCGAGCTGGCCTTCCTCAACGAGGTGTCCTGCGTTCCGCTCCAGCAGTGCCTGCGGCATCTGCAAGGCGCGTTCGCCGCGTTCTGGGACAAGCGGGCCCGCTACCCGCGGTTCAAGTCCAAACGCCGGTCGCGGGCGTCGGCCGAGTTCACCGCCTCCGCTTTCCGCTGGAGAAACGGCGAGCTGACCCTCGCCAAGATGACCGCCCCCCTCGACATCGTCTGGTCGCGGCCGCTGCCCGACGGCCGGTCGCCATCCACTGTGACGGTGTCCCGAGATTCGGCGGGCCGCTGGTTCGTGTCCTTGCTGTGCGGGGACACGATCGAGCAGGCCCCGGCCACCACGGCGGCGGTCGGGATCGACGCCGGACTCGACCACCTGGTCACCTTGTCCACCGGGGAGAAGATCGCCAACCCGCGCCACGAACGCGCCGACCGGCTGCGCCTCGCCCTCGCGCAGCGGAACCTCGCCCGCAAGGAGAAGGGCTCGGCGAACCGGGACAAGGCCCGCCGCAAGGTCGCCCGGATCCATGCCCGCATCACCGACCGGCGCCGGGATCACCTGCACCAGCTGACCACTCGACTCGTGCGTGAGAACCAAACGCTCGTGATCGAGGACCTGACCGTCCGCAACATGCTCAAGAACCACCGGCTGGCCCGCGCCATATCCGACGCGGCCTGGACCACCGTCCGCGAACTGCTCACCTACAAATGCGCCTGGTACGGCCGGGACCTGATCGTGATCGACCGCTGGTACCCGTCCTCGAAACTCTGCTCCGCCTGTGGGCACCTCGTGGAGAAGATGCCGTTGCACGTGCGGTCGTGGATCTGCCCGTGCGGGGCCGTCCACGACCGCGACGTCAACGCGGCGCGCAACATTCTGGCCGCCGGGCTGGCGGTGTCTGCCTGGGGAGCTGGTGTCAGACCTCAACGGGGGAACCTCCGTTCGGGGCAGCGGGCTGTGAAGCAGGAAACCCGGCGGGCGACCGCCGGAATCCCCGTCCGTTAGAGCGGGGAGAAGTCAAACGACGGCCTCCAGGTCGGCGACGGTGGTGTACACGGTGGTGAGGCGTTCGGCGATGCGGGGCCACGCGTAGACCGCCCCGGCCCGGTCGGCGCCGGCCGCCCCGTACCCGAATCGGCGCACCTCGTCGCCCAGCAACCGCCGCAACGTGTCCGCCAGGCGCCCGGGGTCGTGGGGTGGGACCAGGTCTCCGGTGACCCCGTCGACGACGGTGTCGGTGAGCCCGCCGACCTCGGTGGCGACGACCGGCACCCCGCACGCCATGGCTTCCAGCGGGGTCAGGCCGAACGGCTCGTACCAGGGGGTGGCGGCGACCACGTCGGCCGACCGGTACCAGGCGGGCATCTCGTGGGCGGGCACGGCGCCGGCCAGGGTGACCCGGTCGGCGACCCGGCAGCGGACGGCCAGGGCGAGGAGCCTGCGGGCGTACGGGTCCTCGCGCACCCGGTCCGGGGCCGGCCCGCCGACCACCACCAACTCGGCGCCGGGCACCGCGGTCAGGGCCCGGACCAGGTCCTCGACGCCCTTGCGCTCGACCAGCCGGGCCACCGTCAGGATCCGGGCCAGGCCGGGCCGGCGTGGGGCCACCGGCCCGTACCCGCTGAACCGGGTGGTGTCGACCCCGGACGGCACCAGGGTCATCCGGCTGCGGGGTACACCCATCCGGAGCAGTTCGCCGATCTCGTCATGGCACTGCACGATCACCCGGTCCATCGTGCGGCCGAGGTGCCGTTCGCAGGCGATGCGCCGTTCCGGGCTGGTGTCGGCCCGGCCTTGGTGGCGGCGTTTGACGGTGCCGAGCGCGTGGAAGGTCTGCACCACCGGTGTCGCGCAGGCCCGCCCGGCCTCCAGGGTGGCGAGCCCGCTCATCCAGAAGTGGGCGTGTGCCACGTCCGGTCGCCAGCCGGTGCGCCAGTCGTCGGCCAGCCACGCGGCGAACTCCCCCATGTGCGGCAGCAGCTCGTCCTTCGGCAGCGTCTCGGGTGGTCCGGCGGGCACGTGCACCACCTCCACCCGTTCGCCCATCGGCACCACCTCGGGCAGGCCGGCGCCGTCCCGCCGGGTGTAGACCCGGACGTCGTGGCCCTGCCCGGCGAGCGCGGTGGACAGCGCCGCGACGTGGCTGTTCTGCCCGCCGGCGTCCACTCCGCCGAGGGTGGCGAGTGGACTGGCGTGTTCCGAGATCATCGCGACGCGCATGACTCCTCCTCCAGCAGGCGGTCCCAGTCGGCGAGGAAACGGTCGAGTCCGTAGCGGGTGGTGGCCACCTGCCTGGCCCGTTCACCGAGGCGGGCGGCCTCGGCCGGTTCGTCGATCAGCCACCGGGCCGCCTCGACCAGGGTGTCCACCCGGGTGGACAGGATCCCGGCGTCCGGTGGCACGGCGGCCACCGCCTCGGTGGTGGCCAGCGCGATCACCGGCATGCCCATTCGCATCGCCTCGATCAGGCTGAGGCCGAGCGACGTCCACCGGCACAGGTGCAGGTAGGCGCGGCGGCGGGCGAGTTCGGCGTGCATCGCCTGCTGGGGCAGGTCCTCGTAGGTGGTGACCCCGGTCAGCCCGGTGACACCCATGCCGAACACGTCGACCGGGGCGGCGCCGGTGAACCGGCCGAACAGGTCGGTGCCGGTGACCCGTCCGCGCCGGACCGGCTCGTTGGTGACGATCGCCAGCCGGTCCAGGTCACCGGTCCAGCGCGCGGCCGGTTCGCCGACCCCGTGATCCACCACCGTGGTACGCGTGCCGCCGCAGTCCCAGAACAGCTCGTTGAAGTCGGTGACGTGCGCGATCAGCAGGTCGTCCCGGTCGGCGAGCGGATGCCGGGTGGCCGGCACGTCGCCCTTCGGGGTGTTGTGCTCGACGTAGATCACCGGGACGTGCGGCGGGATCAGGTCCAGTTCGGCCGGCCGCTGGGCGATCGCCACGTCCACGTCCCGGATCCGGTCCAGGGGCAGCTCCTCGACCGTGTCGGGCCAGTCGAAGGTGCGGGCCCGGCCGCGGCCCCACTCGTCGCGGGCGTCGTTGACCGGCACCAGGTAGCGGTGTTTGCCCTGGACGAACGACGTCGTCCAGGAACCGTGCACGTGCCAGAGCAGGATGTTCACGCGGCCACCTCGCCGAGGTTCGGTTGTCGGGCGGTGACGCCGAGGCGGCGTACCGCGGTGCGGACCTGGTCCGGTTCGATCCCGGACAGGCAGGGGTGGCCGGGAACCGGGCAGCGGGTGGCCCGGGAGTCGCGGCATCCGGCGGCGGGGTCGCCGAGGCGGACGGTGGGCACCCGGTACGGGCCCCAGCGCCCGAATGGGACGGTCGGGGCGTACAGGCTGATCACCGGGGTGCCGACGGCCGCGGCCAGGTGGGCGGGCCCGGTGTTCGCGACGATCAGGGCGCCCGCGCCGGCGATCAGCGTGGCCAGATCACGCAGCGGAATCGGCCCGGCGTCCACTCCGGTGGTCCCGGCGACGTACCCGGCCAGATGCCGCTCCCCCGGCCCGCCGGTGACCACCACCCGGTGCCCGTCGGCGGCGAGCGCGGCCACGATCCGGCGCAGGTTCTCCGGCGGGCAGGCGCGGGCCTCGCAGCTCGCGCCGGGATGCACCACCAGGTAGCCGCCGCGCGGGACGGGCGGGACGGTCACCCGTAGCCGCCCGTCGTCGGACTCCGGAAGACCGAACCCGGCGGCGGCGGCGACGCTGCGGGCCCGTTCCGGTTCCGGCAGATCATCGGGTACGCGGTGCCGGACGTCCAGCAGGGAGCCCGGATAGTCGTCGCTGATCGCGGTGATCCGGGGTATCCCGGCCATCCGCATCAGGAGGGCCAGCGGCAGCGCCGACTGATGGAACGACGTGAAGATCACCGCCTGGTCGGCCCGGATCTCCCGCAACCGGGCGGCGAGCGCCCGCATGTCACCGTCGTCGACCGCGGCCGGCTCCGGGTCGATCCACGGCAGCCGCCACTCGATGATCTCGTCCACCCCGGGCAGCAGCCCGGCCGCGTCCCGTCCGCGCGGACCGCACAGCAGCACCACCCGGTCGGCCCCGGCGGCCAGCGCCCGCACCGCCGGACCGGTGACCAGCACGTCCCCCGCCGAGTCGGACCGCACCGCGAGAACCGTCCCGCCGGTGGGCCGGCCGTCGCCGGCGGGAGCCGGTTCGAGCAGCTCCCGGCGGCGCAGGATCAGGTCGGCGGCCGCGCCCAGGCCGGTCGCGAGATGCGGGGCGGCGAGGACCTCCCCGGCCAGTGTGACGTCGGTGGGCACCAGGATTCCGGTGGCTCCGGCGGCGAGCGCGGCGTCCATGTCCCGGCCGATGTCGCCGACCATCACACAGCGTGCGGGGACCGTGCCGAGCGCGGACGCGGCGGCGGCGATCAGGCCGGGCGCGGGTTTGCGGCATCCGCAGCCGGCGGTCTCGTCGTGTGGGCAGATCTGCCAGGTGCCGAACGGTCCCAGCAGCTCCTCGACCCGCCGGTTGACGGCGGCCATCTGTTCGGCGGTGAACCGTCCCCGGGCCAGCCCGGACTGGTTGGTGACCACGCCGAGCCGCAGTCCCGCGGCCCGCAGCCGGTCGAGTGCCGCCCGGGCGCCCGGCATGGGCACCACCGCGTCCGGGTCACCGTTGTAGGGCACGTCGACGACGAGCGTCCCGTCCCGGTCCAGGAGCACCGCGTCGAAGAGGTTCCCGCTCACCGGCGGGCCCCGGCTCGCACGCCCTCGTCGTCACGAACCGTCTCCTCCGAGTCATCTGGTTCATCAGCTTTCTCCGGACGAATCGTGATCGCGTCGGTTGGTGTGACGACCCGCTGGAGGCCGGCCGGGACCTCGGGCAGCGGTTCGGCGCCGCGCCAGTGGAACCAGCCGCGTAGCCAGTGGGCGACAGCCATCGGCGGGATGACGGCGCTGGTCAGCAGCATGGTGGTCACCTCGCGGCGATCCCGGGGGCCGGGTGCGATGCGGGCGGCGGCGAATTCGGCGGTGCCGGCCGCCCAGCCCGCGGTGGCCAGAGTGGCGGCCACCGGCCAGAACCGGCCACCGGCCCGGGTCCCGGCGACGGCGGCACACCCGACAGCCGCGGCCAGGCAGGTGACGATCGCGGCGTGCCGGTGGCGGCGGCCGGGCGGGATTCGCAGCAGATCGCGCCAATGCGGGCCGTACAGGCGGCGGAGCAGGGCGTCGTCGGCGTTGCCGCGCTGGGTGCGCAGGCTGATCCAGCGACTCTCCGGCCGTACCGGATGGGCGGTTGATCGTGATCCTTGAAGCAGTGTCCACCCGGCCCGGCGGACTCGGTGGGCCAGCTCGGCGTCCTCCCGGAAGGCGCGTGGCAGGCGCTCGTCGAAACCACCGGTGCGGGCCAGCGCGGCCCGCCGGTAGGCCATGTCCGCGGTGATCCACTCGCCGCCGGCCAGACCGGCGGTGACCCGTTCCCAGTCGGTGAGGCGGCGGCCGGCCGGCAGTGGCACCCACAGGTCGCCCTGGACTCCCCCGATCCGGCCGTCCATCCGCTCGGCGCGGCGCAGGTCCTCGATCAGGCGGGTGGTCCAGCCGGGTTCGGGGATCACGTCGTCGTCGAGGAAGGCGATCCACTCGTGCCGGGCGGCCCGCCAGCCGGTGTTGCGGGCGGCGGCGGGACCGGCGGCCCGGCCGGGGAGCACCCGGGCCGGGCTGTCCGGCGGCAGGCCGAGCCGGGTGGTGCGGTCCGGGCGATCGTCCACGATCACCAGTTCCATCCCGTCCGGCAGCGGGCCGAGGGCTTTCAGCAGGGTGCCCAGGCAGGGCCGGCCCACGGTGGGCACCACGATGCTGACGCCGGGCGGTGTCACCGGGCCGCACCGGCGAAGGCGGTGGCCCGGTGGACCGCGAACGGGCCGAGCGCGAGCAGGTCCACCGGGGCCGAGCCGAAGAGTTCGAGCGCCTCGCGCGGGGTGTCGACCATCGGGCGGCCGGCCGTGTTCAGTGACGTGTTGACGACCACCGGCAGGCCGGTGAGCCGTTCGAACTCGGCCAGCATCGCGGCCACCACGGGTTCGTCGTCGGCGTGCACGGTCTGCACCCGGGCGGTGCCGTCGACGTGGGTGACGGCCGGGATCCGGTCGCGCCAGTCCGGTTTCACCCGGTGGACGAAGAGCATGTACGGGCTGGGATAGGCGCCCTCGAAGATGTCGTGGAACCGTTCGGCGCGCACCATCGGTGCGATCGGCCGGAACTGCTCGCGGCCCTTCACGTCGTTCATCCGGGTCTGGGTGTCCCGGTCGCCGGGGTGGGCCAGCAGCGACCGGTGCCCGAGGGCGCGCGGGCCGTACTCGCTGCGCCCCTGGTACCAGGCGACGATGCCGTTGCCGGCGAGCACCCGGGCGGCCTCGGCCGCGATCGAGTCCGGGCGGGTGTAGGGCACCGCGGCCCGGCGCAGTTCGGCTTCCAGCTCGTCGTCGGTCCAGCCGCGGCCGAGGGCGGCGGTGGTGAACGGGACATGCTGTTCGCCGACGGCGAGCGCGGCGCCGAGGGCGGTGCCGGCGTCCCCGGCGGCCGGTTGCACCCAGACCCGGTCGAACGGCCCCTCGGCGGCGACCCGGGCGTTGGCCACACAGTTCAGGGCGGTCCCGCCGGCCATGGTCAGGGTCTTCAGACCCCCGGACGCGTGGTACGCCCACCGGGCCAGCTCCAGGATCACCTCCTCCAGGCGCGCCTGGACACTGGAGGCCAGGTCGGCGTGGGCGTCGGTCATCTCGTCCTCGGCGCCGCGCCGCTTGGCCAGGGCGTCCCAGTCGATGCGCTCGATGGTGAATCCGCCGTCGCCGGTGGGCCGGACCAGGTCCCGGAGCAGGCCGAGGAACCGTGGGGTGCCGTACGAGGCGAGGGCCATCACCTTGTACTCGTCGCTGGAGTGCAGGAAGCCCAGGTGCCGGGTGAGGTCCTCGTAGAGCAGCCCGAGCGAGTGCGGCAGCGCCTGCGCGGCCAGCACGTCGAGCCGGCCGCCGCGGTAGGCACCGGCCAGGTGGCTGGCCGACTCCCCGCGCCCGTCCAGCACCAGCACCGCGTTGTCCTCGGGCACGCTCAGCCCGGCGGACGCCGCGTGCGCGACGTGGTGCGGCACGAACCGCACCCGGTCCGGGTCGAGTCCGGGCAGGGCGGTGGCCAGGAACTGTGGTGCCCGCCGGGCGTAGTCGACCCGCAGGTGGTCCCACGGGTCGCTGTCGACGCCGTCCCCGCAGAGCGCCGGGTCGAACGAGTAGGCGATCGTGTCCACGTCCCCGGGACGCAGGCCGGCCTCGCGCAGGCACCAGTCGGCGGCCAGCTCCGGCAGCTCCCACGCGGAGAACGGCACCGGCCGCTTGCCGTGCTTGCGACGGCTGAACCGCTCCTCTTCGGCGGCGGCCACCACCCGGCCGTCGACGATCACCGCCGCGGACGGGTCGTGGAAGATCGCGTTGATCCCGAGAACACGCATGGCGGCCCGGATACCCCTGACCCACCCTTCTATTCGCTCGATCATCGACTTCTCCAGAATCCTGGAAAATGCACGCTGAGCTGGACTGATAACTATCGTCCATCAGGGGATATTTGTTGTATGTCAAGTTTTACGGCGGCAGGTGTGGGAAGACTGCGCGCATGTTCGAAGCCACCCAGCTCATCGACGGCCATCAGTCGAACGGCGCTTCCGGGCGCACCCTGACCGTCACCGATCCGCGGGACGGCAGCCCGGTGACCCGGGTGCCGGTATCCACCGCGGCCGACATCGAGGCGGCCGTGCGTACCGCCCGCGAAGCCGCCCCGGAATGGGCCGCGACCGCGCCGGCCGCCCGGGCCGCCGCCCTGCACGCCGCCGCCGACGCGATCGAGGCCGCGGCCGGTGAACTGGCCGGGATCATGGCCGCCGAGATGGGCAAACCCGTCGACGGCGCCCGCGAGTCGATCGGCGCCGGAGTCGGCACCCTGCGCCAGTACGCCGAACTCGGCCCCACCCACCGCGGCCGGACCCTGGCCGGCGACGGCGCCGCGATCGACCTGATGGCGTTCCGCCCACGCGGGGTGGTCGCCGTGATCACCCCGTGGAACGATCCGGTCGCCGTCGCCTGCGGACTCCTCGGCGCCGCCCTGGTCACCGGCAACACGGTGGTCCACAAACCCAGCGAGCGCACCCCGGCCACCGGCGGGCGGCTGGCCGCCCTGATCCACCCGCACCTGCCACCCGGCGTGCTGTCGGTGGTGCACGGCGACGGCCCGGCCGGGGCGGCCCTGGCCGGGTCGGCGGTGGACCTGGTCGCCCACGTCGGCTCCACCGCGGCCGGCCGGTCGATCGCCGCGGCCTGCGCCCGGACCGGCGCGAAAGCCCTGCTGGAGAACGGTGGCAGCGACCCGCTGATCGTGGACGCCGACGTCGACCCGGGATGGGCGGCCGGGCAGGCGGCACTCGGCGCCTTCGTCAACTCCGGGCAGATCTGCGTCGCGGTGGAACGGATCTACGCGCACCGGGACGTGGCCGGCGCGTTCCTCGACGCGCTCACCGCCGAGGCCGCGACCTGGGGCGACCGGATCGGGCCACTGGTCGACCGGCGGCTCCGGGACACCGTGCACGAGCAGGTGCGCGCCGCGGTCCGGGACGGGGCGGCACTGCGGCACGGTGGGGAGATCCCGGACGGGCCCGGCGCGTACTACCCGCCGACCGTCCTCAGCGGCTGCGCCGACGACATGGCGGTGATGCGGGAGGAGACGTTCGGGCCGGTCGCGCCGGTGGCCACGGTGGACTCGTTCGAGGAGGCGCTGGGGCGGGCCGCGGACTCACCGTACGGGCTGGCCGCCACCGTCCTCACCCGGTCGATGAGCCACGCCCAGCGCGCCTGGCGGGAACTGCCGGTGGGCACCGTCAAGGTCAACGCGGTGTTCGGCGGCGCTCCCGGCGGTGCCGCGCATCCACGCCGCGGCAGCGGACAGGGCTTCGGGTACGGCCCCGAACTCCTCGACGAGATGACCGTGACCGGGGTCGTCCACCTGGAGGCACCGCCGGGCGGCTGGTGAGCAGCGAGGACTTCAGCGGGCGAGGTAGCCGCCGTCCACGTACAACTCCGAACCGGTGACGAACGACGCCTCGTCACTGGCCAGGAAGAGCACCGCGTCGGCGACCTCCTCCGGCCGCCCGACCCGGCCGAGCGGGGTGACCTCGGCCAGCGGGGTCCGGTCGGTGTCGCCCATCATCGGCGTCTCGATGAAGCCCGGGTGCACGCTGTTGACCCGGATGCCGATCGGCGCCCACTCGATGGCGATGTTCTTCGTCAGGGTGCGGACCGCGCCCTTGGCCGCGTGGTACGCCGGGGAGGCGCCGAACCCGCCGGACGCCCCGAAGATCGAGCTGATGTTCACCACCGAGGCGGCCGAGGCCTCCTTGAGCAGCGGCGCGAACGCCTTCATCCCGAGGAACACGCTGGTCTGGGTGACCGCGACCACCTTCTCGTACGTGGCCAGCCCGGTGTCCTCCAGCACGTCACGGTCACTGATGCCGGCGTTGTTGACCAGGATGTCCAGGCCACCGAACGTCTCCCGGACGGTCTGCACCGCGCGCTCCCAGGCGGCCTCGCTGGTCACGTCGAGGCTCAGGTAGTGGGCGTTGATCTCGGCGGCGGTCTCGGCGCCGAGCGTGTCCTGCACGTCGGCCACGATCACGGTCGCGCCCTCTTCCACCATGCGCCGCGCGGTGTGCTTGCCGATGCCGCCGGCCGCGCCGGTCACCAGGGCGGTCTTGCCAGTCAGTCGTGCCATGTCCATCAGTCCTCACGAAAACCGGGCCGGTGGGCCCTTGATTTCTAAACGATACGTCTCGTATCGGTTTAGAATCCCTGTGATCCGTACGACGACATGCAGGGAGACCGATGGCCGGCCGCAGACGTGACCCCGAGGCGCACCGGGCCGCCCTGACCGCGGCCGAGGAGCTGCTCACCGAGGTCGGCTACCACCGGGTGACGATGGAACGGATCGCCGAGCGGTCCGGCGTCGCCAAGATGACGCTGTACCGCTGGTGGCCGAACAAGGCGGCGGTGGTGACCGACGCGGTCCGTGACCGGCTCGCCCCGGTGGACGTCACCGGCGACGCCGTGACCGTGCTGGGCCTGCTGGTCGGGGCCCTGACCCGGTACGGCGACGCCGGTGTGGTGGCCGCCGCGATGAGTTCGCGGGGTGAGGCCGGCCGGGCCGACCTGCGCGACATCCTGCATCCGTGGGAGGAGGCGCTGCGGGCGGTGACCGACCCGGTGACCGCGCGGGCCTGGCTGGGCTACGTGGTCTACCGGGTGGTCTTCCTGCTGGAGGAGATCACCGAGCAGGAGCTGCAGACCCTGGTGGACCGCACAAGTGCCGCACACCGGTCCGATCCGAACCACAAGTAACCACGCGGACCACGCGGACCACGCGGGCCACACGGGCCACGACCGTGCCGCGCAGCGGTCCGATCCGGACCGGAAGTGGCCACGCGGTTATGGGGTGAGCACTACCTTGCCGCGGGCGTGGCCGGTCTCGCTGAGCCGGTGCGCCGCGGCCGCCTCCGCCAGGGGGAACACCCCGGCCACCGGTACGGTGAACCGCCCCTGCCCGGCCAGCCGCGCGGCGACTCCCAGGGCTGTCCGGGACTGCGGGTCGGCGCCCGGCCCGGCCGTCCGGGACTGGCGCACCCCGTGCTCGGCGGCGTGGAAGTCGGCGATGGTCACCACCCGATCCGGCCCGCCGGCCAGGGCGACCAGGTCACCCAGCGAGCCGGATCCGGCGCAGTCGAACACCGCGTCGACCGGCCCGCCGACCCGGCCGGCCAGCCCCGGCCCGTAGCTGACCGGTTCGGCGCCCAGCCCGGCCAGGAAGTCGTGGTTGCGGGGGCTCGCGGTGCCGATCACCCGGGCGCCCCGGGCGACGGCGAGCTGGACCGCGAGGGAGCCGACCCCGCCGGCCGCGCCCTCGATCAGCAGCGTGTCGCCCTCGGTGATCCGCAGTAGGTCGAGCACCCGGCCGGAGGTCTCGGTGTTGCCGGCCGCGCCACCGGCCTGCTCCCAGCTCAACGCTTCCGGCTTGGCCGCCCACAGGGCGAGGACGGCGTACTCGGCGTTGGCTCCGCCCAGTTTCGCCAGGTCGGTCAGACCGAAGACCGCGTCGCCGGTACGGACCCCGGTCACGCCCGCACCGATCTCGTCCACCACTCCCGCCGCGTCGATGCCGAGCGTGTGCGGGAAGGTGACCGGCAGCAGGTGCCGGAACTCACCGGACCGGATCCGGTGGTCGGCCGGGGTGACGCCGGAGGCGCGGACCGCGATCCGGATCTCGCCCGGCCCGGGGTGCGGTGCCGGGATGTCCTCGACCCGCAGCACGTCGGCGGGCCCGTACTCGTGGAACTGCAGTGCTCTCATGCCCGGGGACGCTAACCGGAACACCCCGTCCACTTGGCTAAAGTGAGAGCGTGACGGTGACTTTGACTCAGTCATCCCCGGCGTTGCGCTCGGATGCCCGCGACAACCGGGAGCGGATCCTGGCCGCCGCCCGCGAGCTGTTCGCCGAGGACGGGCTGGACGTGCCGATGCGGGAGGTGGCGCGCCGGGCCGGGGTCGGTCCGGCCACCCTCTACCGGCGGTTCCCCACCAAGGAGGCGCTGGTCACCGAGGCGTTCGCGGAGCAGAACCAGCTCTGCACCCGGATCCTGGACCGGGCCGCCGCCGACCCCGATCCGTGGCGGGGGCTGTGCTCGCTGATCGAGGAGATGTTCGCGTTCCATGCCCGGGACCGGGGGTTCACGGCGGCTTTTCATGCGGCGTACCCGCAAGCGGTCGATCGTGAATCGATCCTCGAACACGGTCATCGCGCCATCTCCGGGATCGCGGTCCGGGCGAAGGCCGCCGGGACGCTGCGGCCGGATTTCACGGTGGACGACTTCCTGGTGGTGCTGCGGGCCAACAGCGGGTTGCGGCCGGCCGAGTCGCGGCGGTTCGCGGAGCTGGCGATCCGCGGGTTCCGGGCGGCGCCGGCATAGATCAGCCGCGACTTTTGTGGATCTCGGAAGTTAAACCCGGGCGTGGCACAAATCACCAGAAAAGGCGCTAAAGCGCTCCGTCATGTGCTGGTCGCCGCAGCCGCGACGGTCCTCGTCACCGCGGGCGGCACGGCGTCCGCGGAGACCGTCTCGGCCGAGCCGTCGATCACCCCCTCGTTCAACGGCCCGGTGTACGCGGTCGCGTACGCCGGGGACACCGTCTACGTCGGCGGCAACTTCACCCTCGCCTCGGTCAACGGCCGGAACGTCGCCCGCACCCGGCTCGCCGCCTTCGACGCCCACACCGGCGCGCTGCTCGACTGGGCCCCGGTCGCCGACGCCAACGTGCGCGCCCTCGCCGTGGACGGCGGCGTCGTCTACGCGGCCGGCGACTTCGACACCGTCAACGGCGAACCCCGGGACGCGCTGGCCGGCATCGACGCCACCGACGGCCGGCTCACCGCACTGCGCCACACCGTGCTCGGCCAGCCCAACGCCCTCGCCACCGGGCACGGCCGGATCTACCTGGGCGGGCGGATCACCGCGGTGAACGGCTCGCCGCGCGCCAACCTGGCCGCCTTCGACGCCGCCACCGGCACCCTCGACCCGGCCTGGACACCGGTCACCGACGACACCGTGAACGCGCTCGCCGTCACCGGTGACCGGGTGTACGTGGGCGGCGGCTTCCACAAGACCAACGACGTGAAGTCCAGCCTCCGGCTGACCGCCGTCGACCCGCACACCGGGGAACTCGACCGGCGGTTCCTGCCCAGACCGGTGTCCCAGGTGCTCGCGATCGCCACCGACACCGACGGCGTCTACGCCGCACTCGGCGGGCAGGGCGGCCGGGCCGTCTCCTACACCGTCGACGGCCGGACCCGCTGGACCCGGGTCTTCGACGGCGACGCCCAGGCGATCACCGTGCTCGACGGCACCGTCTACGTCGGCGGCCACTTCGACATGGCCTGCACCACCACCAGCAACGGGGCCCGCGGCATCTGCACCGACGGCTCGGTGGCCCGCGGCAAACTCGCCGCCGTCGACCGGGACGGCAACCTGCTGGCCTGGGCGCCGCAGGCCAACGGCGTGGCCGGCACCCGGCAGCTGACCGCCAGCGTCAGGCACGGCGCGGTCAGCGCGGTCGGCGACTTCACCGTGGTCGGTGGGCTGCCCCGGAAACGGTATGTGGAGTTCCGGACCGTCGCGCCGGCCCTGGACGGCACCGCCGGCACCAGCGGCGGGCCGGCGGACTGCCCGGAAACCGGATCGGTTGAGAGCGGCGGCTGAACGTGTGCCGGCCGGAAGCCCGGCACACGTCTCATCACAGCCCCGCGCCGTCCGGACCGGGGAGAGCGGATGCGTGGGTCACCCGCCGAGGACGGTGGCCGGAGACTCGCGCTGACCGGGCGGCGCCGAATTGAAGGTCATCGTTGCAGGCATGTTGCGCCCGCGCAACATGCCCGCTGTCAGATGTTGTGCCGGGTGTACGCCGGCTCCCGCCAGCCCAGCATCGCCTCGGTCATCCGGATCGCGTCGACGTTGGCGCGCACGTCGTGCACCCGCATGATCCGCGCCCCGTGCAGGATCGAGAACACCACGGTGGCCAGGGTGCCGGCCAGCCGCTCCCGCTGCGGCCGGTCCAGCGTCTCCCCGATGAAGTCCTTGTTGCTCAGCGCCGCCAGCATCGGATAGCCGATCGCCGCGATCTCGTCCAGCCGCCGGGTCAGCTCCAGCGAATGCCTGGTGTTCTTGTTCAGGTCGTGCCCCGGATCGATGATGATCTGATCCGGCCGGACCCCGCGGGCCAGCGCCAGATCCACCTTAGCCCGCAGGAACGCGCCCACCTCGGCGGTCACGTCGTCGTAGCGCGGGCTCGGGAACTCGGTGCGCGGCGCCGCCAGACTGTGACAGATCACCAGCTGCGCGCCGGTGCCCACCACCGCGTCGGCCATCGCCGGATCCCGCAGCCCCGACGTGTCGTTGACGACCCCGGCACCGGCCTCGATCACCGCGCGGGCCACCTCCGGCCGGAACGTGTCCACCGAGACGACGGCCAGGCCACGGGCGGCCTCCACGACCGGCAGCACCCGGTCCAGCTCCTCGGCGACGCTCACCTCGGGGCCGGGCGCGAACGGGACCCCACCGATGTCGATCCAGTCGGCCCCGTCGTCGGCCGCCCGTTTGACCGCCTCGGTCGCCTTCTCCAGCGCGAACGTGCGCCCCCGGTCGTGGAACGAGTCGGGCGTCCGGTTCACGATCGCCATCACGACCACCCGGCGGGAGAAGTCGTAGGCCCGTCCGCCGATGATCCGCTCACTCACCAGCCCGACCTTACAGGCGACGCCGGTACCGTCCGGCGGCCCGGTGCGGCCCAGGGCCGCCGGGCGGCGGCACGCATCGGCGTCATTGCTGAACGACGTGGCCTCGGTCGACGTGGTAGCCGCCGTCGACGCGAACCCACCCCAGCGGGATCGAACGATGCCGGACCGGCGACCCTGAGATCCTGGCGACCCCTGATCGAGGAGGACCCGTCTTGCTCGCCGGCGCATTCGTCTCCGTGGTCTACGCCCTCCTCGGGTGGCTGGTCGCGTTCACCTCCCGGGCGGCCCTGCGCCCGGGAGCGGACATGTACCGCGGCCCGGGCATCCGGACCACGGCCACCACGCGTTCCCCCCGGCACTGGCGGGCCGCGCATCGCGCCGTGGCGAGGCCGATGTACCGGACCGGCATCCTGCTCGCGGTGATCTCGCCGCTGCCGGTGCTGCTAGGCGCGTTCCTCGGCGATCCGCCGGTGATCGGCATGGTGCTGCTGCTCGCGGTGGTGGGCGTGCCGTACATCGGCTACCTCGGATACGTCGGCGACCGGGCCGCCGCCGCCCTCGACCGCACCCGGCCGCCCACCGCCGGCGACTGACCCGCCGCGACGCCCTCGACGCCGGCCGGTGCGGAGGACAACGCGGGACGCGCGGCGGAGCGGCACGCCGCGTTTGTCCTGGATATTCCGGGGAATCGGGCAGCACCATGAGGATCGGATACAAGCTCGCGGCCGAAGCCTTCGGCCCCAAGGAACTCGTCCGCCAAGCGGTCCGCGCCGAACAGGCCGGCTTCGACTTCGTCGAGATCAGCGACCACTACCACCCCTGGCTCGACGTGCAGGGACACTCGCCGTTCGCGTGGAACGTGCTGAGCGTCATCGCGGCCAAGACCGACACGCTCGGCCTGGCCACCGGCGTCACCTGCCCCACCGTCCGCTACCACCCGGCGATCATCGCGCAGGCCGCCGCCACCCTGGCGATCCTGTCCGACGGCCGGTTCACCCTCGGCGTCGGCTCCGGCGAACGCCTCAACGAGCACGTGGTCGGGCAGGGCTTCGGCAGCGTCACCGAACGGCACGACCGGCTCACCGAGGCCCTCGACATCATCAACCTGCTCTGGCAGGGCGGATACCAGTCGTACGACGGCAGGTATCTGAAGCTGGAGGACGCCCGCGTCTTCGACCTGCCGCCGGAGTCGCCGGCGATCGCCGTCGCCGCCGGCGGCCCGCGCGCCGCCGAACTGGCCGCCACCCACGGCAGCGGCCTGTTCGCCACCGACCCGGACGCCGAACTCGTCGAAGTGTTCACCCGGTACGGCGGCACCGGCCCGCGATACGCGGAGGCGGCGGTGGCGTGGGCGCCCACCGTGGAAGCCGGCATCGCCGAAGCGCACCGCACCACACGCTGGGCGGTCACCGGCTGGAAGGTGATGGCCGAACTGCCGAACCCTATCAACTTCGAGGCCGCGTCGGCGACGGTCACCGAGGACGACATCCGCGCCGACTTCGTCGCCGGACCCGACCCCGAGCCCTACGTCGAGGCTGTCCAGACGTACGCGAAAGCCGGTTTTGACCATGTGGTGTTGATGAACAGCGGCCCCGACCCGGACGGCTTCCTCGACTTCTACGCCTCCGAACTGCGCGGAAAGCTGCCCCGTTGACCGTCACCGTCGT